>CAZEUB010000056.1:0-36217 GCA_964515605.1 uncultured Sulfurovum sp. | reverse complement strand
TGACCCTAACCAAATACTCAGCCAATGGCAATGATTTTATTATTTTTATTGCCCAACAAAAAGCCAACCGTAGTCAACTCGCTGCCAAGCTCTGTCACCGTCAAAATGGTGTCGGTGCGGATGGAATGGTAGTGGTACTTCCTCATGAGCAGTATGATTTTGAGTGGGAGTTTTATAATGCAGATGGTTCACGGGCAGATATGTGTGGTAATGCCTCTAGGGCTGTGGCACACTTTGCTCATGAAAAAGGGATATCCAAAGATGGCAAAGCAGAGTTTCTTACAGGAGCAGGAGTGATGCGTGCCACTATTAATGGTCTCTATGTCGTTAGCGATATGCCTCCTCCCAAGATTCTTGATACAACCATAGAGGAGGATGGAGAGAGCTGGTGGCTTATCAATACAGGCGTACCTCATCTTGTCGCTATTCGAGAGAGTATAGAGGCGTTTGATATCGATCAGATGCGACGGCTACGCCACAAATATAATGCCAATGTCAATATCTGTCACCCTATGCAATCAGAACTCTATGTACGCACCTATGAGCGTGGGGTAGAGGATGAGACACTAGCTTGTGGTACAGGGATGGTTGCCTGTTTTGTTCGAGGCTATCAAGAGGGATTACTCAAAGAGAGTGTCAAGACCACACCAAGATCAGGAGATGAACTCTATATTAGTCTTGAGGAGGGCATCTATCGCTTTGGGGGGAAGGTAACCAAAACATTTGTGGCTGAAACCATAGATTAATTATGTTAAAATTAGTGTTCTATTTTATTAAAAAAGGATCTATAGAATGAATAAAATACTTCTAACCCTACTCTCTTTGCTTCTTTTGAGCAGTATGCTCTTTGGCAAGAGACTAGTAACCGTCAATGGTCACCCTATTAGTGATGAGATTATTCCTAAAGGCTATGAGAAACTAGATGATTCTAAAAGGGCATCTCTTATGGAACATCTTATTAAAGAGGAGCTTATTCACAGCTATCTACTTAAACAAGATCTGGTCAAAGATCCAAAGTTTCAAGAGGTATTTGAGAAGCAAAAAGCATTGGCACAAAAACAGTACAAGAAGGTCTCAGGCAAATCACTTACCAAAGAGCAGATACGCAATATCAAAGGCTCTATCGCACTGATGCTCTACCAACAAAATCAACTTAAAAAAACAACCATTACCCAACAGGAGGTTCGAGATTTCTACAATAATAACCAAGAGAAATTCAACTTCCCTGACTCTATTGAGATTGCCAATATCATTACAAAAACAAAAGATGAGGCGAAACAACTCATCAAAAAACTCAAAAAGTCTAAAAATTTAGATCAAGAGTTTCTTCAAGCCGCAAAAGAGCATAAACAAAATGGTTACATGGGATGGTTTGGTCGAGGTATGGCTCCTAAAAATCTATTCGATGCTGCCTATAAAGCCAAAGTTAGAACCATTATCCCTCATCCCATCAAGACAAAGCATGGCTACCATGTGGTCTATCTACTCAACAAAAAAACAGCAGGTAAGGTCTCGTTTGAGGAGGCAAAAGCCAATATTGAACAGCTACTCAAACAACAAAAAGTTATAGAGAAGCTTGAGGATAAGATCAATACCCTTTATGGCAATGCAGAGATTGTCTATTAATCAAAACAGAGAGGAGTCAGAGCTATTTTTTTGCTCGACCCCCTTTAGGTAATCTAAATTAAAAAATTGTCACTACATTTTCACTAAATTTAATATTTCTTGGGAATAGAAGCCGGAATTTTAGGGCTTTTTGGTTTTTTATTTTTGATTTGGTGATGAAGATGGGAAAAAACAATAATCACTAAATGCTAAAATGCACTTAGTGACAAATTGCTAAGGGCGAACTACCTGCACCACAAATGCAGAATCGGCAACATACGTTCGCGTACTACTCTTAAGAGCATTGGCTTCATTATAAGATCGATAAGGTCCTACCAGTGCGAAATAACCACTCTCTCCTGCCTCATATTTTTTTAATAAGGTGTAGGGGAGATTGGCTTTTTTGGCTTGTGTTTCTAGAGTAGATGAAGGCTTCTCTCCCTTAAAGTATCCAACTTGCAGATAGTATCCTGGTGTTCCTGATTTAGAAAAGATCTTTTTGATCTCAGATACTTTGGTAGCTATAGGTTTACTATAACTCGCGTTGTAACTTGATGAGTCTGTAGATCGGAAAGTTGATTTATCATGCTTGTTGCTAATACCTGTTTCACAACCGATTAAAAATCCTAAACTTCCTAAGAGTATTGTCCCTTTTATAATATCGTTTTTTTTCATTTGTAATTCCCTATTACTTTTTAAAAGCTTAACTCAGCTTAGCTTTATTTTTGCTTCAGCTCTTAAAAGAGTAAGAGGTATTATATATTTTTTTTTAAAATTGATATTTGGCATTAAGATAGATATAGCGTCCAGGCTCATTAATCAACATGGTATCACTGCCATCACTCATCAAGATTAGATCCTTATAGGTATTGGTAATGGCATAGGTTTTATCCATAATATTATCTACTCCTGCCATCAGGCTTAACCCATTATCAAACTCTCTGGTTGTCTTGAGGTTAAAGATGGCATAACCTGGCAAGGCTTGTTCACCATTGTCACTATCATAATCACGCCACTTATCTCTTGCCACCATAGAGAGGACTACCGTGCCTTGATCATCATAGTCATATGTAGCAGAGGCATTCAGTTTCAATGGGGAGATATCTGCTAGATTGGTGTTGGTCTGACCTGTTGGCTGAGTATCTTTTTTGCCTTTTTTGTATGCCAATCCCGCATCCAAAGAGAGAGATTCACCTAACATATAGCTACCACTAAGCTCCAATCCATATACCGTGGCATCGATATTCTCAAAATTATTCTTTTTTAAACTTCCGTTATAGTAGATATAGTCTTTGAGTTTGGAGTAGAATGTCTTAATCTTAATTCCCCCTTGCTCAAAGAACCTCTCCAGACCCATATCAACTTCATAGTTACTGGTTTGATGCAAGAGAGGATTACCATTCATAATACGCTTCATACTGCCATCCTCTTGTTTCATGAATTTGGTATTATAAAGCTCTCTGGCATCAGGAACACGAGAGGACTTCCCTGCTCCAGCAAAATACTTGATATTATCATTGGGTTGATATGAGGCAAAAAGATTTGCCACGAGTGCTTGATAGTCTCTATCTGGCTCTGTGGCTGATTGGGTATCAATCGTGGTATCATCATATCGCACTCCCCATGCCACATTGACCTTACCCAAATCCCTCTTGCACTTGACAAAGATCCCGACATTATTAGTATCCACATCATCAATACTTGTGCCTGTTTCTTTATAGCTCCCTGTTGATTTCATCCCCATAAAGTAGTGACCATCCCAGTTTCTTCGACTAGTATCTATCCCATAGGTAATCTCTCTATCTCCAAAAAGATCCATGCTGTTTTTGATTTTCGCGCCGGTCATCTCTGTACTTAGTTGATGAACCATATACTTATCTTTGCCTGCAACCCTATACTCTGTACTCATTGGGTGATCAACTTGAGAGTTATAGAGTTGAAGATCCAATCTTTTGGAGAATCTCCCTAAGTTTTTGAGGGTATACTCGGCATTCATAAGATCACTATCATCATAAATAGCATCCATCTTACTAGAGGGGTACAGCACATCATCACTGCGATTGGCAGTATAACTCAATCGTATCTCTTGATTCTCTGTGGGATCAATAAAAATTTTACCCATATACATGCTCTTCTCAAAGGCATCCATATCTCGATAGGTATCATGATAGTTAAATCCTGCAACTTTTGTTCCTTGTGTGTAGTTATCTAACTGCTCTGCAAAATTATGACCATCTCCATCTTCATACGGCTCTCCACTCTCGGTTGAAGCACTCAAAAGCAGTCGTACGCTATCTGTCCCCCCACTGATTGTTCCTGAAGCCTTTTGATAACCAAAAGATCCTGCATTGAGATTAACCTCTCCACTTAACTCTTGTGTGGGTTTTTTGGTCTTAACCTTGATCCCTCCACTAAGTGTTCCAAACTCCTCCACATCAAATGGTCCCTCAGTAATCTCCACATCCTCAATAGCATGGGTAACGACATGAGAGGTAGGAGGATCCATACGATTCACACAAGCACCACAGATCTTAGTCCCATCAATAGTCACGGTAATATTATCTCGCTTCTGTCCTCTTAGCGTAACATCATTGGCAATACCACTTCGACGGATCAAAGAGATACTTGGGATATGACTGTTAAGTGCCTCTGCCAAATCTGCACTCTTGACCTCCTCCCCTCCAACATTTTGTACCACCTCTGTTGTCATCTCCTCAATCACATCAACTGACTCTAGGTTCTCTTGTGCCTGAAGCAAGACCATACAGACCAATGATAGATAGATTGTTTTTTTCATTTAATACTCTCCTCTTACTAAAAATATAAGATAATCATAAGATAGTAGTGTTAAATTAGTGTTAAATTAATAGCATAAAATAAAAGGAGAAGATCTAAACATAGTATGCAGGTAGGTTCCAAAGACCTTATCTTTCGACCAGCTTCCAACAACTCCTTTGCTATTGGCTCTTTTGGTTAAAACATCAAAACCTTTCTCAATCGTCTCATCGGTAGGTTTAGTGTAGTGAAAAGCGTGACCCTTTATCCCTGCTTCATTATAGTAATACCCCAAACGCACAAACCGTCTCTCTAGGGTAAATCTAATATCCAATATTCCACTCATCTCTTTGCTATCGACAGATTTACCAAGATAGAGCAACCCTGCACACTCAGCATAGATGGGTTTGGTTTTGGCATGTTCTATAAGAGAGCTTTTAAAAGCATCTGAATTTTTAATTCGCATGTATGCCTCATCACTCTCCACATACCCACCACAGATATAGACCCTATCACAATCATTAGGAATGCTCTCATCGTTAGTAGAGTCAACCAACACCACCTCTCTAAATTGCTCCTTTAGAAACTCTAAATTGTCATGATATAAAAAGGAGAAGTTTTGATCAGTTACGATGGCTAGTCTCTCATCTATTGGCTTAATTGTTGGAAATGGGTATTTGTTAAGAGATCTGTTTTGATGGTGCGTTAGAGGATAGACTCTATGTAGTTTTGTTAAATCTATATGCGCTAAAACCTCTTGGCTTATCTGCTCTATTTTGTCTAAATCTTTCAAATCCAAGCCTAAATGGGTATCGCTAAGAGCAGGAAGTCTTTTGGCAATCCAACCCAAAACCTCTATGTCTGGATGGTCTTTTTTTATCTGATTCTCTATAAGTTTATAGTGCATAGGAGAAGAGAGATTATTCAACACCACTGCCTTAATGGTATTGTCATTTTTATACTCTAACATCCCCTTAAGAAGAGCAGAGATAGTAATGTAACTGCCACTGCCATCAAGCACCAAAACAGTAGGAATATTGAGAAGTTTACTTACACTATAAGCAGAGCATCCTCTATCTTCCCCATCATAAAAGCCCATCACCCCTTCTAATATATTTACCTCACTAGCATAGTGGTTGTAGAGCCAAGTTACCTGCTCCTCATTCATTATAAAACTATCCAAGTTTACAGAGGGTGTCCCACAAACCTGCTTGTGAAACTGTGGGTCTATAAAATCAGGACCAATCTTAAAGGGACGAACCGAGTCTCTAAAATGGTATAGAAGAGCTGTTGTGAGTATGGTTTTGCCTTGGTTAGAGGCAATTGCTGAGATACAAAGATTTAGCATATTACTCTCTAAGCTCTCCACTCATCTCATACTTATTTAAGTAACCTCTAGGGGTCAAAACCCATCCATTGGAGGTGTGGCGAGTTTGAGAGTTACCTACTATTATAAGTGTAGACATACTAATAAGTGGATGCTCAATATCTTGTGCTATCAAATCAGTAGTTGTGGTAACGGTTATCCTCTCTTTATCACGCCCCACATGAGAGGCGATAATAGCAATTCTCTCTTCACCCTCACTTAGTGCCTTTAGGAAGTTCTGATAGGGCAAAATACGCTTTTTGGACTTAGGGTTATAGATCCCCAAAATCATATCAGCATCCAAACAGTTACGCACACGTTTATCTATGATCTTGATATCAGTTAGCTTATCTGAGAGTGAAATAACAGCAAAATCTTGACTAATAGGCGCCCCAATCCGTGAAGCAGTAGCCAAAAATGAGGTCACCCCTGCTATGGAGATAACCTCTATCTCATCCCATAACTTCTGCTCATCTATTAGTTCAACAATCAGTGTCGCCATACCAAAGACATTGACATCACCATTGGAGATAATAGAGGTAGTCTTCCCCTCTTTGGCATAGTTTATCGCCTCTTGACATCGGGCGATCTCTTTGGTCATGCCTGACATAAAAATTGGTTTGTTGCCTATTAGCTCTTTTAACTCTTTGACATAGTTTCTATAGCCCACCACCACTTCAGACTCATCAAGTGCCTCTAGTGCTTCAGTTGTCATATATTTTGTACCACCTGCACCTGAACTTAAGATGTATAGTTTTTTTGCCATTGTGCAACTCCTATAAAAAATTCTTTCTCTTATAGCATTTTTTTATAAAAGAGAGGCTTTAAAGCATTAATATCCCAACTTAACCCATAAAATCAACTCAAAACCTGAAACTAAGGGATTTTCCTCTAAAGTTACATAACAATAGAGTTTTAAAAGAACTCTAACAAAAGTAAAGGTTAATAATGGAAATAACACAATTTTTTGAAGCACTCTGGCAACTTAGTATGGCGATGGCTCCCTATATTTTATTTGGTCTACTTTTTGCTGGAATCTTGCATGAGTTGGTGCCTGAAAGTATTGTCACCAAACATTTGGGTAAAGAGAGTATCTCTTCAGTTGTGAAGTCTACATTTTTTGGTATACCCCTGCCTGTCTGCTCTTGTGGGGTTATTCCCTTGGCTACCTCCATTAAAAAGTCTGGCGCAAGTAAAGGGGCGACACTCTCTTTTCTTATCTCTACACCTATTACAGGGGTAGATTCCATCATGGCTACCTATGGAATATTTGGCTGGATATTTACTATCTATAGAGCCATTACCTCAATGATAATAGCCATGGTAGCAGGTATTTTAACCAATATTTTTGATAAAGATGAAGAGCAAGAGGTAGCTAAAAAGTCTACTTTCTCTACCACCTTTACTGCCGAAAAACCCCAAGAGAGTTGTGGAACTGGTGAGGGAAGTTGCTGTGCTACAAGCAGTTCAGAGAAAAAGAGTTTCTCTCTTGTATCTGCTCTACGCTATGCCTTTGTGACACTTTTAGGTGACATCGCAAAGCCTCTCTTTTGGGGTCTACTTTTAGGGGCACTCATAACCGTAGCCATACCTGACAACTTAGCTGAACTTTTAAAAGATAGTACTTGGCTCTCTTATTTGGTGGTTATTGTTATCGCTGTGCCAATGTACGTTTGTGCGACAGCATCTCTACCCATAGCTGCTGGGCTTATGCTCTCTGGCGTTAGTGCTGGAGCTGCTTTTGTATTCTTGTCAGCAGGACCTGCGACCAATACGGTAACCATCGGTGTGGTTAAAAAAATGTTGGGTAGACGCTCTTTGGTTATCTACTTAGGAAGCATCATTATAGGAAGTATTCTTTTTGGTTTAGGTTTGGACTATATTTTCGATATATCAAACATAAACCCTGCCTCTCTCATAGAGATGAAAGATGAAGGTGGACTACTAGCCATGGTCTCTAGCGTTATCTTATGGGGATTGGTTTTATGGTTTATGATTGAGCCATATTTTAAAAGAGAAGATAACTGTAGTGGAGGCTCTTGTTGTGCTTAGGCTACTCCAATGGAATAAACACCCAAAAAGTATTCGCATCTGGGGATACTCAATATGTTTAAATTATTTTTAACTCTTAACTTACCGTTAAAAGCCTTCTAGTAGTATCCTGTATGGCTTGTTTAAAGGCATCATCTTGTGCAATTTTTTTGTAAAGCTCTAGTATGTAATGACCCCTCCAAAACTGCACACTGATGCACTACTAATTGAAACACCTGTACGGGTGTTTTATAACGCAATACCGATTGCGTCCATATCAATTAAAAGTCATAGGTAACCCCTGCACTCACTGCATCAACATCCGGGGCATCCTTTTTGACTATCATACGTTCATAGTCCACAAATAACCCAAGACCCTTCTCTTGATCTCCTTGTCCATCAAAGGATCGAGAATAACGTCCATCTCGTGGAATATCCGCTGAGAGATCAACCTCCACTCCTGCTCCTAATGCCAAACTATCTGAGTCAATATCAGGCAGTTTTCCTTCTATTTTTGTTTTGGCTGCACCGATCAATCCATAAATATTTGCACTATCACTTACAGGAAGCATTGGTTTGAGATAAATTCCCATATGCTTAACATCTGAATCACCATTGGTTCTTGATGCACGAGCTTCAACTCCTACATATTGATTAAAATCATATCCAACTCTTGCAACCCCGCCATATGTAGTCTCATCTGTCTTCTGTTTTTTACATTTACATCCACTATCATACTTCACTCCTGTAATACCCAAACCAGCATAAAAACCATTACTTTTTATATTTTTAGGTTTAGGAGGAACTACAGGCGGAACTTTTGGAGTCACAACAGGTTTGGGCTCTACATAAACAGGCTCTTCAATAACTGGCTCTGGAGCTATATAAATTGGTTCTTCAACTACAGGTTCATCAATATACTCCTCTGCATAGGCCTCTTCAGATACAACCTCATCCTCTGTCTCATAAATGGTTACAGGAGAGATATCTCCTCCTGCATGTCCAAAACCTCCCATTAATAATAGTGTAACAAGTGAAAATTTAATTTTTTTCATTAACTCTCTCCTTTCTGTTTATTGTTAAAGTCTCTCTTTTCGAGCAAAAGAGACTCCTAATATATTAGTTAGCAGTAGCAACATAACCATACCTATTTGTCCCATAGATGGGATACTTGATTTATAGGATTTACAGGTACATGCTGCTTCTGTGTCTCCTGATATCGTTGTGTGATTACAATCTCCTGCTGTTTCATTGACTTCGTGAGTTTGATTAGATTCTCCCTCTTCAAGTATCTCAAAAGAGGGTATAATACCAGCATCCAAAGAGAGATTATCTCCCTCCAGATAGAAACTTGTGGTTCTACCTGTTGTTGCATCTACATCAGAGTCTTTACTATCATCAGCCCCAATATTAGCCTCTGTAAAAGTATAGTTTTCAGGAAGATGAGTAAAACCTAATTGATAACTCCCTTGATCAATATCGCTAAAAAGATAATTTCCATTTTCATCAGTTGTGGTACTCTCAATCAAATTACCACTATCATCATAAAGGGTTACTCTAACTCCCTCAACTCCTTGATCATCAGGACTCTGTAATCCATCTTCATCACTATCAAACCAAACACGATTACCAATACTAAAATGACCCTCCTCTGGAGTGAAAACAGGCTCAGGAGCAGCAATAGGTGTTGGTGCTACAGGATCTGGTGCTATGGGATCTGGTGCTATGGGATCTTCTTGGGTCTCATTATCCTCCTCTTCTCCACACACTGTTGATAGGTGCAGATCATCTTTCTCCTCTTCATAAAGTTCATCTATCTTTTCTTGATTTAAAACAATATTATAAATTTTAATTTCATCAATCTTTCCACTAAAGTTGTGCATAGTTGAGGAGTAATCTTCTCCTGTTCCTATCAAGAGTTTTTCTGAGTGAGATGAACTAGGATCAACAGTATAGGTACTATTTGTATCAAGTTCTCCATTGATATAGATCTCTATTTTTTTATGGCTATGATCTCGAACCAATGCAATATGTGTCCAACTATCTTTGGCAATTGATTCTGATGAAAAAGTATCTGCAGAGCGATTATGTTTATATTTAAATCTCCCATCTTCCCATAACACTAAAGAGTACTCTGCATTACTCCCATATTTTCTATCAGCACCACTACCTTCTCCTCTAACAATAAGGGCTTGTCTCTTAAACTCCGAAGGATTCACCCAAAATGTGACTGTTAAATCTTTAATAATATCTAAATGAGGATCATGATCTACTGCCATTTTACCGCTACCAAAGAGCGAGAGACTACTCTCTCCTACTGTCAAATTGGCATCACCAAAAATATTTCCATCTAACGATTCTCTTGCACTGTTCTTGACTACACTACCATTACACTCACCAAAACGATAATCTACCACTTTCCCAAATCCCATAAGAGTAGTCAAGCAAACCATAATACCAATATGTATTAATCCTCTAAAATCAGTCATATTATCCTCCTAGGAATAAATATTCTTGCATAAAATACAATTTATAACATATTATAACGTATATAGTTTTAAAGGAGTTTAATATCAAAAAATTTTTTTAAACGCTATTTAACACTCATGGTTGGGTTTGAGTAGTCTATGTAGAGTCCAAAATCTTGATCTGTAATATCTTCGGAGACACCTACCCTAAAGAGATCAGACCATCCACTCTTTTGTAGATTTGAGTCTTGTTGCTTATCCTCTCCCTGTTTTGGTCGCGTAGGCAGATATCCTTTTGGAATAGTGACTTTCAAATAATATAATCTCGGTCTTATCTTTTCAAAAAAGTAATTACCATTTTCATTGGTTTTGGTACTCGAAATCAACCGATTTTTATGATCATACAACTGAACCTCTACTCCACTTATTCCTGATTCTCTGCTATCTTGAATACCATTTCTATTGGCATCTAGCCAAACTCTATCCCCTATACTCCCTTGATAATTTAAACTCTCTTTGCCAATATAGAAATCTTCTCTTTGAATCCCTAATCTCTCGCCTGAGGGGAGATATCCAGTTATACTTAATAGATTCTTATGAAATCCATTCTCTATAATACTTTTATGTCTACATACCATCTTCTCATTTGCAAAGAGTATATGTTTAGGGCATAATATCTCACCCTCCTCTTTATCACTCAATCTGAGTGATGAGAGCTTAACATTACCTCTATTTTTAACAATATAGACCCACTCTACGGTATCACCCACTATTGCATTTTTAGGATCATTAAGAGTTGTCTCTATCTCTACTTCCAATACTGCTCTCTCTTTTAAGTAGAGTCCAATATCATAGGAGTTATAATCTCTCTCTATATTAACCATAATTTCTCCACTCTCATTGGCATCAGAATCAAAAAAATCATGACTATTACTATTGACATCTCTCTTGGTAACTGCCCACCCATCTTTGATTATACACTTAAGACGATAATCTGCTGATGGTAAATTTTTGAACTCATAGTGACCATACTCATCAGTTATGCTCTCAGCAATCTTAGACTCTCCTTTATAGAGTTCTATGGTTATCCCTGCTAATCCAACTTCATTGTCATTTTGAATACCATCTCTATTGAGATCTGCCCAGACAAAATCTCCAATTTTAAATCTTTTGTCAATGTCTCTATTTAGATAATTAATCTTATAGCAGAGTCCTTTAAAGGTTACAGAGTTATAATCCTTAAGATTCTCTCCATATTGAGCATCTGCACGATGAACAAGTTTTGCAATCTTGACCCCCTTAGGCAATAGTGTCACACCAAGATCAGTATAACTATTATGATTAGCCCCTTGATGATTATCCACATCTTTACTATAGTCTGTTTGGGCATATATCGTTGTGCTATTTGCATCCATAAATACTATTTTAAATGCTTCATCTCTCTGATCATTTGTACTGGTGTCGTATGTCCATATCTTCTCAATATCAATTGAGCTTTCTTCTCCTGAAAGTCTTAATATGTCAGTTTGTAAATTTAGAGAATCGGCTCTCCCTGCTGTCCAAATTTCATGAGCATAAGAGCTATACCCTTCTGAACAAGAGAGAGAAGTAGCAAATGATATTTCTACAACTATCAAGAAAAAAAAGAGTATAAACATAATCAAGATCCTATTAATATATAATTTATTATTTTTTTAAATAATTTTATATTAATATTACTTTAAGGGGGTTTTTAAAAAGTGGATTTGCAGAGGCAATGCCTCTGCTGTAGGGAAGAGAATAATTAATTTCTTTTTTCGATAATCTCTTTGGCAACATTTGCAGGAACTTCATCATAGTGATCAAACTCCATAGCATATGTCGCACGACCTTGTGTCATAGAACGCAAGTCTGTAGAGTAACCAAACATTTCTGATAAAGGAACAAAAGCATCAACAATTTTATTTCCAGCTCTATCACCCATACCACGAACGATTCCTCTTCTTTTTGAGACATCACCAATAACATCTCCCATAAACTCTTCAGGAACTTCAACTTCAACTTTCATCATTGGCTCAAGAATAACAGGATTTGCTTTTTTACAACCCTCTCTGAATCCCATTGAACCTGCAAGTTTAAATGCCATCTCAGATGAATCGACATCATGATAACTTCCATCATAAAGTGTTACTTTTACATCCTCTACAGGATATCCCGCTTGAATACCACGACCCATAGCCTCTTGAATCCCTTTATCAACAGGTCCGATAAACTCTTTTGGTACAACCCCACCTTTGATCTCATCAACAAACTCATAACCGCTACCTGGTTCAAGTGGCTCAATTTTGAGGAATACATGACCATATTGACCACGTCCACCTGACTGCTTAGCATACTTATACTCTTGCTCAACAGATGTTCGAATAGTTTCACGGTAAGCAACTTGTGGTGCACCCACCTCTGCTTCAACCTTAAACTCTCTTTTCATTCGGTCAACAATAATTTCTAAGTGAAGCTCACCCATTCCTGAGATAATAGTTTGTCCAGACTCCTCATCTGTACTTACACGGAAGGATGGATCTTCTGCAGCTAATTTACCTAAAGCAAGTCCCATCTTCTCTTGGTCAGCTTTTGTTTTTGGCTCAACAGCAACAGAGATAACTGGATCTGGGAAATCCATTCTCTCAAGAACAACTTTATCTGAAGCATCACATAGTGTATCTCCTGTAGTTGTATTTTTTAATCCCACAACCGCACCAATCTCTCCTGCATAGATCTCAGCAACCTCTTCTCGTTTAATCGCGTGCATCTTCATAATTCTTCCTACACGCTCTTTTTTATCCTTGGTAGAGTTATAAACATAAGAGCCTGACTCTAATGAACCTCGGTAAACTCGAATAAATGTAAGTTGCCCAACGAATGGATCTGTCATAATTTTAAATGCCAACGAAGCAAATGCTCCATCATCTGTAGACTCTACAGTGACCTCTTCATCCTCATTATCCATCATTGTTCCCTTAATAGCAGGTGCCTCTACAGGGGAAGGAAGATAAGCAACAACTGCATCAAGCAGTGTCTGAACACCTTTGTTTTTAAAGGCAGTTCCTGGGAGCATTGGCACTACATGCATGTTGATTGTTGCAGATTTAATACCTGCTACAATCTCCTCTTCTGTAAGCTCCTCTCCCTCCATATATTTTTCCATAAGTTCTTCATTACCATCAACCTCAGAGATACCCTCTATAAGTTTTTCACGAAACTCCTCAGCTTGTTCTTGAAGCTCTGGACGAATATCTTGAATATGATATTTTGATCCCATAGCGGCATCTTGATCCCATACAACCTCTTTCATCTTGACAAGATCAATAACCCCTTCAAAGTTCTCTTCAGCACCGATTGGTAATTGGATAACTAAAGGGTTACCTTTAAGTCTGTCACGAATTTGTCTCTCAACTTCTAAGAAATCTGCACCAGTTCTATCCATTTTGTTAACAAATACTAGAGAGGGGACACCATATCTATTTCTTTGTCTCCAAACAGTCTCTGATTGTGGTTGCACCCCACCAACAGCACAGAATACAGAAACCGCACCATCAAGAACTCTCATAGAACGCTCAACTTCAATTGTAAAGTCAACGTGACCTGGGGTGTCGATAATATTAATCTGTTTACCTAACCATTCACAAGTTGTAGCAGCAGAGGTAATTGTAATACCTCTCTCTTTCTCCTGCTCCATCCAATCCATAGTCGCCCCACCATCATGAACTTCACCAATTTTATGCTCAACACCCGTATAGAATAGAATTCTCTCTGTTGTTGTTGTCTTTCCAGCATCAATATGTGCTGCAATACCAATATTTCTTACATCTTCAAGCTTATGTGTTCGTCCCATAACCTAATCCCTTACCATCTATAGTGAGCAAATGCTTTATTTGCCTCAGCCATTCTATATGTATCTTCTTTCTTTTTAAATGCTGCCCCTTTATCAGCAGCTGCATCCATAAGTTCATTTGATACTCTCTCTACCATTGTTCTCTCATTTCTTTTTCTAGCAGCATCAATCAACCATCTAATAGCCAATGTCTGTTGTCTAGCAGGTCTAACCTCAATAGGTACCTGATAGGTTGCCCCACCTACTCTTCTTGATTTTACTTCCATTGCAGGTTTAACGTTATCCATTGCCTTATTGAATACGTCAATTCCTTTCTCTCCAGATTTCTCTTCAATTCTCTTTAACGCAGCATACATAATCTTTTCTGCTGTTACCTTTTTTCCATCTAACATTACCGCATTTACAAATTTTGTTAAAACTTTTGAACCATATACTGGATCTGGTAATACTGGTCTTACGGGAGCTTTTCTTCTTCTCATGTTATTTTTGTTTCCTTTATATCTTCAATCGTATAAATTGATTTACTCAAGCACTGTCCCCTAAGGTGAACAATAATGTTCTTGACAACACCTGCTTTGAGCCTTCATTGGCCAACTCTCTACTTATTATTATAGAATTATTTAGGTTTTTTAGTACCGTATTTAGAACGAGCAACTTTTCTACCATTAACTCCTGATGCATCCAATGCACCACGAACAATATGATACTTAACCCCTGGTAGATCCTTGATTCTACCACCACGTACCAATACTATTGAGTGCTCTTGAAGGTTGTGTCCTTCACCTCCAATATAAGAGATCACTTCAAATCCACTGGTCAATCTAACCTTGGCAACCTTTCTCAATGCTGAGTTAGGTTTTTTGGGAGTTGTTGTATAAACTCTGGTACATACACCTCTTCTTTGAGGACAGCTTACGAGTGCTGGTGATTTTGATTTTTTAATCACCTTTTTACGTTCTTTACGAACTAATTGATTAATTGTAGGCAATTCAGTTCCTTTTATTGAATTAAAATCTGGACTTGGAAATCCCGAAAAATCGCCATTTAGACGTATTTTCGGGATTTCCAAAATCTAAAAATGGTGCATATTATATCGAAATAATCTTTAGGTATTAAAGATTTTTATTCGAGAATCCTCTTTAAAGGTTTAAATGGATTAATTTGAGGCTCTAAAGAGTATCTTAGGAGAGAGACTCTCTAGCTTAGAATGAAGAGAGCTTCATAAAAGATAAGTCTCTCTAATAGATTAAGCGTTTTCTAAAGCTTTAAATTTGATATTTTCCATATCAATCATACCTGTACCTACAGGAATCAAACGACCGATAACCACATTCTCTTTGAGATCTTCAAGGGTATCAACAGTCCCTGCAATAGAGGCAGAGGTAAGTACCTTGGTGGTATCCTGGAATGAAGCTGCAGAGATAATAGAGTCTGCTCCAACCGCTGCACGGGTAATACCAATTAGGAGTGGTTCTGCAATAGCTGGCTCTCCAAAGAGCTTCATTACTCTTTTATTCTCCTCTATAAATTTACGTTTAGAGACCAAATCTCCTTCAATAAACTTAGAATCTCCACTCTCAACAATCTTAACCTGTCGCATCATTTGAGAAACCACAATCTCAATATGTTTATCTGAGATATTAACCCCTTGACGACGATAGACCATCTGCACCTCTTCAACAATGTAGTCATAAAGAGCCTTCTCACCCAAGGCAGCCAAAATATCATGACTTGAGATCGTACCATCTGTTAACTTCTCACCTGTATGAACAAAATCTCCTTCAGCCACCTCTATGGTTCGTTGTTTATCAATAAATTGCTCAACCATTCGTCCATTCTCATCCGTTAGAATCAAACGCTTCTTACCTCTAAGTGGCTTACCAAAACTTACGGTTCCATTGATCTTAGCAATAAGTGCAGGATCTTTAGGACGACGTGCCTCAAAGAGTTCAGAGACCCTTGGAAGACCTGAGGTAATATCGCTTGATTTCTGAGCTGCTTTTGGTGTTTTTGCTAAGATATCAGCAATACCCACACGATCACCATCTTTTACAAAAATAGAGGTCTTAGGATCAAGAGAATAGGAGATTATCTCACCATCATCTGTTGCCAAAACAATAGCTGGTTTATAGGTAGTCGGTATATAATCATTAAGCGTTAGCCTACTCTCACCTGTTAACTCATCAAACTGCTCTACAACGGTGACACCAGGGATAATGTCTTCAAATTTAAGTACTCCATTTGACTCAGAGATAATAGGTTCAGAGTATGGATCCCACTCTGCAATCACCACTTGATCATCTGATCTAGGAGCAGCAATTAGATCTCCTCTTGAGACAGTACTATCATCTTGAACCTTAACCAATGATCCTCTTGCAATATAGTGTCGTGCTGCTTCACGCTCATTCTCATCAACAATCACAGCAAAGAGACCTTTTTCTTTAACATATTCACCCTCTTTGATCGTCTCAATTCGTTCAATATAGTCTCCTTTGAGTAAGAAGAACTTAACCGTTCCTTTAGCATCAGCAAAGATATTTTGAGTAATTGGAGCACCATCTTCAACTTTGAGTTCAGAGGCAAAAGGGATACGATTTGGCACAGACCATGCCTCTTTAATCACCTCAACAATAGAGTCTCCCTCTTCAATAATCTCACCATCTTCATAAGGGATAAAGAGTTTGCCATCTACTTTTCCACCAACTCCAGCAAGCTCATTGGTTTTAGCTACATCACTTTTACGTACCATATATTTCTGCTCTTTTACCCCCTGTTGTACTATCAATGTGATCTCATTATGAGAATGCACAATAGAGACACGACCTCGTGTCAAGGATTTTACTTTGGGCTCAACCAAAAGTACCCCAGCATTTCTTCGGTTAGAGACAAGCAGTTTATCTTCAGAGTTCTTGTAGACATTGAGGTTATAATAACGGATGAATCCCTCTTTATTAGCAATAACCTGTCGCTCCTCTTTACCTGCGGTAGCGGTTCCCCCTGTGTGGAAGGTACGCAGTGTCAACTGTGTTCCAGGTTCACCAATAGATTGTGCGGCAATAACCCCCACTGCTTCACCCGTTTTGACAATCTTATTCTCGGCCATATTTAGACCATAACATTTCGCACAAATTCCCTTAGGAGCTTTACAGGTAACAGAGGTTCTAATATTCACTGAGCGTACCCCTGCATCGGTAATCAATCGTGCCAAATCCTCATTGATCATCGTTCCTTCACTCACCAATACCTCTGATGTTACAGGGTCAATAATATCTTGAGCAATAACACGACCATAAATTCTATCTGACAATGGTTCAATCATCTCATTACCTACCAATATATCAGAGACATCCACCCCCTCATGAGAGCCACAATCGTGCATAACAACTTTAACATTTTGAGCAACATCTATCAATTTTCGAGTTAAATATCCTGCACTTGCTGTCTTCATCGCGGTATCGGCAAGACCCTTTCTTGCTCCATGAGTTGAAATAAAATACTCCAATACATTCAACCCCTCACGGAAGTTTGAAGTAATAGGTGTCTCAATAATTGATCCATCAGATTTAGCCATCAATCCCCTCATCCCTGAGAGCTGTCTAATTTGAGCCGCAGAACCCCTTGCACCGGAGTCTGCCATCATGTGAACGGAGTTGAATCCATCTTTATCCTGCTTAATCAGACTCATCAACTCAGCCGCAACTTCATTGTTGGTATCTGTCCAGATATCAATAATCTTATTATATCGCTCTTGTTCAGTCAAAAGCCCCTTAGCAAACTGCTTTTGAATCTCAATCACTTGATCTTTTGCTGCCATAACAGTTGGCTCTTTGGCATCAGGAACTTTGATATCATCAATAGAGATCGATACTCCTGAACGGGTTGCAAACTTAAATCCAATATTTTTAAGATCATCCAAAAACTCAGAGGTATAAGAGATACCACTATTGGCATAGATATAATCCACCAATGCAGAGATATCTTTTTTCTTCAATACCTTATTCCAATAACTTTGAGGAACATAATCAGGAATAATATCCTTAAGAATAACCCTCCCCGCGGTTGTGGTTACAATCTTGCCATCAATTACCGTTCTAATCTTAGCATTAAGATCAAGCCCCCCTTGCTCATTAGCAATAATAACCTCATTGACATTGGCAAAAAGCTTATGCTCTCCAACCACACCTATTTTTTCTAATGTCAGGTAGTAAAGCCCCAAAATCATATCCTGAGAAGGAACAGCAATCGCTTTTCCTGAAGCAGGAAGCAAAATATTCATTGAGGCTAACATCAAGATTTTTGCCTCAGCAATCGCTTCAGAGGAGAGCGGTACATGCACTGCCATCTGATCCCCATCGAAATCCGCATTAAATGCAGCACAGACCAGAGGGTGAAGCTGAATCGCTTTCCCATCGATTAGTTTTGGATGAAATGCTTGAATAGATAGCTTATGCAGTGTAGGTGCACGGTTTAGCAAAATTGGGTGGCCATCAACCACCTCCTCAAGACACTCCCACACCTCATTACTCTTCTTCTCAATCATCTTTTTTGCCTGTTTTAGGGTGGTGGCATACCCACGCTCCTCAAGCTTTGCCATGACATGTGGCTTAAAGAGCTCAATCGCCATCTTTTTAGGCAATCCACACTCATCCATCTTAAGGTTAGGTCCTACAACAATAACCGAACGACCAGAGAAGTCAACCCGTTTTCCCAAGAGGTTTTGTCTAAATCGCCCCTGTTTACCTTTGATCACTTCAGAGAGTGATTTAAGCGGTCGTTTATTGGCACCTTTTACAGAGTTTCCTCTTCGTCCATTATCAAACAGTGCATCTACTGACTCTTGAAGCATTCTTTTTTCGTTACGGACAATAATCTCAGGAGCATCAAGCTCAACAAGTCGCTTAAGTCTCTGGTTACGGTTAATTACTCTTCTATAGAGATCATTGACATCAGATACTGCAAATTTCCCTCCATCAAGACTGACCAATGGCCGAAGGTCAGGTGGCATAACTGGCAATACTGTCAACATCATCCACTCTGGTCGATTTCCAGAGTCAAGGAATGACTCAATAACCTTAAGACGCTTAACAATGGTTTTCCGTTTCGCTTCTGATTTGGTTGCTTGAATATCCTCTTTGAGTTGAGCAAACATGTCCACAAGATCCAAATCACCCAAAAGCTCTTTGACAACCTCTCCACCCATTCTCGCATCAAGTCCAGAGTCAGGAAAACGTTGAACGATAGATTGATACTGCTCCTCATTAAGAACATCAAACTTTGCCAAAGGGGTTGTCCCCTCAGAGTCATAACATGCCATACCTGGATCTTTGACAATATAGGCCTCATAATAGAGTACACGCTCAAGATCTTTCATCTTGACACCCAAAAGAGTTCCTATTCTTGATGGGAGAGAAGAGACATACCAAATATGTGCCACAGGAGCTACCAAATCGATATGCCCCATTCTGTTTCTTCTTACTTTAGAGGTAGTTACCTCAACACCACACTTTTCACAAACGACACCTTTATAACGCATCTTTTTATATTTACCACAAAGACACTCATAATCTCTTACAGGACCAAATGTCTTAGCACAGAAGAGTCCATCTCTTTCAGGCTTAAGGGTACGGTAATTAATAGTCTCAGGTTTCTTAACCTCACCATAACTCCATGATCGTATCTTCTCAGGACTAGCAACACGCAATCGCATTGCTACAATATCCATAGGTCTCTCCTCTTTGGTTAAATCTATAGGGTGTAAATTATCTAAAAAATTGCTCATTATGCCTTATCTCCTACTTTATCTTTTTCAAACAGATCCACATCAAGACCCAGAGCCTGAAGCTCTTTGGTAAGTACAAACATCGTCTCAGGAACACCTGACTCAGGTACAGACTCCCCTCTAGTAATCGCTCTATAGGCTCGGGTACGACCATCCACATCATCTGACTTAATTGTCAACATCTCTTTAAGAATGTGAGCAGCTCCATACGCCTCCAATGCCCAAACTTCCATCTCTCCAAATCGTTGTCCACCAAAGAGTGCTTTACCCCCTACTGGTTGCTGTGTTACCAATGAGTAGGGTCCTGTTGAACGGGCATGAACTTTCTCATCGACTAGGTGGTGAAGCTTTAGCATATACATATAGCCCACATTAACACGCTCTATCATCTTCTCCCCTGTCTTGCCATCATAAAGTTCTGTCTTACCATCGGTATCCATCTTTGCTAACTCAAAGAGCTTATCAAACTCCTCAACATTAACTCCCTCAAATACTGTGGCACTAAACTTAACTCCCTTTGCCCAATCTCTAGCATAGATTAATAACTCCTCATCAGAGAGTTTGTCTAGTGTCTCTTTGGCATTCATTAATTTTGCCACATCTGCTATTTGAATCATCTTCTCTCGAAGTTCACTAATCATACTCTCCTGCTTGGCATCAAAAATCTCTTGAAGTTGATCGCCTAGCTTTTTACCAATCATCCCTAGATGCACCTCTAAGATCTGACCAATATTCATACGTGAAGGTACCCCTAGTGGGTTGAGAATAATATCAACACTCTTCCCCTCTTTGGTATAAGGCATATCAATCTCAGGGACAATATTAGAGACAATACCTTTGTTTCCATGACGACCTGCCATCTTATCCCCTACTTTAAGCTTACGCTTGGTAGCGATATAGACTTTGACCAATTTTGTCACTCCATTGGGGAGGATATCATCCTTTTCAAGAATATGAAGCTTCTCCTCATGTGCCTCTTTGAGTTTTTTCTTCTGTCTTTGGAAATAGTTTTTAGCGGCATTATACTCAGATTGAATCTCTGATGAATAGGATTGCACTACGTTTCTAATAGCAAAACGATTCACCTCTAAGATAACCTCTGCAGGGATCTTCTCCCCAGCCTCATAGAGAGTATCTCCAATAGTAACATCCTGTACCAGTGCTGACTCTGATAGCATTGTCGCGATACGAAGTAGCTCCTCTCTATCAATCATCAAGAGTTTATCATGATGCTCTCCATCAAGAACAGCTTTCTCCTCTTCATAAGACTGAACTGCTCTCTCGTCCTTCTCTTGCCCTTTTTTGATAAAGACTTTAACATCAACAACCACCCCTTCCATTGAGGCAGGGCAGTAGAGAGATTTATTAACCACGTGTCCTGCTTTATCTCCAAAGATGGCTCTTAAGAGTCGCTCTTCTGGTGTTGGTTTGATCTCTCCTTTAGGGGAGACTTTACCTACCAAGATCATTCCTGGTCTAACATGCGTTCCTACTTTGACAATACCAGACTCATCAAGATGTGTTAATTCATCCTCTCGAATGTTTTGAATATCTCGGGTAATCTCCTCTGTACCATGCTTAAGCTCACGAGCCTCAATCTCTTTTTCATAAGTATGTACAGAGGTAAAGGTGTCCTCTCTTAAGATCTTCTCAGAGATAATAATCGCATCTTCATAGTTATATCCATACCAAGGCATAAAGGCAACCATACAGTTCTTACCAATAGCCAACTCACCCATATCCATATTAGGACCATCAGCAATAACTTGACCCGCTTCAACAACATCCCCCAATTTAGCAGTAGGAGATTGCGTAAAAGTGGTATTTTGGTTGGTTCGCATATTCTTTTCCATAGGGTAGTGATCGATAAAGACACCCCCTTCATCTTCACCTAGGATATAGATATTTTTAGAATCAACCTTCTCTACCTTTCCTCCTCTTTTGGCTTTGACAGACTCCCAAGCATCACGACTTACAATCGCCTCCATACCTGTTCCAACCATTGGGGCTTCTGTTTTGAGTAGTGGGACGGCTTGACGTTGCATGTTTGATCCCATTAAGGCACGGTTCGCGTCATCATGCTCCAAGAAAGGGATCAATGCCGCAGCTGAACCGGATACCATCAAAGGAGAGATATCAATAAGCGAGACTTTTTTGGTCTCATTCAACAGGATCTCACCATTGCATCGTGTCTCAATAAGATCATCCACAATCTTGCGATCAACAACTTTGGTTGAAGCAGGAGCAATAATCAAATCCTCCTCTTGTGTTGCTGTCAAATAGACTATCTCATCTTGAACAACACCATCAACAACTTTATTATAAGGGGCTTCAATAAAGCCAAGTTCATTAACCTTTGCATAGGTTGCCAGGGTATTAATCAAACCAATATTTTGTCCCTCTGGTGTCTCAATTGGACAGATACGACCGTAGTGAGTTGGGTGAACATCCCGAACCTCAAACCCAGCTCGCTCTTTGACTAGACCACCTTCTCCAAGTGCAGAGAGTCTTCTCTTGTGTGTTACTTCTGAGAGGGGGTTTGTCTGATCCATAAACTGAGAGAGTTGCCCAGAGGAGAAGAACTCCAAAATAGTATTGGTAATCATTTTAGAGTTAACCAAATCATGAGGCATAAGCTCATCTAATTGCCCTGAGAGCGTTGTCATCTTATCTTTGATCGCTTTTTGCATCTTGGTCAAACCAGTATAAAGCTCATTACCCAAAAGCTCACCAATAGCTCTAATTCTTCTATTTCCAAGATGGTCTCGATCATCAATATGTCCTGAACCATTTTTGACTTTACTAAGATACTTAACTGTATGAATAATATCATCTGCTGTCATGACTGTAACATACTCAGGAACATCAAGACCCAATTTGTGGTTCATCTTCATACGACCAACTTTGGTTAAGTCATATCGCTCAGGATCAAAAAAGAGTTGATGCAAGAAACTTTTGGCTGCCTCTGCAGTCACTGGCTCACCTGGTCTCATCACTTTATAGATACGAATTGCAGAAAGCTCATTCTCGTCCTCAATCTCCTCTGTCTGCTTTAGCAATCTAAGTGACTCTTGATCTGCAATAAAGGATTTGATAATAGAGTCATCTGCCCCCTCTGCCAGATCATCTGCAATAACAAAACGATCTACTCCTAAATCGATAATCTTTTTGAGTCTTAGTTCATCCAATGCTGTTACAACATCATAAAGAACCTCTCCGCTCTCTTGATCAACAATCGCTTCAGAGAGATGTCTCTCCATCAAAATCTCCAAAGGGTACTCAACCCACTCAAGCCCTTCATCCTCCAATCTTTGAGCCTTTTTCTTGGTCAATCTCTTAGAAGCAGCTACAACAATATTGCCCTCAAGATCACGTACCTCATAAGGGGCACGTCCTGCAAAATCCTTGGCAGAAAAACGTGTTACAAATCGATTATCTTTGACATGAATCTCTTTGCTTGAATAGAAGAGTTTCATAATATCCTCTTTGGAGTAATCCAATGCTCTAAAAAGAATGGTAACAGGAATTTTTCGTCGTTTATTAATTCTAGCATAGAGAATATCCTTGGCATCATACTCAAAATAGAGCCAAGAACCACGATCAGGAATAATTTGAGCAGAGTAGATCAACTTATTAGCAACCGTTGTTGCCTCCTCTTCCTTGAAGATAACTCCAGGAGATCGGTGAAGCTGATTGACAACTACCCGCTCAACACCATTGATAATAAAAGATGTTCTATCGGTCATCAAAGGGATATCTCTAACAAAAACAGCCTGCTCCTTGATCTCCTTTGGATCAAGTTTTTCACCTGTCTTTTCATCTCTATTCCAGAGGGTAAGCGCAATATTCATCTTAAGAGACACAGAGTAGGTCAATCCACGTTCCATACACTCACGTATGGTATATTTAGGCTGAACAATCTCTGAGCCTTTATACTCTAAGGTTAATCTATTTTGTTGGTCATTAAGAGGAAAGACTGAGCGAAAAACCTTTTCGATGGTCGATTCAGATCGATTTTTGGAATCAATCATCAAAAAATCATCATAGGATTTTTGTTGTAACTGAAGAAGATTAGGAACAGCAATTTGTCGAGGTGTTTTAGAAAAATCAACACGAAGTCTATTTCCTGAGTGTAAAGAGTTTAACATGGGCGAACCTTATTTAGTATGTATATGTTAATGGTAACTAATGTATAGATATACAAAAAAACTATTGCACAATAGCTTATCAATAGATCTAAAATTTTTTTTGATTTTGTACTGTTACTAATGCAATACAAGAGTTATAATCTACTGTTACTAATGCAGTAGAAGAAAGGGTCGAAATAATTTTAATACTTCAAATGGAGAGGTTATCCATTTGAAATATAGATAAGCCAAAAATGACTTATTTAAGCTCACACTTAGCACCAGCCTCTTCAATCTGTTTTTTGATCTCTTCAGCTTCCTCTTTAGAGACTGCCTCTTTAAGTGTTGTTGGAACATCTTCAACAGCGGCTTTTGCCTCTTTAAGTCCAAGACCTGTAATTGCTCTTACTGCTTTAATTGCATTGATTTTCTTCGCACCAGCATCAGTAAGTACTACATCAAACTCTGTCTGCTCTTCAACTGCTTCTGCACCTGCCACAGCTCCACCTGCTACTACAGTTGCTTGAGCTGATACACCAAAATGCTCTTCAAACTCTTTTACTAACTCAGAGAGCTCTAATACTGACATGTTTGAGATAAACTCTAATACATCCTCTTTAGTTGTTGCCATAATTAATTCCTTTTAATCATTCTTAATTTTAATCATTTCTAAGGATAGTCTTTATCCCACAGACTAATCGATAAAATCGAATCTACGCCTCTTCTTCTTTTTTGGTTGCAAGTGCTTGCAAACCGATAGTAAAGTTACGCACTGGACCATTCCAAGTGTTAAGTAACATACCAAGAAGTTCTTCTCTACCAGGAAGTTTAGCCATAGCATTAATCGTAGCGATATCTGCAATTTTTGACTCAATCAATCCTGACTTAATTGAGAAATTACCTTTATTGGCTTCAGCAGATTTGTCCGCTACTTTACAAGTAGCAATCTGATCTTCGCCCCAAATAAAGATATTGTTATCTACAAGTTCCATCTCTTCACAGTTCGCATTTTTGAGTGCAAGTGCGGCGAGTGTATTTTTGACAACACGAACCTGTACATCATTCTCTTTTGCTAATTTTCTAACACCCTCTAATGCTTCAACAGTCATGCCTTTGTAATCACATACGACTACAGCACCCTGATCTGCAAAAGCGGTGCTAAGTTCATTAACAATCGCTTCTTTTTCAGTTCTCGTCATTGGTTCTCCTTCCGACTTCTAATAGGGTGTTGAGATTCAACACATCTCCCTCTTCAGAGAGATTAATTAAGCTTACGCCCCTATTATCTTCAGCCTAAATTCTTATGCCAAGCATAAAGGAAAAAACATCTCAAGAGAGCTATATCAGAAGGATAATAACCCACTTTTTTGATGTTCTAAGCTTTAAGCTCTCTATGCCTTCATCTCTAAGAGTTCAGCAGTATCTAGTGTTATGGCAGGACTCATAGTTAATGAGAGTGCACCATTAAGGATATATCTTCCTTTTGCAGATGCAGGTTTAACCTTGTTGATTGTCTTTACAAAAGTTTCTAAATTCTCTTTAATCTTCTCTGCACCAAAGCTTACCTTACCAATTCCTGCATGAATGTTACCTTTTTTATCAGTTCTAAAGTTGACTTTTCCACCTTTTGCTTCAGTGACGGCTTTAGCAACATCCATAGTTACTGTCCCTGTTTTAGGGTTTGGCATCAAACCTTTTGGTCCTAAAATTCTAGCTACCTTACCCAGAGTCCCCATCATGTTAGGTGTTGCAATAACAGTGTCAAAATCAATAACACCCTCTTTGATTTGATCGATTAACTCATCACTTCCTACCAAGTCAGCACCCGCTTCTTTGGCTTCATCAGCTTTATCACCTTTAGCAAAAACTGCTACTCTTACTGTTTTACCTGTACCATTTGGAAGCACTACTGATCCTCTAAGCATCTGATCTGCATGTCTAGGGTCAACATTAAGGTTCAATGCGATCTCTACAGTCTCATCAAATTTTGCTGATTTTAAATCTTTAAGGAGTGCTGTTGCTTCATCAACAGAGTAACTCTTCTCTCTCTCTATCTTCTCTAAAAGTGCTGCTCTTTTTTTACTTACTTTTTTTGCCATTTATCTCTCCACGATATATATTAACTATAATCTCCCACCATAAATAAACCTATTTAATTGGTGGTACCACTACTGAAACTACTCAGCGATCTCCACACCCATACTTCGACAGGTACCCATAATAATTTTTGCTGCCATCTCTTTATCATCTGTGTTCAAATCAGCAATCTTTTGCTCTACAATCTCATTAATCTGATCCATTGTGAGTGTTGCTATTTTATTTTTAAGAGGATTGTCTGAACCACTTTTAAGGTTTGCTGCTTTTAGAATAAGTTCTGATGCAGGTGGTTGCTTGGTTACAAACGTAAAACTTCTATCTGCATAGACTGTTACCTCTACAGGAACCTTAAATCCCATTTTATCTTTGGTTCTCTCATTAAATGCCTTACAAAACTCCATAATATTCACACCACGTTGCCCTAGTGCTGGTCCAACTGGTGGTGATGGGTTAGCTGATCCCGCAGGAATCATCATTTTGAACTTTTCAGTTACTTTTTTTGCCATCTTTTTCTCCTTAGATTAAATAGTTTTAGATTAAATAAAAACTTCAATAATAAAAAAGAATCTCTTTTTATTACTGAAACTTTTAAAATTTAATGATAAGGAGTAGACTCCCTATCACAATATTTTATAAAATCTTTTCTACTTGTGTGTAGAGAATCTCTACAGGGGTATTTCTACCAAAAATAGATACATTAAGTTTCAATTTGCCATGATCTAGGTCATACTCCTCTACCATACCAGTAAAGTTGGCAAAAGGACCATCAATAATGCGAACCATCTCTCCAGTTTCAAAATCTACCTTTGGTTTTGGAGCTGATCGATTTTCCATCTTATCTAGGATCACTTTGATATCTGCACTACTAAGCGGTGTAGCCGTTTTACCTTCTCCAATAAAGCGAGAAACACGAGGTAATCTTTGAATTTTATGCCATAAGTCAGTATCAAGATCTACAGAAGCGAATACATATCCTGGATAGAGTGTACGCTCTGTAATTTTTTTCTCACCATTTTTAACTTCAATAACCTCTTCAGTAGGAACAATAATACTCTCTACTTTATCTTCTATGCCATGTTCTACTGCAAGAAGTTCAATTCCTTTTTTGACTGCCTGTTCACTTCCAGAATAGACCTGAATTGCATACCATTGACACGCCATCTTAACTTCCTACTGCTACAGAGACGATCCCTGACATAAGCATATCAACAAGTGCTAAAAAGATTGAAATAACAGTCACAACAATAAAAACAGCAACAAAAGCTTGTCTCACTTGTACTTTAGTTGGAAATATAACTTTTTGAATCTCTTCTTTAGCATGTGTAAAATATGTTGTTAATTTTTCCATGTTTGTAATTACCTTTAATTATGGCAGGCCAAGAGGGACTCGAACCCCCGGCACCTGGTTTTGGAGACCAGTGCTCTACCAACTGAGCTATTGGCCTAAGAATGGGCTAGTAATAAGTTTACTAAAGCAAACCTAGTAAAAAAGAGGTAGAAACTTAGAGTTTCATCTCTTTGTGTATCGTATGACATCGACACCACTTGCAATACTTTTTCAAAGCAAGTTTCTCTGTAGTATTTCTTTTATTCTTGGTTGTGTGATAGTTACGTCTTGTACACTTTTCACAACCTAAGTGAATTGTTTCTCTCATCTATTTCTCCTAAAGAATATTATAAGAGGATTTGACTCCTCTTATAATGTTTGCTACTCGATAATTTCAGCAACAACACCAGCACCAACTGTTCTACCACCTTCACGGATAGCAAACTTGGTACCTTGCTCAAGAGCAATTGGGGCAATTAGTTCAACTGTAATTTTAACATTATCACCAGGCATAACCATCTCTGTCCCCTCTTCAAGAGTAATTGAACCAGTAACGTCTGTTGTTCTTACATAAAATTGTGGTCGATAGTTATTAAAGAATGGAGTATGTCGTCCACCCTCCTCTTTTGTAAGAACATAAACTTCAGCAGAGAATTTAGTATGTGGTGTAATTGAACCTGGCTTACAGAGTACCATTCCTCTCTCAACAGCTGATTTCTCAATACCTCTGATAAGAACACCACAGTTATCACCAGCTTGACCACAATCCATCTCTTTACGGAACATCTCAACACCTGTAACAGTTGTTGATTGATTATCTTTAATTCCAACAATCTCTACTGCATCACCAACACAGACTTGACCTCTATCAATTTTACCAGTTACAACAGTACCACGACCTTGGATAGTAAAGATATCTTCAATTGGCATAAGGAAGTCTTTGTCAGTCTCTCTTTGTGGCTCTGGAATATAAGCATCAACTTCATCCATAAGTGCAATAATCTTCTCTGACCACTCACCAAGATTCCCTGCTTTTGCCTCTTCAAGTGCTTGGAATGCAGAACCAGCTACGATTGGCGTATCATCACCTGGGAAGTCATACTCAGAAAGAAGTTCTCTAACTTCCATCTCTACTAGCTCTAACATCTCCTCTTTATCTTCATCATCAAGTTGATCCTCTTTGTTCAAGAATACTACGATGTAAGGTACACCAACTTGCTTAGAGAGAAGAATATGCTCTCTTGTTTGAGCCATTGGTCCATCAGTTGCAGCAATAACCAGAATTGCTCCATCCATTTGAGCTGCACCTGTAATCATGTTTTTAACATAATCCGCGTGACCTGGACAGTCAACATGAGCATAGTGTCTTGTATCTGTCTCATACTCTACGTGAGAAGTAGCAATAGTAATTCCTCTTTCTCTCTCTTCTGGTGCATTATCAATTGCATCATAATCCATAAACGCAGAGTTGTTTTTTGTTGCAAGAACTGCAGTTATTGCAGCTGTCAATGTAGTTTTACCATGGTCAACGTGACCAATTGTACCAATATTAACATGTGGTTTTGTTCGTTCAAATTTTTCTTTAGCCATCTCGGTCTCCTAAACTTATTGTTAAAATTTTTCCGACATTATATCAGACATAACTCAATATTGCTTTAATTACCAACAATATGGACAAAACTATTTTCATCTCTTGTAAAATAAAAACACTTTTGTCCATAATTTATGGTGGAGCCCATAGTGAGACTTGAACTCACGACCTCTTCCTTACCAAGGAAGTGCTCTACCCCTGAGCCATATGGGCATAATCTAATAAATTGTATATATTAGTGTTTGTAGCTAATTCTGTGTTTGAGAATCAATAATGTGAAGCATTAAAAATATAAAATTTCACATCAGCTCCCAGACGAATATCATGGAGCGGGAAACGAGACTCGAACTCGCGACCCTCAGCTTGGAAGGCTGACGCTCTAGCCAACTGAGCTATTCCCGCATCTTTAAGTATAAATATAACATGGTGGTGAGTGAAGGATTCGAACCTTCGAAGACATAGTCAGCAGATTTACAGTCTGCCCTCGTTGGCCACTTGAGTAACTCACCAGATATTGTGTTATATCTATTATATTTCTGGTCAAACACTGATAAAATTTTAATGGAGCTGATGAAGGGACTCGAACCCCCGACCTGCTGATTACAAATCAGCTGCTCTAGCCAACTGAGCTACATCAGCACCATTCATTCAAAGTTTCCCTTTGGGTCATTCTTTAAATGGACTCGAATTATAGGGAAAAAAGATTTTAATGTCAAGAGTTTTTCAAAAAAAAATAGAAAAAATAGAAAACTTGCTATAATACAAAGAAACAAAACAGAGATTATCTATGAGATAACCTAGCTCTTCTGTGCTAGCAAAGCCCTTACCACTTCACGATCATCAAAGTGAATCTTCTCCCCTTTGATCTCCATACTATCTTCGTCTCCTTTACCCAAGATCATTAAAACTTCATTCTCCTTGAGTTCTCTAATCGCCTCTTGGATAGCAAAAGCTCTATCCACCATGGCACGAGTATAGGATTGATCTTTGATCCCTGATAAGATATCTTTGATAATCTCTTCAGGCTCTTCTGAGCGTGGATTATCACTAGTAACATAGACTTTTTTGGCAAAAGTAGCCGCTACAGCCCCCATGCGTGGTCGTTTGCTTCTGTCTCGGTCACCACCTGCTCCAAAAACAACTGCCACGTCTCGATCTTTCATACTATCTAATACCTGAATCATCCCATCATCTGTATGTGCGAAATCGACAATAATTAATGGATCATGACTCACCACCTCCATACGTCCAGCCACTCCTGCAAAGTTGGCAACCACCTCACAAATCTCATCGAGATCTCTTTTGGTTAGCATAGAGGTTGCACCAATGGCTGCCATTAAATTAAAGAGATTAAAAAGTCCTACCATCGGGGAGTGAAAGGTCGCCTCTTTAGAGAGATGTCTGATCCCAGCGGTAATACCATCTCTCAAAGAGAATGCCTGAACTTTAAAAGTAGCAGGTTCATCTACTCCATAACTCTGAGCCCCAATAGGGTTGTAGGTGATATTTTGGATATCATCTTTATTTAATAGTTTGGGAGAATCATCTGCAAAAAAACGACTCTTCACTGCTCTATACTCCTCAATCGTTTTATGGTAATCAAGATGATCAGAGGTAACATTGGTATGAACCTTAAGAGCAAACTTGATCCCCTCAATTCGATCTTGATCAATAGCGTGAGAGCTTACCTCCATAATAAAATAGTTACAACCCCTCTCTTTTGCGGTTTTCATATGATTTAAAATATGCAAAATAGAAGGCGTTGTCATACTCTTTGCCTCAACCCTCTCTTCAAGAGCAAAAAAACCTCGCGTACCTAAAAGTGCTGGCTTCTCGCCTAAATCTAACAAAAAGGAGTAGATAGCCGCCGTTACAGTAGTCTTACCATTGGTTCCTGTCACACCAACAACATTTAGTTGAGTTAAGTTCCATTTTGCAATAAGCTCTTTGGGATTAATTGTATTAACGCTAAAGCTTAATTTATCAAAATATTTTCTATTCTGTGCTGTTAGCAAAAACAGCGTATCATCTGCAATTTGTGTGGTATCATCCGTTAGATACTGATACCCATCTATATTATAATCTATCTTCACCTATTTCTCTCTATTCTCTTTTAATTTATGATAAAGGGCGTAGATATCTTGATCCTTACCAAAAGCACTACTCATGGAGTCAAGAAACTCCTCTGCAAACTTATACTGCTCTCTCTCTATCAATTCAGAGATAAAGGCGATATACTCCTCTTTTCCTTTGAGGATTACGCGTGTTGAAAACATCACATCCTCAAAGGCTCGAGCAAAATCAGTTCGTTCATCAACAAATGACAAAAAATCGGTATAACGAATACCATCCTCATACTCAATTCTCTCTTCAAGAGGATTAAGTAACTCACTCAACTCTCCCTTTGTCATATCTAAAGTGGAGATAAGATTTGTCATAACCTCCTCAGCATCAGTTGATTCTCTCTTTATAATCTGATAGTAATCAAAAAGGGCTTGAGCCTCCTCTTCACTCTCCATACCAATATCACATAAGTATGCACCAATTTTTGCGGCACTATTGGTTGGATTCTCTTTTAGTAGTAGTCCATAAGTAGTTAATGCATTCTCATATTTACCTAATGAAAATTGTTGCTCTGCTTGTGATAGAAGAAGATTGACACTAACTTTTGCCATACACCTACCCTAATTGATCCAATTTATCTTCCCATCCCTGAGGAACATTCATAACAGTGATCTCTGGATGGATTCTGGCTTTCATCTCTTTTTCAATACCAAACTTAATAGTTGTCCCAGAGCTACCACAACCTACACAAGCACCCTGTAACTGCACAAATACTACTCCATTTACAATATCAATTAACTTAACATCTCCGCCATCTTGCTTAATCCAAACAGCTGCTCTCTCTAACAACTCTGTAACAATAGGCTTTAACTCTTCATCTGAAAAAGGAAGCACTTCCTCTCCTTAAACTTAAATTTATATTACGATTATACCGCATTAGGGTAACCTTTTTGCTTTATACAAAATAATAAAAGATTTGTCAAGTAAAAATGCTCTATTTTGTATCGTATCTAGCTCTTTAAATCAACTTTATACTAATCTTTCAATGAGATATAATGGTTTTCATTTTACAATATCTTATCTAACGTAGCTATTATAAGGGAAAAGCATTAATGATAAGACGCATCTTTAAGAGAAGAAAGTCAAACAGCAAACTTGATCAATTTATCAAAAAATATAAGATTCCAAGAGAGTATCTCTCCATAAACAGAAAAGCGATCTCAAGAGGAGTGGGGATTGGACTCTTTTGGGGATTTATTCCTATGCCAATGCAGATGTTGGCAGTTGTAGCTACTACTCCTTTTCTTAAATTTAATGTTCCTATTGCCATCTCTATGGTTTGGCTTAGTAATCCACTGACCATGCCACTAATGTATTATATGGAGTATCAAACAGGTAATTTTTTATTGGGATATGAAGAGTTGGAAAATATTAATCTTACATTGGATTGGTTTAGTGAGAATTGGGATAATATTCTTGTGCCTCTTTATGTGGGTACTATTCCCTATTCTGTTTTTGTTTCTGCTCTTTTCTACTTTTTAATCAACAAACTTTGGATACAATCTGTACAAAAAGAGCGACCAAATAGATTCAATTAAGAATCTATTATAATTTCATCAATCTTATACCTATGCCTACAGGTGATCTCCTTTTAGGCTTCAGCCATATCAATGAAAGAATAATCAAAACCACACCTAAAGCTTCTATACTCATAACAACCTCCTGTTAAATGACAATGTCATCTGTTTTATTATATTAATGCCCCCTTAAAACATCTAACTAATATGTATTATTATAATAGATAAAAATTTAAATTTAATTTAAATCATCACATTTTTGCACAATATAAAATATATATTAAAGTAAGAAAATAGATTTAAAAAATAAGATTTTTTTAACCCTTTCCAAAAGAGAGGAAAGGGGAGGGGTGATTAAATAGTAGAAATTATACGAGTTCTATAATTGCCATTGGAGCGGCATCACCTCTTCGTATCCGTGTTTTAATAATTCTTGTATAACCACCATTACGATCTGCATACTCAGGAGCGATCTCTGTTACTAATTTATTAGTAGAGACTTTATCTTGCAATAGTGCAAAAACAGCTCTATGTGCATTTTCACCTGAAGCTGCTTTGGTAATCAATTTTTCAAAATATCTACTGAGCTCTTTAGCCTTTGGAAGTGTTGTCTCAATTCTTCCAGATGCGATAAGAGCAATAGATAAATTTTTTAACAACGCAGCTCTATGGGCAGATGTTCTGCTTAGTTTACGATATCCATGCTTATGTCTCATTCTCTCTTCCTTTATTCTGAGCTATTTTTCAATTGCTCTATTTTTTTAACAAGATTCATTCTTGTATTTTCTGGTAATTCAAACTCTTCACCATATCCTAATTTCTCTAGGCACTCAGCAATCTCATCCAAAGATTTTTTACCAAGATTTTTGATGTTTTTAATCTCACTAAAACTCATCAATACAAGCTCTCCAACATACTTGATTCCTGATCGATCAAGAGAGTTAAAAGATCGTGCTGAGAGCCCCAATGAATCAATTCGTTCTAAATAGGGTTTTATTTCACTATCATCATTACTACGCTTAACAGGAGCAGCATTGATCTCAACATCCAATACCCCATTAAATATAGAGAGTTGCTTATACATTGTCTCTAAGGCATTAGTAAAAGCATCAACTGGAGAGATCTGCCCATCGGTCTCAATATCAAAGACAATCTTCTCATAATTTGGATTATCTTCAACCAAGACATTGACAATCTCGTAATTTGCTTTTTTAACAGGAGTAAAGAAGGCATCTAATGCAATAGCATCACTCTCTACCTCATCACGGAGATCCTCACTCTGCACATATCCTAAGCCTTTGGCAATGACAACGGTAAAGTCAAGCTCTGCATCTTCATTGAGTGTAGCCAAAAATGAATCAGGATTTACAACCTCAATCTCATCGTTTACTAGATCCGATGCCTTAATTTCTCTCGAGCCTGAGAAACGATAATTTACTTCCGCTCTCTCAACACCCTCTGGAAGTTTAAAACGAATATTTTTAAGATTGATAATAAACACAGCTACATCTTCATGCATACCGCGAACACTATCAAACTCATGTGCAGCACCCTTAATTTTGACAGAGATAGGTGCATATCCAACAGAAGACCCTAAGATAAGTCTTCTTAATGGATGAGCGAGTGTAATAGCATAACCACTCTCAAAAGGGTAGGCAATAACTTCAGATCTGTTCTTAGCAATTTCATTCACTTCAACATTTTCTGGAAGTGATGGAGCTATTTTAATTTTTTTCATTTTTTGCCTTTGTTACCTAGATTGTTTACTACTTAGAGTAAAGCTCAACAATTAATCTCTCTTCAACTGGGATTGAAATCTCATCTCTGTTTGGTATACGTGTAAAGATACCAAAAAGCTTATCTTTTTCAACATCAACCCACTCTACCATACCAGTTTGATTGGTCAACTCCATTGCTCTTAGTACTTGTGGGTTGGTTTTTGATTTCTCTCTAATCTCAATTTTTTGACCTGGTTTAACCCGATAAGAGGGAATATCTACCCTTTTACCATCAACAAGGATATGACCGTGGTTTGTCAATTGTCTTGCAAATCTTCTTGTTGTTGCAAACCCCATTCTATAAACCACATTATCAAGTCGTTGTTCAAGAAGTTGAATCAAGATCGCACCTGTATTCCCATCTCTCCTATTTGCCTCTTTAAAGAGTGTTCTAAATTGCTTCTCAGACACACCATACATAAATTTGGCTTTTTGCTTCTCTTGGAGCTGTTCTCCATATTCACTCAACTTTGTTCTTCGCTGACCATGTTGCCCTGGTGGGTATGGACGCTTCTCTAAGGCGGACTTTCCTGCTAATCTTCTCTCACCTTTTAAGCCGAGATCAACACCAAGTCTTCGCTCTAGTTTTTCAACTGGACCTCTATATCTTGCCATCTGTAATACCTTTAAATTATTATATTCAAATATAATAGTAACTTAATGAAAATAATTCACTACTCACTATTCACTATTCACTTAACAAAGTGACTAGACTCTTCTCTGCTTAGGAGGACGACAACCATTATGGGGAAGCGGTGTAATGTCTTTTAGCCAAGTTACCCTAATTCCCTCGGTTGCACCGATCGATTTAACAGCAGTATCTCTACCAGAACCAGGTCCTTGTACCTTGATACCAACCTCTTTAATTCCGTGTTCCATCGCTTTACTCATAGCATCTGCAACTGCTTCAGCAGCAGCAAAAGGAGTCGATTTTTTGCTTCCCTTAAATCCTAAAGCACCTGCTGAACTCCATGCAATAACGTTACCCATTTCGTCAGTAACAGTAATTACTGTATTGTTAAAAGTAGCAGCCACATAAACCACACCTTTAGCAATATTCTTTTTTGCTTTTTTCTTAGCCATCTATCATTACCTCTTATGCTGCACCAACAGTTTTTCTTTTACCCTTACGAGTTCTAGCATTTGTCTTAGTTTTTTGACCACGAACAGGAAGCCCTCTTCTGTGTCTTAGTCCTCTATAGTTACCAAGATCCATGAGACCTTTGATATCCATAGTTACTTTCTTTCTAAGATCTCCTTCTACCATGAAGTTCTCTTGAATCTCATTACGAATCAACGCCGCTTGTGCATCTGTCAACTCATAAACTCTAGTATTATAATCTATACCTGTTGCATCAAGAATTTTTCTTGAACTATAAAGTCCTATACCATAAATATAGGTAAGTCCATACTCAATTCTCTTTTTTTTAGGTAAATCAACACCTGATATACGTGCCATGCTTATCCTTGTCTCTGTTTATGTTTTGGATTTTTGCAGATAACTCTTACGATACCTTTTCGCTTAATTATCTTACAATCATCACACATTTTTTTTACCGATGGTCTAACCTTCATTGGTTACTCCTCTATGGTTTTGTGATTTTGCACCTATTGCGTTATTTGATGGTTTAATGAATAGAAATCAAACCAACTCTTATATAAACGGTGCGTATTATATAAAAATTCTTCACGCAGAAATTGCCTAAATATAGATTTAGGTCGCGAATATTAACAAAAAGGCTATTAGAATTTGCTTATATC
>CAZEUB010000055.1:0-8611 GCA_964515605.1 uncultured Sulfurovum sp. | reverse complement strand
TGACTAGCTTTTAGGAACTAGAGATTTATTATTATATTGTTGCACTCGTAGCTCAGCTGGATAGAGCACCCGCCTTCTAAGCGGGCGGTCTCAGGTTCGAATCCTGACGGGTGTACCACCTTTTTTATGTTGTGCGGATGTGGTGAAATTGGTATACACGCCAGACTTAGGATCTGGTGCTTCACGGCGTGGAGGTTCGAGTCCTCTCATCCGCACCATCTCAAAACTCCATAAAATAGATATTTGTTAGGCTTAAGCTTCGATAGGGTTACATAGAAACTCAAAAAAACATCCATCTCTTACAGATTTTCATCTTTTTTTAGTTGTTTCATACAAGAAGTATCTTTGGTAAAAAGAGTACCACTATGGGTATCCCTCCTCTATCCCTTCTTTGATCCAAACATATCAAAATAGAGTGCATCCGCCCAATTATAGATAGATTGAGCATCTCTTTTACCATCTCTCTTCCAGTTTTCACTACTAATGGTATTTGAGAAACTAAAAAACTTCCAATCCTCAGGTTTAATCTTTTGTAAATCTGTATAATTTTTGTCATAACTATACTCTGTATAGATATATATCGCTCTCTCTGGATTAATGGCTACAGCAGAAAAACAGGTGGTTACAGGGGACTCCCACTTTTGTAGTTTTGATCTATTGATTCGACTTGCTACTATCTTGGCAACATATTTACCCTCCGAGTTTGAGGTGTTACCAGACTTTGAAAATCCCATAGGTCTTGCATCACCAGAGATAAATATATTCTTTTCTCCTATAACTTCGTATGTTAAGGGATTTATATGCCCCTCCATCTTATCTTTTGCATCCTTTGCAAATCCCAGCTTCTCCAAAATTTTTGCACCTCTAACCCGAGGATAAAAAGAGGCATCCTCAAACTTGATCTCATCAAACTCTGTTGTAACAATCTTCTTCTCTAAATCTATCTCCTCAATAATACTATTGGGTATATACTCTATATAATCTGCATAAAGCTCATTAAATGCGGATAGAAATCCTTTCTCTTTAATCGCAACGGTGTTGTTTTCATCCAAAATGACAACTTTTGCTTTTAGTTTCTTCTGTTTAAAGTAGTCTGCAATGACACAAGCTCTCTCATATGGTGCGGGGAGACATCGATAATTTCCTCCAGGAACTGTCAAGATGAAGTTCCCCTCTTTAAAATTCTTGATCTTATTTTTTAGGGTTATATGCTCTGAACCTGGAATAAATGCAGCAGGATACTCTTGTCTTAATCGATTCTCCAATACAATATCATCGGTCCACCGTGAATAGTCATAATCGATACCAGGTGCAAGAACAAGATAATCATAATGGATATCCCCTTGGCTGGTTATTAGCAGGGATCTTTTTTTGTCTATACCAATCGCTGTTGCATTTAGATAGGTATAGTTATGATTTCTAGCACCTTGAAGATAATCATGCGTTAGGTACTCAAGCTTAACTTTATCTACCAACCAGAGATTACTTAGAGGACAAGAGATAAACTCATGACGCTGTTCAACCAGAATAACGTCTGATTGAGGAGCAAAAACCTTAACATATTTAGCGACAGAGAGTCCTGACCAGCCACCCCCTACCACAACTACTCTTGGTGATTGATTTGAGGTGCTAGGAAGAGGTGCTCTGCTCTTTTTGCTCTCTATATCTTTTCTCTCTTTATTATCTACTGCGTTTCCAAGCAATGAAGAGGTAACTGCTACTCCAGATAATGCTAAAAATTTTCTTTTTGAAAAATCCACTGATAACCCTCACTTCTAAATTTAAATAAGACATTATAATTATCATATCTTTTTGACTCTTATTTAGAGCTTATTTTTCAAAAATAGCGTCAGAGAGCAAATTAACTTTTTCGCAATCTCTCATACTCTCTAGGAATCAGATAATCCTCTATCTTTATCGGTTCAGCAAAGAGCCCATTTTTATACCCAATGGCATACAACTTATCTAAAGCCTTAAGCTGTAACTCTGAGAGCTCCACCGACTCATCAGAGGCATACATATCAAGGTACTTAGTCAACATATCTGAAGAGATTCTAACCAGAGAGTCTTGCTCAAGCTTAGCACAAAGCTCCTCTTTTCTATCATTGGCAACCTTAACACCATCAATTAAGATACTCTCTATATCAATCGCACGATTAAGGGGAAGTGAACGACGAAGTGCCATCCCCCCCAAAGGTAGAGGCAACCCTTCACCTGCTAACTCAACCCAGATATCCCATATCTCTTTTTCTACCTCAAGTGACTCATCAAAATCCAAAATAGACTCATGAATCAACACTCCAGCATCAACCTCACCATTGACCACCGCCATCTCTATCTCCAAAAAGTCCATATATATAGGTCGTGCCTCAGGGTAGTAGATCCTAAAGAGCATTGCGTTGGTAGTATACTCCCCTGAGAGGGCTACTTTGAAGTTTCGCTTGAGCTTCTTATCTCTTCTCTTAATCAACTTTGGACCATAACCATCACCAAAACTCACTGCTGTTCTAAGCATGGCATACTCATCTTTGATAAATGGGTACATCCCAAAACTAATGGCACTCACATCATAAGTACCTCTCATGGCTTCTTTGTTAAGTGTCTCTATATCTAAACCTATATTTATAAACTCATAATCTTTGGTATCAACCCAACCAAATTTAATCGCATAGTACATAAATATATCATCTGCATCAGGGGAGTGGGCAAGTTGTATCTTTTTCATAGAAAACCTATCTTATTTAATTTTCTGTATTTTATCCAATTTTTTCTATTATAGTATCTATAATTTCAGCCCAGTTATGTTGAAGATAAGCAAAAGAGATAACCCTTTTGCCAAATATTTAAACTCTTGGATCTACTAAATAACCTGCAATTGCTGAAGCGGCTGCTACAGCAGAGTTGGCAAGATAGATCTCAGAGCTTCTTGCTCCCATACGTCCAACGAAGTTACGATTGGTGGTTGCCACACAGCGTTCATTCTCACCCAAAATTCCCATATAACCCCCCAGACATGCACCACAAGTAGGGTTAGAGACCACGGCTCCTGCATTGATAAGTATCTCCATCAAGCCCTCTTTTTGGGCTTGAAGCAGGATCTTTTGTGTCGCAGGGGTGACAATCATACGGGTATGACGGGCTACCTTTTTCCCTTCGAGAATCGCTGCTGCGATACGCAGATCTTCGATACGTCCATTGGTACAGCTTCCGATCATTACCTGATCGATCTTGAGATTATCTGCTGATGCCTCCTCCATGCTTTTGCCATTACTTGGCAAGAAGGGATAGGCAATAACAGGAGAGAGTTTTGAGACATCAATTGTAATTACCTTACAGTAGTTGGCATCCTCATCAGAGTAGTGAATCTTTGGCTCTGCTCTCAAGCCTCCATTAGCATCGGCTCGCTCTGCTAGATAGGTTTTGGTGATCTCATCTACAGCAAAGATACCATTTTTGGCACCCGCTTCGATCACCATATTGGCAATCGAAAATCGATCTGCCATACCAAGATATTGCAGGGTATCTCCTGTAAACTCAATGGCTTTGTAGAGTGCACCATCAACCCCAATAAGACGGATCAACTCCAAAATAATATCTTTTCCGTAGATATGTTTGCCAGGTTTTCCTGTGAGTTCTACTTTGATGGTCTCAGGAACTTTGAACCAGTTTCCTCCTGTGATCATCCCAAAGGAGAGATCGGTACTCCCCATCCCTGTAGAGAATGCTCCCAATGCCCCATGGGTACAGGTATGACTATCTGCTCCAATAATCACATCACCAGGAACCACCAACCCCTTTTCGGGAAGCAAGGCGTGTTCAATTCCCATGTCCTTCTCATCAAAGAAGTGTTTCATATCATGTTTGAGTGCAAAATCACGGCTTATCTTGGCTTGATTAGCAGAGGCGATATCTTTGGCAGGGATATAGTGATCCATCACAATACAGAAGTTATCAGGACGTGCCATCCTCTTGGCACCACTCTCCTCAAATGCTCTAATTGAGATAGGGGTAGTAATATCATTACCGATAATCATATCAATATCAACGCGTACAATCTCCCCTGCTTTTACCTCACGCCCTGCGTGTTCAGAGAAGATCTTTTCTGTAATGGTTTGTCCCATCTTGTTGTCCTTACAATATATAAATAGTTGTGCGAATTATAGCAAAAGTTATTTATCCTTGAGAGATTAGATCTATTTTTTAACAGCAATTATACTAAAATTCGCCCATGAAACATTATCAACTCCAAGCCATTGCCCAACATCTAGCACAGTTTACTCATATCTCCAGAGCCAGACGGATTGAGGACAATACCATTGAGCTATGCTTTGATCGCGACCAAAGCTACTTTTTTAATATGACAAGAGGGGGGAGTTTTGTCTACAAAAATGACTCCATACGCCCCATAAAAGGCTACAAAGCCCCCTTTGATACGCTCCTTCATAGTATGGTCTCTTCTGCTAAAATTGTTGCCATTGAGGTACCTGAGCATGATCGTATTTTACGCTTTTGCCTTGCTCCTAGAAGCAACTACAAAGCTCAGATTGTCTATTTACAACTTGAGTTTACAGGGCGATATACCAATGCCATACTACTCGATGAGAAGAATCTTATCATTGAGGCACTACGCCATATTGATGCCGATAGCTCCTTTCGGATAATCCGTCCAGGGGTAGAGCTTCTCTCTATTCCACCATTTCATCGCAAAGAGGAGAGACAAGAGATTGAGGACATTGATGCCTTTTTGGTACAAAACTATCTTGCTTTTGAAGCCAAAAGAGTCAAAAGTCTTAAGAAACAGAAACTTCTTATGGTTGCAAAGAGGGAGCAAAAGCTTCAAAAGCTTCTCGATAAGCTCCCTGATCCCTCCACCCTTACTAAAAAGGAGCGAGAGTATCAAAATATCGCCAATATCCTCTTGGCAAATCTCTATCAGATCAAACCCTATGATACCCAACTAAAGACGTATGATTTTGAGGGAAAAGAGATTACTATTGATCTTCCCAATGGGGTGCCTCCTAATCGGATGAGTGAGTATTTTTTTAATTTGGCAAAAAAGATGCGTACCAAAGCCAAAAATATCCATATTGAAAAGGAGAATCTTCTGACAAAAAGAGATTTTTATAGCAATATGTATCATGCTATCAATCAAGCTTCTAGCTCCCATGAGCTTGAACTGCTTCTGCCCAAAAGAGCCAAATCTCAACGCAAAAAAGAGAAGATCAAAGAGTGTGAACTCTTCTGGATTGATGATTACAAAATTCTTATTGGACGCAATGCCAAAGAGAATCAAGCCCTATTGAGACTTGCCAAATCCAATGATCTATGGATGCATATTCGCGATATCCCCTCTTCACATCTCATTATCAAAACCGATAAACAGAATCTTCCTCAAAGTGTGATTGAAAAAGCTGCCAAACTCTGTGTTGATTTCTCACTAAAACAGGCAGGGGATTATGATGTGGACTACTGCAAACGCCGATTTGTGAAGATTCAAGAGGGTTCAAATGTGGAGTATGATAAATATCAGACCATTCGAGTACGCAAAGAGGGAGTTGAGATACGGGAGTGACTATCCAACCCAAACGGCTAGATAAAAGCCAGTTTTTGTTGAGAAGAAGAGAGCTTCAAAAAGGTATCTATTTTTTGGTAAAATACCTATATGAAATATTTAGAAAATGAATCAATAGAGAAACTTCTGGGCATTATTCCTGAGCATCCTGCCACACGGATTATGCAGATTAGCAAAAGCGAAGATAGGCTCTATCCTGCAATTAAAAAGTTTTGCTTAATGCGTGAGTATGAGTATCTTATGAATGTTATAGATATAGATTACTATGAGCAGATAAGGCCTCTTGCCAATCGTGATCAATTACATACGATCAAAAAGATAACGCTAGATCAGCGGGTCTACGCATCGATGTCTAAACAGTATGATTTTATTTTTGTAACAGCCGATATTCCTTTGGCATTTGAGAATAGATTTGCACAGAAGATACATCGCTATATCAAAAACTCAGGGAATATTATTCTCTTTTTAGCCAAAGAGGATAGGGATGCTCTAAGACGATGGTATCAACACCTAGAGGAGCATCTCTTTGTTGCGATAAGTACTATTGATATTTTTGAGAACTATGAGTTGTTAATTGCCAAAAAAATGCACGGATGGGGAGAGAACTAATCTCTATGTAGATGATGGCTTAGAGCGGTTCTTTTTCAATGTAAGGAAATAATAAAATATGAGTAAGAAGCCATCATTATGAGAGCCCTATTTGGGAAAATAGTGAGGAGAATAGGTGACTCTCATAACAACAGTATAACAGCTAAGTGTGTCAAAATTGTGAGAGATGAAAAATATAGGCTAACTATGATTTAATGATTAATATTAAACTTTAACTTAAGTTTTAAAATGTTAAAATATAACATAAAAAAACTCTATGGGTTTTATTCTATTGCAAAAGCAGGAATTTTTCCATTAAGGAGAAGAGATGTATTATAATAAAAATAGCAATATTAATAGTGATTACTATAGTGCCTATGGTTACTCTGATAAGAATAGGGATAATCAGAATAGATTGAACATGATTATTAAAATATTAGTAATAATTTTGCTTTTGACATTTATTATTTTTGGATATCTCTTTTTTCTAAAAAAAGATACAAGCAATCAAAGGGTACCAGAGGATCATTTCTCCACGCCAAAAATTGTAACAGAGACTACACCCAATGAGACTATTTTTTCTCCTCAAAGAGATGAGACATCAAACTCATTAAGTAATCAGGAGATTCTCAAAATTGTTAAAATCGTTATACAACAGATGCAAGAGCAATCTCACAAAGACAAGATCGCCCCTATCCCCTCCATAGAGATGAGTGGTGATGATGCCTATGCCAAAGCATTGATGCGTGAAGAGATGGATAGTTTTGAGAGAGAGATAGAGAGTGTTGATATCTCTGATATTAAGAGCAAAAAGATAGTCACAAAGAGTACTCCATTAGAAAAGAGCAACCACTACAACAAGGTAGTTATAGAGAGAGAGAACCCTAGTGAACTTGATGCACTTGTGCAACTCACCAAAGAGCTACGAGAGGAGGAGAGTGCCAAGGCAGAGATAGCGACTCAGAGTAACTATACAAAATCTATTAGTAAGGAGTTGAGTGTACGTTCTAACGAGATGCGTATCATTGTGGTAAAAAGAGGGGACACACTCTCTAGTATCGCCTTTCGAGCCTATGGTGACTATAATGCCTATTCAAAAATATTTGAAGCCAATCCTGAAATTATTAAAAATCCAAATCTTATTTTTGTAGGGCAACGGCTACGTGTGCCACTTTAGTAGAGGAGACTACTCCTCTGTGTTGGTACTGCTATCATAATCTCGTCGATTCTTGATTGATTCATAGTGATTTTGCTCCTCTATCTTCTTGAGGATTTGACGCTCTTTTATTCTTAGTTTTTTTCGTAACTCCTTGACTGCTTTGGTGCGGTCTGGATTGACTTTTTTGACAGCAAACTCCACATCATCAATATCATTATAGTACTTAATAACGATCGCCTCTTTTGCCATATCATAGTAGACATTTTTCATCTGAGAGTAGTAGTACTCTTTACAGCCTCCAGCAGCACGCTTTTCAGCACACTTTTTAGCCAAAGGCAGACGCTCAGGATTGGTGAGATTAAATGCAGTAGCACTTTTACAGATATTGAAATACTCCCCTGAGAGTACCAAAAATTCTAGTTTTCTACTTTTAATAATGAGTTTCTTTTTGGGATTGGTCTCAAAGAGAGGATAATCACATTTTGCTATGTCTACAGGGAACTTGAAGATAATAGGTTCTGTATCAAACTCTTTATCTTTTTTGGCAAATTCATGTATCTTGTCCTCTTCTGAGTCGGTCTCTTTTCTAATACCTGCTACGATAGCTGCTTCAAACTCCTCAAGTCTTGCTTTGGCTTTAATGGGGAACCAGTAGTAGCTCTTGTATGCAAAGACAAGAAAACCTGCCAAAGTAAGAACAGAGATAAAACTAAATATTAGCCCTAGTCCACTATAAGAGAGTGTTTTGTCGATAGAGAGTCCAAAGAGAACGAAAAAAGATAAAAAGAGCAGTATCCACCAAAATCTCATAGGATTTGACCAAAAGAAATCATACCAATTACGAAAAAGATCCTCTTGTTTGCGTCGATCACACTCTAGTTTGTTGGAGAGTTCAGTTCTCTTTTTGTTTACTTTGAATTTTGAAGTATAGTAGATCATATATAGAACCATACTTATAAGTGTAAGGCTTAGAAGCACTAACAATGTTGACCAGATAGTTTCATTTGTTTCCATGGAGAGGTTTCCCTATTTTTTTGTTAAAGTATATCGAAAGATATTTTAATTAATGACTTAATTATAATACAAATATGAAGTTTTAATTTTATTTAAAGTTTGTCCTATATCTATCCGTGTTAATCTATTTTTCGATACAATGCCAAAAAATTTATCTCGATTAGGGTATTGTATAGTATGAAAAATTTGATTATCGTTGAGTCCCCAGCAAAAGCCAGAACCATTAGTAATTTTCTTGGTAGAAATTATAAAGTTGTCGCCTCCAAAGGGCATATTAG
>CAZEUB010000054.1:0-13567 GCA_964515605.1 uncultured Sulfurovum sp. | reverse complement strand
GGGGTGGAAACTATTTTGCTATGGGAGGTGCTGTTAAGGGTGGTATCTATGGAACACTTCCTGATCTTACTTTGGGGAGTGATGATGATATTACGCGTAAAGGACGACTTATCCCCACTACCTCTATGAGTCAATACTATGCAACCATCTTAAAGTGGTTTGGGGTTGATGATGTAACCATGGCAAAAGTCTTGCCTGAGCTTAAGAACTTTTCCACACAAGACTTAGGCTTTATGCGTAGTTAACTTCTCCTTGACTACCTCATAGCCCCCTTTGGGGGAACAACGCTTACTTTTGAGCCTATTTGATCATAAGTGGCATCTCCTCTTTGGCATAATCTTGGATACGGCTATCATACATCGCTTCGGTAATGACGGCTGGAAGTTGACACTCCCCTTTGGTTGTGACGATAAGTGGGGTGTAGAGTATGCCTCTGTTTTGGATGCTCTGATGAGGGTTTGTGGATTTTTTGAGAGGGAGATTGAGTATATTAATGACCCGATCATCGAGAATCTCTTGATGCTGTTGATTGATATTTTGATTGGCAAATTGCTGGTTGGTTAACTCATTTTGGATACGATGATTAACGATACTCAGACAGGCAGGAATGCGTTGGTTGATGACCACATTATCAATCCTCTGCATATTTGCAATGGTTATTTTGCTATAGATTTTCTCTCCTTGATGGAGATTGTTGATGCTAATAGGCTGGTTGCTATCATCGACAAATTGACGCATAATTGAGAGAGGTTGTTTGTTGGAGAGTTGATTCTTTGGCTCTTTGGGAAGATGTTTGATTAACTCAATACTATAACTAATCGCTCCTGATTGAGGGGTGATGAGCAGGGTATCTCCTTGGAGTTTATCGATAGTGAGGGTGGTTGGTTTATGATACTCTCTCTTTTGATTGTTGATATTGAGTGTGGCATGTAGTTTTGCTCTTTTGGGTTTACCAAGATAGAGGGAAACTGCTTTGAGTGCAATGGCTCTCTCTTGGGTAGAGTAGAGTTCATTGAGGTGTCGTTGGATGGTGGCAAGATCTTTGGGATCCTTGTGAAAATATTTGGTTTTGATAATAAAGTGCAAGAGCATATCTCGGATATTGGACTCAAAGTTTCCACTATGGTCACGATAGGCTCTTTTGGGGTAGTCTTGGAGATGGTATCCTACACTACTATAGAGTTGTTGGGCTTGGGTGGTTTTGCCACTCATCTTTAGAATGGCTGCCATATAGTAGGAGGACAAAAAGTGCTTTTTGTAAAATGCCTTCTCTTGAAGCATATTGAGCATACTGGTATCAAGCATTTTGGCTTCAGATAGGATATAAGCAGCATAGAGGCGATGAAAATCGCTGTAGGTAGCTTGGTAGTTACCATTAGCGGTGGTGACGCTTTTGAGCATGGCAATACTTTTGTCGATTAGCCTCTTATCTACATCCATACCATCTCTTTGAAGCTCCAGAAGAGTCTGTGCTGCATAGAGTGAGGCATAAGGGTTGATATATCCTCCATAACGCCAATACTCAAACTCTCCATAGTAGTTCTGCATATTACGCAGTTTTTTGACCCCTTGACGGATAAAGTTTTGGCTCTCCTTGATTAATCTATCCTCTTTGAAAAAGATCTTAGCATAGTGCATGGCAGCGATTTGAGAGCTGGTCTGTTCAGCACACCCATAAGGATAGCCTACGAGATATTTGAGATCCTCTCTCATCGATCCAATCAGATTATCCGATAGTGTGATAATCGCCTTAGCCCCTTGGTAAGCTTTGGGGATAGGGATGGTGATAGGGTTAGCGCCAATACCTTTGTAGGTCTTAGTTGAGAGGGCATAGGGGTTATAGATAGGAAGCTCGATATGACTGCTAACCTCTTTTTGCCCAAAGATCGCACGAAGTTCTATCTCTCCTTTTCCCTCTTTGTTGGCTTTGAGTTGGGCAGTGATAAGTTTTGAGGAGTGGGGATTGAGTTGGATATCGGGATGCTTTAGCCCTATGGTAAGATTCTCAGAACTCTTGGCAAGAAGGTGAACTTTTTGGGGCTCATTTGTGGTATTAAATAGCCGAATAGGTAAGTTGACACTATCTTTGGAGAGGAGATAGAGAGGATAGGAGGGCTTGATCATGATATCATCTTTGATGGTAATATCTTCTGTCAAGAGACCCAAGCTATCCTCATTAATAGCGATAGCTACAATGGTTGCTTTGCCATTAAACTCAGGGATATTAATAGTTAGCTCTCTGCTCTTTTGGGGATTCTCTATCACTCCTGACCAGATCATAAAGGGTTTGATCCGTTTGCCCAAATCGGGTGGAAGGTGTTTCTTTTTTCGATTGATCCCATCAATATCTCCTGCCCCAAAGTCGATCAATCTCCCCTCTACAAGATAGGCAAGTAGTTGATCATAGAGATCATAATAGGCAAACACTCTGTTGGGTTGTTCATTGAAATAGTCAAAGAGCTTGGGATCTTTTTGTGAAGCGAGTTGCAAAATCCCTTTGTCCACAATACTAATAAGCACCTTGGCAGGTTTATCGGTCTTGATGCCCAATTTTATGGTGCTATTGGCATGGATTTTTGGTGGGGTATTGAGTTGAATATCAATCTTATGCTCATTACGATTTGGTTTGATATAGTGATACCCAATGGCTCTAAAGGGGATAAGTCTGTTACTGCTATCGCTAGGACGATAGACCACCGCATGTAGATAGGCTCCGTGGGGGATGGGTTGATTGATAGGGAGTTCTATTTTGGCAACTCCTTTGGTGATCCTGTAGTGTTTGTGGCTGATGAGTTTGTCACTCTCTAACATCACATAGAGTTCCCCCTCTAAGATAGGCGATTTGATTGTGGCGACAAGGTTCTCTCCTTGTTGGTAGAGATGCTCATCGATCTTGATCTCTAATGAGTTGAGATTATCTTTGGGTGAGAGGTTGCTATAGTGATCCCCCCAAAGATCAAAATTGGTTGCAGCACTATGTCCTCCTAATATATCCTTGATCTCAAGAATAAACTCACCATACCCATCAATAGGATAAACAAATGGCTCATTGGCAGGGATAGTAAAGCTATCAATATCGATTAGTTCCCGCTCCCATACATAGTTGTCATCAGTATAGCTATAGTGCCACTCAACTCGCTTGATGGTGGCATAGAGATCTCTATTGATAGGTTTTTGGCTTTTGGGATCGATGAGAATCACTCTGCCTTGAAGCTTCTGATCTTTTTGGAGGCTCTTTTGCTTAAGCTTAATACCTACCATCTCAGGATAAGGATAGAGAGTAAGCGGGTGATAGGTTGCTACAGGTTGGGTATCATCCATGATCGTAACCCCAATCATCGCTTGGAGAATCGAGGGGATCTTTTGGTGAGTATGGGTGGGGATGATGATATTGGTTTTGCCTCTATTGTCAAGTTGAATACTCTCATGATAATGGAGGTAGTTTTGGGTATTTTCTGCTTTGAGATAGGGGTTATCAAAGGTATAGCCCTGAAATGCCTTGGCATGAAAGGCAACAGGTTGAGTAATAAGCTTGATATCTCCTTGTAGCCCTGCAGCATCCGCTCCAAAAAGATAGTTGGTTGAGAGATTAACCTCAATAGACTCTCCAATAGTGTAGCTCTCTTGATTGAGAGTGATATGGTTTTCGATCTTAGGAGGGAGAAAGGACTCTAGCTTAAAGGTACGCTCTCCAAGTATATTCTCGCCCATACGCACAATAAGTCGGTAGCTTCCTGTCTGATCCTCCTTGTCAAACTGATAGGAGAAGTCGATCAGTCCAAACTTATCTGTATGGTAGATCTTTTTGGTAATAGACTCTCCATAAAGCTCTTCGAGTTCGATCTCTACAGGAATTTTGGAGGCGGAGATAAAATCTCGATCTTTGATGGTAATAAGGGCATGAACCTCTCCTTGTGGACGGACAAGTCTACTTTGGAAATAGATATGTGCTTTGAATCGTTCCATCTTCTGTAGGATCTCTTCAGGATGGGGAGAGTGGATAGTATGGTTGAGTGCCAAAAAGTTTTTATCCCCCTTATACGAAACGATAACCCCTTTGGGATTCTCTAGGAGCAGATCTCTCTTCTCAATGATAGCAACCCCATCTTGATCTGTGGTAGCTGTGCCGATAAGTTGATTGTTTTTGCCATAGAGTTCGACTTTGGCATTAGGAGTAGGCGTTGCGGTATCAAGAGAGAGTATGGTGATGATGGCTTGATCTTTGGCTAGATTAGCACTGATACCCAAATTGGAGAGGAAGAGAGTGGTGCTACTGCTCTTTTCTCGATCCCCATCGCGATAGCGTAAAGTGATACGATAGATCCCAAAGGGCAATGGCTTGGCAAGTTGTGAGAGCTTAAACTTCTGCTTTGTGATGATATTTTTGGGATTGTTGAGGATGATCTCTTTGCTTGTAACCTCTTTGATATATCTGCTTATATCCCTCTTTTGGGCAGAGGAGAAGTTCACAAAGTAGCGTAAGTTTTGCTCCAAAATACGCTCCACAATAAGGGTCGCTTGGTTGATATTGACCGAACTAAAAGCAAGTTCTCCATTGCTGGAGATATAGGGCTTATCGGCTTGAAAGGTAATGGTTTTGGCTCGATCTTTTGTTTTGAAAGTAAAAGATTGATCCTCCTTAAGCTCCTGATAGTGATGTAGCCCTTTGTGTAGAGTGAGGTGATAGGTGCTGTTGGGTTTAAACTCTGAGCTAATAATATCAGTATAGTAGTAGCTCTCATCAGAGAGGTTATGCTCTCTTCTCTCCTCGTAGGTTATGTAGTTGTTTTTGTTGAGTCTAAAATTTGTGATCCCATCAATGGAGATAAATCGCTCACTTCTCCCCTCTAATGTATCATCCAAAAAGATCCGTATAGCAAACTCTCCACTAGGGAGTGAGACCATTTGAGGTCTATCGTGGATAATCATTGGCTCTTTCTCTTTGTTGAGCGTTACAGGGGTATCTCCTCTTGGATCAAAAGGGATAACCAATGGCGATTTGAGATGGCTCTGGTGAGTGGTTTGGAGTTGCTCATTAATGCGAAGAACTATCCCATGATGACCAATAGGCTCATCGATTTTCAGCAGAAGGGTCTGCTCATTGTGTTGTGTGATAGAGTAGTGTAAATCGGTTCGACTCAATCTCTCTTTTTTCTGTAGGGTAATGGCACTTTTGATACTTTTGAGATCCACCTTATCATTAAATTGTAGTCGTATGATCCTCTCTTTGGTAAAAAAGTGATAATCTAGTAGCATAAATGGTTGGGTATATAGCTCAATAGCTCTCTGGTTATAGCTACAGCTATAAATCGTATCGCTCTGAAGATCTCTTCTAGGGATAACCCGAAGCTTGGTAGGAGAGAGTATGCGATAAGCCGCCTCTATGGAGGGGGTGCATTTGAGTAGATCTTGATGGGTATATCCTGTTGAGTCTGTTTCAAAAATAGAGAGATTGGACTCTACCTCAAAAGGGGCATCAAGAGATAATATTTTGGGATTGGTCGAGATGGTATTAGCAGATAGAAGGGTGGCTATTAGTATGGGGAGAATTTTTTTGAACATAATTCAGCTCTTTTTGTTTATTTTAGCATAATTTTGGCTTAATATGCATCATAATCTTTAATAAGATAAAATAATTTATCTCTCTTGGGTATCAACCAGTAGTTAATCTTAATGACTTTTTTGCTCAAAGATAGGAGTTTGGGAGGGGTATAGTGTACAACAGGATACTCAATTCCCCCATCAAAGAGTTGGTTGCACCGTAGGATTCTTAGGGTTGTCTCTCTTAGAGCTCTATCGGCACGATTAAACTCAAATTGCCATTTGGCATACTCTGAGCAGGTGGGGTAGTAGCGACAGCTTCCAGGTAAAAATCGAGAGATATATTGATAGGCATTAAGCAAAGCAAGATAGAATTTTTTCATTGGATAACCCTACCTTGATGAATGATATAAGAGGGGGACATATTAACCGCATGAAAGATGGTCGTTCCATACTTTTTGCTATAGAATTGAAGCAGTATCTTCTGCTCGGTAGGTTCTATAGAGGGGGTAACCCAGCCATTATTGGAGATAGCGATCATGTTTTTGGGATCTCCTTTATATAGCTCTTTGGAGGTGGCTTCAAAACAGATGGCATTACGATAGGTGATTCCATCAATGGTATAATCCGTAACCTCAGAAGAGGCAACATAATCAGGTGCCCCATCAAAAAATATCTTGTTGATGATCTCCCCTAGCCATTTGGGAAGAGGGTTGTACTCACCAAAAGGAACCAATACCGCTTTGTTGGCAATTTTGAATTGCCCTTTTTGGAAAATATAGGTGGAGTTTCGATTGACCTTACCATCCCAATACAATGCCCCAATAACAATGGTAATCTCATTAGAGAGGGCTTGAAGATCTGTCATAAGCTCTGGTTGCGTATTGAGAAAAAAGGCAAAGACTGACTCTGGAAAGATGATAATTCGTCTCTTCTCCTTGATGGCTCTCTCTATCTTCTGAAAGACAATCTCTACATGTTTTGGTTGGAGTTTTGGATCCCACTTATCTACTACATTGGTCATAGAGTTTGAGAGGACAATGCCGTGAGTATTGAGGGGGGTTTGATTGAATTTTTGTGTAAAGGGGTAGGCAAAAATAGTCAAAAGCAAAAAGAGTATCTCTTTTTTGTAGAGTGTCAAAGAGATAGAGAGCAGTATCAGTGCAAATTGCCACTTCTGAACCCCTAGATAGCTGTTGGTAAAGATCATCTCTGGCTTAAACCAATCAAAAGCAAAGGGGTGTAGATAGGAGATAATAAGAAGCAAAAAGGATTTGATAAAGAGTTGGTTGATTGAGGTTTTGCTCTCTACAAATTCAGCAATTTTTGCCATAAAAAGAAAAATAAAACCATACGTCATTGCCGTTAAAATCACACCAATAGGGATCGCCCACGCAAAGCCATAATTTTTGAAACTAACGCTAATCCACCAAAACCACAATACCCCTATCCAAAATCCACTCCAAAACCAGATCTTTTTATCGGATTGAAGGAGAAGGTAGAGGCTAAGTAGCCCCAAGAGGGTATTAACAAAAAAATTAACAAACCCAAGCCAATCGAGATAGATCGCCCCTGCACTCAATAGTGCTATCAAAAAGCCTGTTGTTATCTTGTTAATGGTAAAATTCTTGCCTATTTTCATATATAAACTCAAAGGATTCCCTTATGGAACAAGTAGCACAACTCTTACCACTTATTATTTTATTTGGTATTTTTTATTTTTTGATTATCAGACCTCAGCAGAAACAGCAAAAAGAGCATGCTGAGATGTTGGCATCTCTAACCAAAGGTGATAAAATTCTTACCAATGGAGGTTTCTATGCTGAAGTTGTCAAAGTTGAAGAGGATTTTATCAAAATCAAACTGAACGATACCAATATCGTTAAATTGGATAAAGCCTATGTGGCAAAAAAGGTAGAAGTATAAACGATGGGAAAATTAAATTATAGAGTGGTTATTTTCCTCTTCGCATTTGTTTTTGGGGTGGTTTTCTCTATCCCCTCTTTGATAAATAGCGATGAAGGGAAGAAGATTACCTTGGGACTAGATCTTCAAGGTGGGTTGCACATGTTGCTTTCTGTCAAGAGTGATGTTGCGGTTGCATCGCGGGTTAAGTCGATTGGAACCAATGTTAAGTATCACTTAGAGAAGGCAGATATTATTTTTGATGATCTCAAAATTGCTGATGGCAAAGTGAGTTTTGAGATCTTGGATGATGATGATCTTTCTAAAGTCAAGAAGATTTTGGCAGAGGAGTTCAAGGGATTTGATATCAAAGAAAAAGCAAAGGTTTTTGAGCTTAGATTGACCCCTGAATTGATTGAAGAGACCAAGCAAAATGCGATTAATCAAGCAGTAGATACCATCCGAAATCGTCTTAATATGTTTGGTTTGGCTGAGCCAACTGTTGCCAAGCAGGGCAAAGAGAAGATTTTGGTAGAGGTACCAGGGATCAAAACTGAAGCTGATGAGAATCGTATCAAAGAGCTAATCGCCAAAGCCGCACATCTCCAGATGATGGCAGTAGATGAGGCTAGAGCCGCTAGAGTAGATACAATGAGTGAAGAGGAGGCGAAGCAGTTTGGAGATATAATCTTGCGAGATGTGGCAGATGAGCATCGTAAATATCTGCTCTACTCTATTCCTATCTTGGATGGATCGATGTTGGTCGATGCCAAAGTGGGGTATGATAGACAGAATAACCAACCACTTATCAACTTCAAACTCAATGGACAAGGTGCCAAGATCTTTGGTGACTTCTCAGGCAAAAGTGTCGGAAAACGTATGGCAGTAGTCTTGGATGGCAAGGTCTACTCTGCTCCTGTCATTCGTGAACGTATCGGGGGAGGTTCTGGGCAGATCTCTGGAAACTTCACCCCGCAAGAGGCACACGATATTGCTATTGCTCTGCGTTCAGGAGCACTATTGGCACCTGTTGAGGTTGAAGAGGAGCGAAGTGTTGGACCAAGTCTAGGGGCAGACTCTATTAAGGCAAGTTCTATTGCTTTAGTAGTTGGCTTCCTCTCAGTAGTCCTCTTTATGTTTGTCTACTATGGCATGGCAGGGGTAATCTCTAATGTGGCACTGATTGCTAACCTCTTTTTGATATTGGCAATTATGTCACTCTTTGAAGCGACCCTTACTCTACCTGGTATGGCAGGTATCGTTTTGACCGTTGGTATGGCAGTTGATGCCAATGTTATTATCAATGAGCGTATTCGTGAACTACTTCATGAGGGTAGCTCTATTACCAAAGCCATTGAGCAGGGGTACAACAATGCCTTTACAGCGATTTGGGATGCCAATGTCACCACACTAATTGCAGCGGTGGTGCTTTTTGCTTATGGTACAGGACCCATTAAGGGGTTCTCTTTGACCATTAGTATCGGTATCTTGGCATCAATGTTGACTGCAATTTTGGGAACACATGGCATCTATCAGTGGATCTTACCAAAAATTGATAAAAAGAGACTAAACTTTTGGTTTGGGATCAAAACAGAAGGGAGTAAATAATGGAAGTCTTTAAACACAATCAACCCATTGTTGGGTTTATGGCAAATGCCAAAAAGTTTGGTATTGTCTCTATCACCCTGATTATTCTCTCTTTGGGGCTTTTGGCAACCAAAGGCTTGAATTATGGTATTGATTTTGCTGGTGGTACAGTGATTCAAGTCAAATATGAGGGCGATGCCCCCCTTGAAAAAGTACGAACCCTTCTCTCTCAAACCAAAGAGTATGGTGATGCGAGTGTGAGCTTTTTTGGATCAGACTCAGAGATAGCTATTCGTACCAAGCAGACCTCAAAAGCGGTCAAAGGGGGAACCAAAGATAAGATAGAAGCACTTCTCAAAGAGACAGGAAAATTTGAGATTCGTGGGGTTGATATGGTAGGTCCTGCGGTAGGTGATGAGTTGAGAACTCAAGGGCTTATGGCGATGTTACTCTCGATTCTTGGGATTCTTGCTTATATCTCATTTAGATTTCAGTGGCGATTTGCCTTGGCATCGGTTATGGCACTTATTCATGATGTTACGATTACTTTAGGTGTCTTGGCACTTTTCCAAATTGATATCAACCTTCCTATACTTGCTGCGATATTAACGATTTTGGGATACTCTCTAAATGATACAGTTATTGTTTTTGATAGAATTAGAGAGGGGATTCGTACCATAAAATCAGCTGAACTCTCAGAGGTTATTGATGAGTCTGTCACCCGTACACTCTCTCGTACGACACTTACCTCATTAACCACCTTCTTTGTTGTCTTGACACTCTATCTCTTTGGCGGAGAGATTTTAAGAGGCTTTAGTTTTACTCTTCTTATTGGAGTGGTTGTGGGAACCTACTCCTCTATTTTTGTCGCTTCTCCTATCTTGATGTGGTTGAAGTTCTCTATTGTAGAATTTAGAGAGAATGAAGCAGCTAAACTCAAAAGAGAAAAAGAGAAAGAGAAGATGCGTGCCATGTATGAGCAGGGAACAATCTAACTAATGAATTGGGGTAAAGTATTTTATATCTTTTTTACACTGATGAGTCTAACCACCAGTGTCTCATTTCTCTATGAGTATACTGCTGTGGCGCTTTTTGCTGCGGGGAGTATTAATCTGATCTCAACCATTCTCAAATTGGGCGTAAGAAATCTGCTCTCAGCAGAGTTATTAGCAGGTTCTTTGGTGGCAGACTTACACCTACTTCCTGCTTTTTTTATGTTTCAATTTGGGGATGGAGATCATATCAATTTGGTGGTAGGCTTGGTAATTGGAGCGATTATTGCCAATATCTACACCTTGGTCATCTCAATTGTTGAGAGTGCTAAGACCAAAGAGGATTTTTAGTATCCTCTTCTTGCTTTGACAGCTTGGGCAAGTTGATGTACTGCCATGGCATAGAATGAACTGTGATTGTAGGTAGTAATAACTCTAAAATTATGGGTTCCAAACCACAACTCATCATATGTAGCACGATGCAACTTAATCAAAGAGACAGGACCTCTATAGTAGAGTTTTGATCGTGGTACAATCTTGTAGCGTTTTTTGAGCATCCATTGAGAGTATTTGTATTTGTATCCTGTTTTTAGTCGTTTGTAACGAAAGCGTTGACCTGGGTACTTTGCTCTTACTGCGACCTGTGAGATAGATGCATTCCAGCCATTAATAGAGAAGTAGTTAGCAATACTTCCAATAGCATCTTCGGCATTCCAAAGATCAATAGCGCCATCATTGTTGAAATCTACTGCAAATCGTCTATAACTACTAGGCATAAACTGCCCATATCCCAATGCCCCAGAGGTAGATCCCATTAACTCAGTAGGTACAAGCCCCGCATCACGTGTGAGTAGCAGAAAATGTTCAAGCTCATCGGTATAGAAACTAGCACGTCTTCCACCTAGCATCGCCTTGGTGGTCAATACATCAATTACGCGATGTTTCCCAAAGTTAACACCATAAGCCGTCTCAACTCCTAAAATACCAATGATATACTCAACAGGAACACCATATTTAATCTCTGCTCTCTCTAGTGTCTCTTGATGTTCATCCCAAAATTTTACCCCACGCTGGATATTGCTTTCATAGATAAAACAGCTCTTATATTGATCCCATTTCCCTATTTGGATACGCAATATATCTGTTGAACAGCTTTTGGTTTGGGGAATATATTGAAAGTTCTGTGCCTGTGAAAATATCTCATTTAATTCTCTTCTTTTAAATCCATGAACAGAGACCATTCTCTCAATAAAATTAAGAAGATCATAGTTATATTGGAAATCTCCTAAGAGTGTTTCATATTGTGGTTGAGGTCGAGACTCGACTATAGAGGATATTGTAAGGTTGGATTCGGTATTGATACCAAGTCTTGAATAGGGAGCAATAGTTTTGTTTTTATCCTTTGGCGTTATGGTTGGTTGTTCAACTTTTGTTGTACTACAACCAGAAAAGATAGCCAGACTTATAGCCAAAGAGTAGATGTTTTTTTTATACATATTTAATTTCCTATTTTTATAATGAGTATTTTTAGGGTATTATATTGATATCTTATTGAAGTGAGAATGAATAGTTGGTGAAAAAATAGGCTTGTTATGAGAAAAGTTAAATATCTTTTTAGATTGTAACGCTCTATGTTCTATTCTATTTTTTATTCTATACTTTATCTTGATATTGAGATCTAATCCACCATTAGATATAATTCGCACAATTTTAGCCAATGGAGTGATGGTATGAGTTATAGTCCAAGTGATATAGAGAGTAAATGGCAGCGTAGATGGAGCGAACAACAAGCGTTTGAACCAAAAGATGATAAAAGCTTAGATAAAAAATATATTTTAAGTATGTTCCCTTTCCCAAGTGGTAGGCTACATATGGGTCATGTGCGTAACTACAGCATTGGTGATGCAATGGCAAGATACTACCGAAAGCAAGGGTACAATGTACTGCACCCAATCGGTTGGGATGCCTTTGGTATGCCTGCTGAAAATGCAGCCATAAAGCATGGAAAACACCCAAAAGATTGGACATACTCTAATATAGACTACATGAGAAAAGAGCTTAGTAGTTTGGGGCTTTCGTTCTCTGAGACACGTGAGTTTGCAACCTGTGATGAGTTGTATACCAAGTGGGAGCAGGAGTTCATTATCAAGATGTTTGAAGAGAAGCTTCTCTACCGTGAGTCTACCACGGTAAACTGGTGTGAAGCGTGTCATACTGTTTTAGCAAACGAGCAGGTAGAGGAGGGGTGCTGTTGGCGTTGTGACAATGAAGTAGAGCTTAAAGAGATGCCAGGGTACTACCTTGATATCCGAAAGTATGCTGATGAGTTGCTAGAGGATCTAAAGTTGTTAGAGGGGCATTGGCCATCACAAGTACTTACCATGCAGAGCAACTGGATAGGTAAATCAGAAGGTTTAGCATTTGCATTTAAACTCTCAGAGGCATCCAAAGCAAAATTAAATAATAAGTTTGAAGGGTTTGAGGTATTTACCACACGTCCTGATACTATTTATGGGGTGACCTATACAGCCTTAGCACCTGAACACCCTATAGTTAAAGCGTTGATAAAAAATGAGCTACTAGATACAGAGGTTATAGAGAAGATAAAAGAGATATCTAACATGACCGAGGTAGAGCGTGCCAAAGCAGGAAAAGAGGGGTTTGACCTAGGCATAACCGTTATTCATCCACTTACAGGTGAAGAGATTCCTGTCTGGATGGCAAACTTTGTTTTGGCTAGTTATGGTGGAGGGGCTGTTATGTCTGTACCAACTCATGATGAGCGTGACTTTGAGTTTGCTACAGCGTATGGTTTGCCATTGAAGTACGTTATCGAAGGTGGCGAAGAGAATAAAGCCTACACAGGTGAGGGTAAACTTATAAACTCAGATGCGTTAAATGGTATGAAAAACACCGAAGCAAAATCAGCCATTATCAAACTCTTTGAAGAGAAGGGTCTGGGTAAAGGAACTACTAACTATAAGCTAAGAAACTGGGGAATAAGCCGTCAACGCTATTGGGGTGCTCCGATTCCTTTTGTCCATTGTGATACTTGTGGTTTAGTACCTGAAAAGGTGGAGAATCTGCCAATAGCTTTACCTGAAGATGTAGAGATAACAGGTGAGGGTAACCCACTAGAGAATCATCCAACATGGTCAAGTTGTGCTTGTCCTAAGTGTGGAAGTGAAGCCAAAAGAGAGACCGATACGCTAGATACCTTTGTGCAGTCAAGCTGGTATCAGTTCCGTTATGCAACTGACCCTAAAAAGTGGAACACATGTGGCATTGATAAAGAGGATGTCAACTACTGGCTAGGGGTTGACCAGTATATAGGGGGAATAGAACACGCTATTCTTCACCTACTCTATGCCCGTTTTTTCACCAAAGCGTTAAGAGATATCGGTTTTATAGATGAGCTAAAAGAGCCATTTGAGAATCTGTTAACCCAAGGAATGGTACTGATGGATGGGGCAAAAATGTCCAAGTCCAAAGGGAACACCGTTGACCCAGATGCGTTAATAGAAAAATATGGAGCAGATACG
>CAZEUB010000053.1:0-7584 GCA_964515605.1 uncultured Sulfurovum sp. | reverse complement strand
AGAGAAAAATCTTATTTATATGAAAAGCTCTTTCCTTTTGTAGTATTTTTAGCTCTCCCTGTTACGATGTATACGGCTGTTATTATGGCTGAAGCGAGTGCAAGAGAGTTATGGACAGCTCCAGCTGAGTTGGTTCAGATGCTCTTTGCTGCTTTTATGGTTGGTTCAGCTTCACTTTTGCTTATTGCGGATAAGTGGTCAGCAGAGGCTAGAAGAGATTTGGCAATGATTCTTGCTATTTCGGTAGCACTCTCATTTACTATGTATATGGGTGAGTATTTCTTCTCCTTCAAAGCAGCAGAGGTAGAAGCTACTTTAGCCTATATTCACTCTGGTGGATCATACAATACTCAGTTCTGGGCAGCGATGGTTCTTGGGTACATTATCCCCTTCTTTATCGCAAAGGGATCACTAAAAGTTGAAAACAGAACAATGATGAAATTTGCAGCAGTAACGACACTAATAGGTCTTTATCTTGCAAAGAGTACGTGGTTAGAAATTCCACAAATGATACCGTTAAGTTAAGGAGAATATAGATGGTTAAGAAAATGAATAGTGAGAAATCTTCTTTCTTTGAGAGTCGAAGAACCTTTCTAAAAGGGACAGCATATACAGTTGCAGGAGCGACCATAGCTAAGGGTGTATTTAGCACTGTTGTTGATACACCTGCAATGGCAGAAGAGACAAAATTTACATCAACTCCAGAGAGTCTATCCTTCTATCCACCACTTAGTGAGTGGGATAGTTTTACCGAGCTTGATGGTGCAGATTGGAAACGTGGTGGTGTAGGTCGAAATGGTGTGCAGAGTGAAGATAACCCAGATGGCATTAAAGCGACTGAATATATGCTTGTTCCAACGGCCTGTTCAAATTGTGAAGCCTCATGTGGTCTAACTGCATGGGTTGATATTGGACTCTATAAAGAGACCAAAAACCCTAAAGATTTAAAAGTTAGAAAGTATATGGGTAACCCTCTTCATGCAGGTTCTCGTGGACGGAACTGTGCGAAGGGTTACGCATCTCAGTCACAAATGTATGATCCAGATAGAATTCCTTTCCCACTAAAAAGAGCCCCTGGAGCAAAAAGGGGTGAAGGTAAGTGGGTAAGAACCACTTGGGATGAGGCGATGAAGCATATCGGTAAGAAGATACACGATACGCTAAAGACTGGTGATGAGATGTCCAAGAAGCTTTTTGTCTATCAAGTTGGTCGTCCTAATGAGAATGGATTTGGACACAGAGTACCTCACTCAATGGGGTGTGATGGATATAACTCTCATACCAATATCTGTAGTGCTGGTGCCAGACAAGGTACTATTCAGTGGTTTAATGATGATAGAAACTCACCAGATTGGGCAAATGCTAAGTTGATCTTTTTGCAGTCATCTCATGCTGCTGATGCAGGTCACTACTTCCAACAAGCAGCAGGTAAGATTGCTGATGCCCGTAAAAAAGGTGCAAAACTTGTTGTTATGGACCCACGTCTCTCGAACTCAGCTGGTATGGCTGATCTTTGGGTGCCATGTTGGCCAGGAACAGAGGCAGCTCTCTACCTTTACCTAGCAAACAGAGTTCTTAATGAAAAAGGTATCAATGGAGAAGATTTAGTTAATCACGCTTGGGTCAAAAACTGGATGAATTGGGATCAGATGATGGCAAACAAAGAGTATTTGGCACTCTTGGTTGAGAAAGGCTATATCAAATCGGTACCACAAGGTGATAGTTATGAGGATTTTATTAAACTTCTTCAAGAGATGTACTCTGAGTATACTTTAGACTTTGTTGTCAAAGAGTGTAGAATTGAGGCTAGAATTGTAGAGAAACTCTATGATATGTTTATTGATGCAGGAGCAAGAGTTGCAACCTATATTTGGAGAGCTGGACCAATAGGTCATCGTGGTGGTTGGATGAATGCACGTGCTGCTTTCTTCCCATTGGCACTTAGAGGTGCAATGGCAGGTGACAAAGGTGGAGTAAGTATGCACCATTGGCATGTTATCTCAGTCAATGGCAAAGGGGATAAGGCAACAGTTTCAGGAGAGAGACCTAAAAAGGTTGATGTCTGGAACGAGTTGGTTTGGCCTCCTGAGTACCCATTGAGTACCTATGAGATGAGTTTTATTATGCCACACCTTCTTATGGATGATGAATGGAGAGATAAGTGGAAAGCCAAAGGGTTAAATGTTCCTGAAAAGATTGCTATCTATATCCCAAGAATGTATAACCCAGTATGGATTAACCCAGATGGATTTAGATGGATAGAGGCACTTAAGCGTGAAGATAAGATTGAGTTGGCATTTAACCTCTCACCTACATGGTCAGAGACAAACTGGTATTGTGACTTTATTTTACCTGTTGGTTTGGCTGGTGAGAGACATGATCAACACTCAGAGGCTACCATGCCGGCACGTTGGTTATCCTTTAGGCAACCAGCACTTAGAGTTGCATTAGAGAAGATGGGGTGGAAGCCTAAAAATCCGGCAAGAGGAACACTTGAAGCACACATGGCTTCTGGTCTTGGAGAGATTTGGGAAGAGGTTGAGTTCTGGGCAAATATTATGGTTGAGTATGTTGACCCTGATGGAAGTTTAGGTGTCAGAGACCACTGGGCTTCAAAAGAGGATCCCACAAGAGCGGTAACCATTGCAGAGTGGTATCAGGCAGCCTTTGATAACTTACCAAACTTAAGAGCTGCAGCAAATTCAAATCCAAAGTATAAAGGCTCTAAATACCCTAACTACGAGATGATGAGAGATATGGGAACATGGCTAGAGGAGGATAATATCTATAAGCCACAAGAGCATGAAGTTAAAAAGGTTGGTGATATCTATCATGTTCATGGGCATGAGTATAAAGCAAGTGAAGTTGAAAAAGATAAATATGGTGCATTGTTAGTTGATGATCATGTTTATGGAGGCAAAAAAGCAATTGGCGTAGAGGTAGATGGTGAGATTAGACAAGGTTTCCATACACTTAGTAAAAAAGCTGAGTATTTCTCTGAGTGGCTATCTGAATGGAAATGGCCTGAGTATGCTATACCAATCTATCCAAAAACAAAGGAAGAGCGTCAGAAGATGGTACACATTGTCACACAGGTACACCATGACTTTATGACTAAAGAGAATGAGTTTGCACTAAATACTGTCTTTAGATTGCCCTATAATATTCATACTCGTTCAGTAAACTCCAAGCACCTTATGGAGATAAGCCAAAACCATAATCCTGTATGGATTAACACAGAAGATGCTAAGAGATTGAATATTAAACAGGGAGATGCAATTAAAGTAACCATTACAGATACGGTCTCTGGACTTGAGTCTGGTTACTTTATCGCAATGGCTGTTCCAACTGAAGGTACCATGCCAGGTGTTTTGGCAAACTCTCACCATGCTGGACGATGGAAACTCAAAAATGCTGTTGATATTCCTGGCTTCTCACATCAACTGGGGGTAATGGGAGTTGGTGCACCACTCTATGATATGACCATGGATGGCAAAATTGGGACACTAAAACCTACTCAAGGTTTAGACAAAGGTATTATGGAGCGTCGAGATACATGGCAGTTTAAAGAGTACAATAAAGACCTTGATAACATCTGGTGGGATGGACTAAGTGGTTCATGGCAAAATGCTGTAGCTCCCTCTCATCCAGACCCAATTGCAGGAAATCATGCTTGGCATCAAAAGGTAACTATTGAGCCAGCAAGTAGAGAGGATCAGATTGGTGATATCTATGTTAACTATGAGAACAATATGAAGATCTACCAAGCATGGAGAGATAAATTGACACGTCCTCTTAATAGTTCTGATACATTAAGAAGACCTCCTCATATCAAAAGACCAGCTGTGCCACTTAGCAAAAAGGCCTATACCGTTAAGATTACTAAGTAGTTTTGACTTTTAATGAGTATGATATAGCTACTGCTGTATATACTCTTGGCAGTGACCACTGTTGATATAGTAGAGTGCCTCTTTGAGGTAGTTCTCATTCTTATCTCCTAGTGGTTGCATGAAATTCTCCTCAACCACACAAGTGGGGGTAATCCCCTCTATATCAATCTCCTCTTGGTTGCTATTTTGAGCAATGGTATTAATCGCAAGTAGCACCTTGTTGCAGAAGATAGCTGCACCATAAAAACCATAAGGTTTCCCGCATGTCTTTTGACCAATCTGTACCACCTCAATCTCTTGGGGATAGGCTTTGAGGTTATGGATAAGTCGCTCACTTGCAGAGCAGGTCTCCTTGGTGGTTAACAAAAAGATCCGTTTGAGATTAAATACCCGCTCTGGTGGGAGATCTCTAAAAAAGAGGGTAGAGTTAAATTGAGAATATTTTTCATTGTAGTGGGTATATTCAGCGATTCGATTGGCAAGAGCCTCTCCTGCTATAGCTGAGGCGATATAGTTTGCCATGGCAACATCCCCCCCTCCATTGTATCGAAGATCTAAGATGAGCTCATCAATATTTTTGCGTTTCAGCATAGCAAAATAGCCCCTAAGCTCACCAATTTTAGAACTCATAAAATCACTCAATACCAGATATCCAACCCGTCTATCTCCTAGCTGATAGATATGTGGCTTAGAGATGGTCTTTACATTGTAGGTGTACTTCTTAACTCTCTTTTGGTAGCGTTGATGATCTCTCCAAAAAACAAAATCAACTCCCCTTTTCTCTTTGAGTAATTGATCGATATGGTGTAGATTATTAGGAGTAACTGAAATGTGATCTATCTCTGTAATAATTGCTCCACGACGCAACCCAGCATAGTAGGCAGGAGAGTCTGGGTAGACATATCCAACAATAAAAGCACTACGCTGATCCTTCAGCGTGGTCAAAAAAGGAATAAACCCAAAATTATTGAAACGCCCTTTGAGAAAAAAATCATCTGCTGATTGTAGAGGTTCGATATAGCTGTATCTATCTTCGCTGTTACGAAGGGCATAGAGTAGTGACTCAGGAGAGCGATACCTCTTGATAAGTGAAGGATCATGAGGGGTCTCATCACTCCAAAGATAGGCATCATGCAACACATTATAGACAAATCGATTCTGTTCATAAATTGAACAGTTTTTGGGAACTTTGGTTGCAAAGTAGTGCTGTTGACCTATCAATAAATTTGATGCGAAGAGAGCATTAATCAAGAGAGAGAGTAGAAAAGGGATTTTTAAAATCATCATAATATCCAAAAAAAATAGTATTTAAAAATAATAACATAAATAAATAGAGAATAATATTATTTAATCTTTTGATTTAATAGTCTGAGTTTGACAGAGTATCAATAATAATATATGATATAATACTTCACTTAATAATATGTATTATAATTTTTAGGAGATATAAATGGACGCTACACACTACTACAACCCTCATGGTGAAGAGATACTTGATGAGAAGATATTTGGTGGAGCACCAACGGGTTTTGTTGACTTTAATCGTTCTCGATACAGATGGGATAGCAATATCTATGATCTAATGAATGCCAATACGTGGTTTCCTTCAGAGGTCAATACCAGCAACGAAAAGAAGAACTTTGAGAAACTAACCGAGAATGAACAGGCGATCTATAAGATGACCTTTGCTCAATTAAGCTTCAATGACTCTGCTCAAGAGGAGTACCTCAGTGACTTTCGACGACTAGCTAATAACCGTCTGATTAAATCAGTTATCTCGCTACAGATCATGCAGGAGGTGAACCACTCAAAGAGTTATGCTGTTTTGCTAGATGCTTGTGGCAACTCTGAAGAGGTCTTTAATCTCTATAAACACAACAATGCACTCAACCAAAAGAACCAAAAGATTGCGGAACAGTTTGCACGATATATTGATGGAGGATCAGTTGATAAGATGCTACTCTCTGCTATGGCAAGTGTCAACCTAGAGGGGATCTATTTTCTCCTTGGATTTAGCTATATCTACCTCCTAGGAGACAAGGTTCCAGGAGCAAGAGATATGATCAAATTTATTGCCCGAGATGAGCTTAATACACACCTACCTCTCTTTGCTAATATCTTCAAAACCATTCAAAAAGAGAACAAGATTCAAACCTCTACCATCGATGCTGCTTATACTATGATTGATGATGCGGTTAAGATTGAGCTAGAGTATGGAAACTACCTACTTAACCAATATCCTATTATGGGTGTAACCCCTGAGCTTATGGAGCAGACCGTACACAACTATGCCAATGAGCGACTTCAGAGAATTGGGCTTGATCCTATTTTTAGCCAAACCGATACCACCTATCTACAAAAATTGGTAACCAAACACCTAGAGATGAATGAGGTAAAGAGTAACTTTTTTGAGAGTAATGTTGCTAATTATGCGAAGTCAAGTATCGATTTAGATGATTTCTAAGCGTTTTATAAAATCCGTAGGGTGCGTTTTCCAACACACCAACAAAAAATATTCTAAACCAAAGTTAAGATAATTTTATAGAGAGTTAGTTTATAATATGGCAAACAGATAAGGATAATAATATGGTTAATTCATACAGTAACTCTTTTGAAAAAGTCACTTTCAATATGCCAATTGAGCTAAAAGAGCAGGTTTTAGCTCTCAAAGATGAACTAAAACTCTCTCTCTCTGCTATCTACAATGAAGCCATAGCAAACTATATCAAACAAAAAGAGCTAGAGAAATGGAGAAGAGGAGTCTCACTAGCACTCAAAGACAAAGAGTATTTGGCACTGTCCAAAGAGTTGGGCAGTGATAATGGAGATATTTATGACTATTAATCAAGGTGAAATTTGGATGGTAAAGTTTTTTCCAAAGGTCGGCAGTGAGATTTCAAAACTTCGTCCTGCTGTTGTGGTTAGCCACAACGAGATAGGCAGACTCCCACTCAAAACCATCGTTCCTATAAGTGATTGGAAATCAAACTATGTTCACTATCCTTGGATGCTTCAGATTGAAAATAGTGACTCAAATGGACTCTCTAAACTCTCTGCAATAGACTGTTTTCAGATAAAAAGTTTTGCAAATGAGCGATTTGTCAATAGAGTAGGAGATATTGATGAGACTATACTTTTTAGGATTCATGAGACTATTGCTAAGAGTTTAAATCCTCTATATACATTACAATAACAAAATGGTAGGCGTGACCATGTCATACGCCAAAACACCCATTAGTTTATATCTCACATTAAGCCACAATCTATAAAATTTATAATGTTAATTGGATTGGTGTTAGAAGTGCTAAAAGCAGAGTCAAGATATGCTCTGCTTATAGGAAATAGTGATTATCCAAACAAGCGTCTAACCAATCCAACAAATGATGTTGACATTTTGGCAAAAAAATTAAAAGGTCTTGGGTTTACCGTTATCAAAAAGAAAAATCTAAATAGAAGCAGTATGATAAAGGAGTTAAGAAGTTTTTATGGTTATATTGACTCAGATACCATTGCTATTATCTATTTTTCGGGTCATGGGGTACACTCAACTATTGACAACAGGAACTATCTTATCCCTATAGGTGGTTTTGAGTCTCTGCTTAATGAGGCTGATTTGGGAAATGAGGCGATAAGTGATGGAAAGCTTTTGGCTAGTACGAGTGGGGCAAAGTTTAGTATTTTGTTGCTTGATGCT
>CAZEUB010000052.1:0-4060 GCA_964515605.1 uncultured Sulfurovum sp. | reverse complement strand
ATTGTCAGAATCACTTAAATATTTGCTATCTAAGTAAATTCTTATCACTTTTTAATAAAAATGCAAAAATTAAATCTCAAATAGACGTTGATTTTGTTTACTTATATTTGGTTGTTATAGATCACTTTCCGCCTCAAACTTTAATGCAAACCCTTAACTCTTAGGTCCCTCTGTTTGTGGACGCGTATTATAGGGAAAAAAAATCCTCTTGTCAAGGATTTTTTGAAGTTTATAAAAATATTTTTTATTTTTTTAGTTCAGTTTGCATTTAAAGAATTTGAAAAATAACGACTACTGCAAGATGAATGTAGTTATAAAAATATTTGGATATACTAACAACCTAAGTTCATACAGAGTATCATAGTTGCAGAAGTCTAAAAACAAAACCAAATAAAGCTTAGCAAGAGAAACAAGATAAATACAACCCAAATTTTGGAGCAAAATTGACCTATAAATCCCTAAATGAACGAACCAAAGAGTTTGTCAAAAATATCAAAATCTATTTTGACCAAGAACAAAATCGCACGATCCATGACAAACGAAATATTATTAAAATCATAGCGTTTGAAAACAAAAAATATGTGGTAAAATCATTTAAAAAACCTCATCTACTCAACCAGTTTGCCTATGGTCTCTTTCGTGATGGCAAAGCCAAAAAATCCTACTTTAATAGCATAAAGATTCTTGATTTTGTCCCTGCTCCCATTGGCTATATAGAGTTCAAAAAAAGAGGAAGACTCAAAGAGAGTTACTTTATCAGTGAACCTTTTGAGTATGATTTTACCATTCGAGAACCACTTACCTCAAAGGAGTATCCCAACAAAGAGGAGATCTATCATGCTTTTGCCAAATTTACCTATCAACTACACAAAAAAGGGGTACTTCATCTGGACTACTCGCCTGGTAATATTCTGATAAAAGAGCATCATGGAGCTTATGAGTTTAAGGTTATCGATGTAAATCGTATGCTCTTTAAACAACTCTCTACCCAAGAGCGTTTAGAAAATTTTGCTAAGCTCTGGGCAACAGATGAGGATTTGGGTGTTATTATTAAAGCCTATGCAAAAATAGCCAATCTTGATGGAGCCTCATCACTAAAAATAGCCCTACAGGCATCACAAAAACATAAAGATAAAAAGAACTTCAAAAAGAGACTCAAAGGAAAAAAAGTTGTCGATTAACCATATATCCGTTGTTATTATTGCCAAAAATGCTCAAGAGACAATCAAAGAGACACTAGATGCATTGGTTGATTTTGAGGAGGTGATACTCTATCTCAATAACTCTACTGATGCCACAGAGAAGATAGCCAAAGAGTATAATAATGTCAAAATCATCAAGGGTGACTTTAGAGGGTTTGGCAATACCAAAAATGATGCAGCAACATACAGCACAAAAAGTTGGATTCTCTCATTGGATAGTGATGAGATTTTGAACAAAAAACTCATAGAGGAGATAAAAGAGCAAGATTTTAGCAACCCAAAGACTATTTTTCGACTCAAAAGAGAGAACTTCTTTTTAGGACATAAAACACAAAGTGCTGATTATATCAATCGTATCTACAATAGAGCGTTTACCGATTTCAATGACAATGCAGTACATGAGAAGATTATAGTACCTGATAATAGCAACGTTATTACCCTAAAAAACAGTTTTACCCATCTTAATATTACCAATATCAATCAGACACTCACCAAGATCATACACTATACTGACTTGGGTGCTAAAGATAAGAAGATCTGTCTCTTTGGAATTGTCATTGCCAAATCTCTCTTTGCCTTTTTTAAGACCTATATTCTACAAGGCAATATTATTCGTGGTTGGGTTGGTTTTGCTCTAGCAATTAACTCTGCCAATAAACGCTACTACAAATACATCAAACAGTTTATTAACTGTCAAGAGGCAAAAAAATAGTGAAAAAATTTCTTATCTATATCTCTCAGAGATACAGTATTCCTATTGGTCGTCCTCTTCAAGCTGAAATTGAAGTAAGAGGATTTGAAGTAGCGTGGTTTTGTGATGAAGAGGAGAGTAAACCATATCTATCAAAGGTCAATCTTCTTAACTCGGTAGATGAGGTGATGGCATATCAGCCTGATGTGGTTTTGGTTGCTACCAATGTGGTTCCTGACTTCTTCTCTGGAATTAAGGTACAAATTTTTCATGGCTTCTCGGTAGGGAAACGCAGTAAAGCCAAAGGGCATTTCAATATTCGTGGCTTCTTTGATCTCTACTGCACCCAAGGAGAGAGTACAACCAAACCATTTTTAAAGCTACAGAAAAAGCATCAATATTTTGAAGTGGTTGAGACAGGTTGGAGCAAAGTAGATCCTCTCTTTCCTTTAACTCCAAAAAGAGAACAAACCAAACCTACCGTCATCATAAGCTCAACTTTTACTACCAACCTCAGTCTTGCCAAAAATAGAGAGGTAGTAGAGGAGATAGAACGCCTTTCTAAATTGGGAAAATATTATTTTATATCTGTTTTACATCCCAAAATGGAACAAGAGATAGTCAAAAGATTCAAAAATTTGCAAAATAAAAATTTTGAATTTCATGATACCACTGAACTTATCCCCCTCTTTAAAAGAGCTGATGTAATGCTTAGTGATACCACCTCTGCTATTAGCGAGTTTATATTACAAAAAAAGCCTGTTGTTACCATCAATAACAACCAACCAAAACCTCATCTCATAGATATCAAAGAGGCTTCAAAAATAGAGGCTTCACTAGATTATGCCTTAAGATATCCACCCAAAATCATGCAAGAGATAGATAAATTTATCGCCATAACTCATCCATACAATGATGGGAAATCGAGTGCTAGAGTCATTGATGCCTGTTTAGATTTTTTGGAAAACAAAAAAATAAAGAGAAAACCCTTAAATCTTATACGCAGATTTAAGATTAGAAAAAAATTAGGATACTTCAAGATATGAACAATGACACTTTCCCATGGGATCACTACTCTGACCAACCACACATACTCAAACGAAGCCTCAAAAAAGAGCTACGAAAAGGGCATAAACTAGACTACCTTAAACTTATAGCTACCAATCTTCTCTATTTCCCTTATCTATTTCTAAAATTTAGTGGGAAACATTTTAAATCGGAAGCTTTTGTCCCAAACAAGGCGAAGATAAAACCAAATTTTTATGGCTTATGTGTCAACCTAGACAAAGGAGAAGCACAATATAACTTAGTAGAGGAGCTAGGGGTTAAATCTTTACAGATACGCGTCTTTTTAAATGATATAGAGAACATAGATGCCTATGTAGCCTTTGCTAAGGGGTTTGGAGATGACAAAGAGATACTCATAACCATTATCCAAGACCGAGAGCATATAGAGAACCATGAACTCTTAGCCAAAGATATAAGAACCATATTTAAAAAGTTTGAAGGCATTACCAATGAGTTTATGATAGGCAATGCCATCAATAGAATAAAGTGGGCTTTTGTCTCGATGGAGGAGTATTTGGCATTTTATGAAGTGGTTCAAAAGGTTAGAGATGAAGGGTTTAAAAATATCAAACTTATAGGCTCTTCTATTATAGATTTTGAGTACCACTTTACCATTCGTACCCTTTTTAATAACTACTCTGTTTTCTACGACAAAGTAGCCTCCTTGCTCTATGTCGACCGTCGAGGTAGCCCCTACGCTACGCAGATGGGTATTTTTGATTTTAAAAACAAAATAGAATTTTTAGACACCATTGTAAAAAGCTCTTCAAAATGTGACAATGGTATCTATATCACCGAAGCAAACTGGCCCTTAACAGGCACTGCACCCTATGCTCCTACCTCAGAGCTAGAGTGTGTGAGTGAAGAGCTTTATAATAACTATATGCTAGAGTATTTTGACATTGCCCAAAAGAGTGGCAAAATAGAAAAAGTCTACTGGCACCAGCTTATCGCACCTGGTTATGGATTGGTAGACAATAGAGATGGTATAATACGCAAAACGGAGGCTTTTTATAGCTTTAAAAAACTTACTAAAGGAGACTCATGAGAGTCGCAAAAAAACTTTTTAAATACTATCTACTGATTATATCAATCTTTT
>CAZEUB010000051.1:0-13442 GCA_964515605.1 uncultured Sulfurovum sp. | reverse complement strand
CGTTATCAAATGTTGTATAGAGTCCTAATTTATCATGCCCATAATTATAGTTATACTTAATTCTAAAAACTCCATTGGTTGCATTATTACTAGCTCCTTTATGAAGTAGAGTCTGCCAACCATTAACATTTTTGTGTACTTTTATCCACATAGATGCAGAGAATTTAGTATGGTCAAAATTATTAAAATTAGTAACTTTGACAAACTGTTTTTTGCTCTGAGTAAACTTGGCACTTCGATTAATTATCTTCTCATCACTAAAGGTATTGGGCAAAACATTACCCGTTTGTGAAGTCATAGCTGTTCCATGGAACCCATTTCCACTGCTATCTTTGACTTCACCTACTGTTCCATTCCATACACACTCATCGAAATGATAATCGACTATTATACTCTCTTTATGTGCAAAAATTTTTGAAACTTCACCTTTCGAGAAACTGATAGTAAAAAAGAGAGATAGAAGTAGTAGTAATCGGATTAAAAACATTCTTTGTCCTTGAAAATATAATAAAATTTTAATAAAATAATAAGGTATTTTTAGTTACATTATACTTAATTTATTATTTAGTATTATAATAATATATTTATATTAAATTAATTTTAATCTTATTTTTCTCTTCTTTAACTATAATTTCAAAAACTTTTAACTATAGGTAATAAATTATGATTGATTTAAAATATCTCCAAAAAAACTTTAAGGAGTATAATGGATATAATATTGGATAGGCACTTAAATTAAACGATATTTAATAGACCTATTTGGCTATTGATTTCAACAATTAAGCCCATTTTGCTATAATCGCAACAATAAATTTTATGAGACAAAAGAGATATTACTATGTTTGATACCTTAACTAGCAGTTTTAAAGGTGCGATAGATAAGATTCGTTTTTATGATGATGATAAAGCACTAAAAAAAGCACTAACTGAACTAAAAAAATCCCTGCTCAAAGCAGATGTACACCATAAAGTGGTCAAAGAGCTTTTGGTAAATGTTGAAAAAGAGACCAAAGCCAATGGGATTGGAAAAGAGAATTTCTTAAAAGCACTGCAGAGTGATTTGACAAGAATTTTGACCACCAAAGGAAATCAAGGGTTTGTCTTTGCCTCTAAGCCACCTACTGTTGTGTTGATGATTGGTCTTCAGGGATCAGGGAAGACGACTACTACAGGGAAGTTGGCATACTTTTTAAAAGAGCAAAAGAAGAAAAAAGTGATGATTGTCGCCGCCGATTTGCAACGTTTGGCAGCGGTAGAGCAACTCAGACAGATTAGTGAGCAGATAGATGTGACATTGGTTGCTGATGAGGGGGCTACGCCTACCTCTGTTGTCAAAACAGCATTGGCAAAAGCACAAAAAGAGCTCTATGATGTTGTCTTAATCGATACTGCGGGACGTTTGGCGATTGATGAGGAGTTGATGGATGAGTTAGCAGAGGTCAAAAAGGTTGCCAATCCTGATGAACTCTTCTATGTGGCTGATGCGATGACAGGGATGGATGCGGTACGTACAGCACAAACATTCAAAGAGAAAATCGGTATTTCAGGTGTTGTACTCTCCAAATTTGATGGGGATTCTAAAGGGGGAATTGCGATGGGGATCGCACATCAAGTTGGTGTGCCTTTACGCTTTATTGGGGCAGGTGAGAAGATGCCTGATCTGGAGCAGTTTATTCCTGATAGAGTGGTCTCACGACTTATGGGAGCAGGGGATTTAGAGTCTTTGGCTGAAAAAACTGCCAATGTTATTGATGAGAAAAAAGCCAAGCAATTAACCAAAAAGATCAAAAAAGGGAAGTTTAATTTCAATGACTTTTTGGAGCAGATGGAGTCTATGAAGAAGTTGGGATCGATGAAATCTATTATGAGCATGATCCCTGGTATGGGTGCAATGGCGAAGCAGATTGGAGATATGGATCTGGAGAACTCCTCTGAGATTCGTGCCATCAAAGCACTTATCAACTCCATGACCCCCAAAGAGCGTGAAAATCCTGATCTTCTAAATAATACACGCAAACGACGAATTGCCGCAGGAGCAGGACTCTCACAAGTACAGGTCAATCGGGTACTTAAGCAGTTTAAAAATGCAGGAAAGATGGCAAAACAGCTCTCAGGGAAAGGGGGCATGAAGCAGATGCAAGATATGATGAAGCAGATGCAGGGTGGGGGAATTCCCCGTTAACCAATATTAATTGGTTTTTTGCCCTCTATTCAAAGTTTGATATAATAATAAATCTGATAAAATTCGATTTCAAGTTTTGATGAGTGCTTTCTCATTAAGGGCAGTTGTCAGAACTTAGTGTGGTTATCGTAGCAAGTAACCCATAGAGAATCCTCTATTTTGGGCGTAGTTAACCCATTGCTAAACAAAGAATTATTTCACAAGGAAAAGATATGACCGTAATTAGATTAACAAGAATGGGAAGAAAGAAAAAACCTTTTTATAGAATTGTAGTAACAGATAGTAGAAAAAGAAGAGATGGTGGATGGATTGAGTCTATTGGGTACTATAATCCAATGATTAAAGAGAACAATCTCAAAGTAGATGAAGAGAGACTCAACTACTGGACATCTGTAGGTGCTCAGATGAGTGATAGAGTCAAAAAGATAACAGGTAGATAATCACTATGGTTGCAGAGTTCGTCGCTGAATATGCCAAACTCTTAGTAAGTCATCCTGAAGATATCTCTGTCTCTGTGAAAAATCTTGAAGAGAATTATGATGAGATTACCATTGTTGCAAATGGGGAAGATGTGGGGAAACTCATAGGTAAAGAGGGACGAATGATCAACTCTATCAAAACAGTCATCTCTGGGTGCAAAGCCAAAGGTGGTTGTAACTACCGTGTTAACGTAGAAGCAAAAAAATAGTTTATGGATAAACAACAACGCTTTTTTATTGCACAAGTGGGGAGAACCCACGGACTTCATGGAGATCTCAAGCTCCATCTTCATACAGATTTTCCCAAACAGTTTCAAGTAGGTTACAAATTTCAAACAAGCTCAGGTGAATTGGAGATTAAGCATATTGATCTTGCACGGGGTATTGTCTCTTTTGTTGGGTATGATGGGGTAGATTATGCCAAGAGACTTACCAATACCAAGATCTATGCCACGCTAGAGGAGACCAAAGAGAGATGCAAACTTGAAGAGGGTGAGCATTTTTGGTTTGAGATTGAGGGGTGTGATGTGGTAGAAGAGGGTCTTCTTTTGGGGAGAGTTGTAGAGATGCAACGTCTTGCAGAGGTAAACTATATGTCTGTTCGTACTGATGAGGCATTGGTAAGTAGAGGGTTTGCCAAAAGTTTTTTGATCCCTTATATTGATCGATATGTAATCAAAACAGAGGTAGATAATAAGGTTGTTTTGACCAAAGATGCCAAAGAGATTTTGGAAGCCTCATAGGGTGTTGCTCCTCAATACACCTTTTATTTTTTTGGAGATCCTCTCATGAAATTTTCATTTGTAACCCTTTTCCCTAATATTATTCAAGGTTACTTTAGTGACTCTATTCTCAAACGAGCCATTGAAGATCAGTTGATAGCCATAGCCTATTATAATCCACGAGACTACACCACCAACAAACATCGCAAAGTAGATCAACCAATGATTGGAGGAGGAGCAGGGATGTTGATGACCCCTCAGCCACTCTTTGATACGATTGATGCGATCAAGGCACTCTCTCCTGATGCTTATGTGGTGGTAGCAACGCCTGTGGGAAAGCCTTTTAGGCAAAATGATGCAAAACGCTTAGCACAAAAGAGCCATATTGTTTTTGTCTCAGGACGATATGAGGGGATGGATGAACGCTTTATTGAGCAGAGAGCAGATGAACTCTTCTCTATTGGTGATTTTATTCTTACAGGAGGGGAATTGGCATCAATGGTGATGAGTGATGCTATTGCACGAAATGTAAAAGGAGTGCTAGGAAACAGTGAATCTTTGAGTGTAGAGAGCTTTGAGTCGTCAAGTTTGGAAGCACCCTCCTTTAGCAAACCAAAAATTTATAATGAAATTGGTGTTCCCTCAGAGTTATTAAAGGGAAATCACGGTAAAATCTCGGACTTAAAAAATGCTATGGCTAAGTGTAAAACACAATACTTTAGACCAGATATGCACAACAATCTCAAACTGAGTGAGAGAAATAAAGCAAAGGTTAGAAAAAATGAGAAATAGATACATTGAGAGTTTTGAACAAGCACAACTAGAGGGGAAAAGTGTTCCTGAGTTTAGAGCAGGAGATACCTTGAGAGTAGCTGTTAGAATTAAAGAGGGTGATAAGACCAGAGTCCAGAATTTTGAGGGTGTATGTATTGCACTTAGAGGGACAGGAACTGGTAGAACCATGATCGTTAGAAAAATTGGAGCCAACTCTGTAGGTGTAGAGAGAATATTCCCAATCTACTCAGAGAGTATTGAGAGCATCGAGGTGCTTAGAAGAGGTAGAGTTAGACGTGCCAAACTCTTCTATCTTAGAGGACTCAAAGGTAAAAAAGCCAGAATTAAAGAGCTTAGAAGAAAGTAATTCTCTTTTTACTTCTCACACTCCCTGTAGGAGGGATTTTCCCCTCCTTCTCCTCCTAAATTTACTATTAATTCAATCTATCTTATGCTATAATCCTGAAACTTAACTCAAGGAATGATATCTGTGGGATCTCTAAAAAAAATAGCACAACGGCTCTTGTTGATTCTTCAATTTATACTTGTTTTTCTCTTTATTCTCTTTGAGGAGATCATTTGGGAAGGGATCGCTCAACCTATCTATGAGACTGTTGCTTCGTTGCAGATATTGCAAAAGATTGAACAGGGGATCAACCGACTACCACGTGCTATTGTTTTGGTGCTTTTTCTCTCTCTGCTTCTTGGCGTAGAGGGGGCAGGTCTCTTTGCTGGAGTACTCTTTGTTCAGGGGTATCTCCTCTTGGGGATACTGCTCTATATTTCCAAAATTCCCATTGCTGCTTTTACCTTTTGGCTATTTAAAGTGAGTCGAGAGAAACTGCTTAGTTTTCATTGGTTTGCGTGGTTATATGCTCAGATCATGCAGGGCTTGGCATGGTTAAAAGAGCGTGAAATATATCAAGAGAGCATAGAGATACTCTCAAAACTCAAAGTGAGAATCAAAGAGATCATGGCAATGATCAAAGAGCGTTTTTTTGCAAAAGAGAGTCGATTTATGACAGAATTAAAAGCCTTTTATAGGTATCTTAAAAATTTTAAAAATAGGAAAAGAAAGTGACAAAATATCTACTGTTTGATACAGAGACCACAGGCAATCAAGAAGAGGATCGAATTATTCAGATTGGGGCAATGGTCATTGATGCCAAAGGTAAGGTCGAGGTCTATGATGAACTCTGCTCCTCTGAGATAGAGATCAAAGTAGAAGCGATGGAGGTGCATGGGATTACTCCTGAGTTAATCGAGGGCAAAGCCCCCTTTAGCAGTACCCGTTTTTTTGCTGATTTACAAGCATTAAATCAAGAGGAGAACTATCTAATTGCACATAATATCAACTTTGATTTGGGCATGTTAGAAAAAGAGGGTTTTGAAAATAGAATGAAGATCATTGATACCCTACGTTGTGCCAAACATCTCTTCCCTGATTCACCTTATCACCGTTTGCAATATTTTCGATATGCATTAGGACTCTACAAAGAGGAGCAAAAGGAGGCAGATAAGTATGGCATTACCATCAAAGCTCATGATGCTATTGGGGATGTTTTGGTGATGAAACTTTTTTTGTCTCAACTGGTAAATCGAATCAAGGAGCAGTATCCAAATACTCATCCCATGTTGAAATTAGAGGAGCTAAGTGCCACCCCTGTTATGATGAAAACTTTTAAATTTGGAAAATACAAAGGTGAAGAGATCGCTGATATCGCTCGAAGTGATGCAGGATATATTCGCTGGATGTTAAAATCCTTGGAGTTGGATGAAGATATGAAGTATACCTTGGAGAAGACATTAGAGAGTGTGTAGGTTGATTGGATCAACCTAACACCATGAGGGCTATCTGGCTTGTTGCCAATAGGCACGTCGAACGGCTTGTGCTAGTTGGTGGACTGCCATGGCATAGTAATCTTTTGGGTTGTATCGTGCAATAGAGTAGAAGTTTGGGGTTCCCCACCAAAGTTCATCTCTAGCATATCTGCTAAGCTTAATAAGCGAAACATCTCCTCTATAGCCATAAAAGTTATTGATAGGTCGCATACCTAGTGAGAGAAGGTGTCGTTGAGAGTAGCTGGTTCTAAATCCTGTTTTGAGACCATAGAAACGATTTTTGGGGTAGGTGGTTAGTACCGCTACAGGGATGGTTGGGTTCCATTTCCCTTTCTCTTTGAAGTAGTTGGCGACACTACCAATGGCATCAGCTTCTGTAAAGAGATTGATCTGTCCATTGGCATCGTGATCTACGGCGTACTCTCTAAATGAGCTTGGCATAAATTGCGAAAGCCCAAAAGCCCCTGCATACGACCCCTCTATACGTCGAGGATCCATGCGTTGCTCTCTGGTCATCAAGAGATAGTTTTCAAGCTCTGATTTGAAAAATTTAGAACGTTTTGGAAACTCTAGTGCGATTGAGGTGAGGGCATTGAGAAGGTTATGTTTGCCTGTGAAGCCACCAAAGTTGGTCTCTACACCAATAATACCAATAATATATTCAGGTGCAACACCATAGAGTTTGGTAGCTTTGTTGAGGTAGTATTGGTTTCTATTCCAAAAAGCCACTCCCTTTTCGATGCGACTTTTGGTAATAAATTGCGCACGATATTTATCCCATGATCCAGGGGCAGTTGCTTTGGCTTGTAGTTTGGCACTGTTACCAAATGCTCCAATTTTTTTGAGTGCTTCTACATCACGGTTAACACTAGAGAAGACACCATAGAGGTACTCTCTACGAAATCCATACTTGTTAACCATCTCATTGATAAAACTTTTGAGTTTATAGTTATTGGCATAGGCTCCTTGTAGATAGGGGCTATTGAGCATATTCATATTAAAGAATCTGGCTTCAGCATTAACAGGTATAGGGGGAGTAACTTGCTGAGAGATGCCTCCATGATTAACAGTATGATGTGGTTCATCTACAATAATTACCTCTCCTGTACCCAAATTTCCATGATTTGTTCCCCCAGGTGCAACGACCACTGGCTCCTTGAGCTTTTTTTGTCTCTCTAAACATCCACTACTTAAGATTAGTAGGGAGAGTAGAGGTATGATTTTTAAATAATTCATCTGTAATCCTCTCTTTTTTAACATTTATTTTAACATAAAATAGTGAAAAAAGGGATATTTAGTTATCACTCCTTAGAATATGGTGCAAAAAAAGTATTTGAGCGAAGATAGGAGCAAAGATATTGAGTAGAGGAATATAGTTGAATAAAGAGGCGATCATTGCAATTGTGGTTGCACCCTTTTGTCGCTTTTTGAGGAGGCTCTTATCTTGAATAAAGAGTGAACCAACATCATAGATCATAGGATCTTTTAGGAGAATTGACCAGAGATAGAGCATCACAACTTGCCCCACAATAGGGATAAAGATAGAGGGCAAAAGAGCCAAAAAGAGTAGCACAAAGATGATAGATGATTTTATGGTAGCACCGATAGAGCCACCCAGTGCGACATGCTCCTCAATAGGCTGTTTGGGGTAGTTTTTTTTGGCAATTTTAATAAGCAACGCTTCGCTATAGAGAGAGGTGAGTATGGAGATGGTTATAATAATTAGGCTATAGCCAACCAGTGGTGCGGCGATATAGCTTACTCCCTCTTGCATCCACTCCCAAGGGATCCAGTCAAGATAGGAGACAATAAACTCCTCAAACGCTTCCCAAAAAGCATAAAAGAGCATCACCCACAGAGCGATACTTCCTAAGCCTATCTTGAGAATAAAGTGAAGCACCATAGGGCTTAGTATGTCCCTTAAGCTCTTGATAATGGTCTGATACATGGGTTAGAGGTAGTTATTTTTGAATGTTACATAGCGTTTGGCTGAGGCGTATAGCTCCTCTACCTCTGCATCGGTGAGTTCTCTAACGACTTTGGCAGGACTCCCCATAATGAGGCTTCTTGGGGGAAATTTTTTGTTTTTGGTTACCAAACTTCCTGCCCCTACAATGGACTCTTTGCCTATGACTGCCCCATCAAGAATGGTAGCACTCATCCCAATAAGACACGCATCTTCAATGGTGCAACCGTGCAACATTACACGGTGTCCTATGGTGACATCATTGCCGATAATGGTAGGATTGCCATCACTCATATCCTCTTTTTTGTGGTGGGTGACATGTACCATTGAGAGGTCTTGGATACTGGTTCTATCTCCTATTTTGATATGGTGAACATCTCCTCGGACAACCACACCAAACCAGATTGAGCTATCCTCTCCAATCTCAGTTCTTCCGATGACGGTTGCACCCTCTGCAATCCATGCTCCTTTTTTGAGGGTAGGGCTCCATGATTTATATTGAATGGTCATTGTTGTTTCTCCTTAATTTTTTAGTACCCGTTTTGCCAGTTTGCTGACATATTCAGCAGACTCTTTTTGGGCTTGGTCGTAGATCTTGGTGACATACTCCTCTAGTATCTCATGGTTGTTGATCTCTTTGGTATCACTCTTGATCTGTTTGTACTCCCCTGAACTTTTGAGTCTCCAACGTAGTTTGGAGTCTTGTAGTTGCAAAGAGAGAATCTGTTTGATCTTCTGTCGTAGACTCTTCTCGATAATAGGTGTCATAATCTCAATGCGTCGGATGAGGTTCCTTGGCATCAGATCAGCACTAGAGATATAACACTCATTCATATCATGTTTAAAATAAAAAATACGTGGATGCTCCAGATATTTTCCGATAATAGAGTAGACTGAGATATTTTCACTCACCCCTTTGATCCCTGGTTTGAGCGTACAGATCCCTCGAATGATCAGCTCTATTTTGCACCCTTTGATCGAAGCTCTATAGAGGGCTTGGATAATATCGGGATCGACTAGGGAGTTAGCTTTGAGGATAATAAGCCCCTCCTCTTTGTGTGATGCTTCATTCTCTATCAATGAGAGCAGTTTGGGCTTGATATCTGTTGGGGCAATAATCAATCGATCCAAAGAGGTGTGATCAGAAAAGCCTGTAATAAAATGAAAAAACTTGGTGGCATCGTGATTAAACTCCTGTTTGGTGGTAAAGTAGCTTATATCGGTATAGATACGGGCGGTTGTAGGGTTGTAGTTGCCTGTTCCAAGGTGGAGATAGCCTTGAAGTTTTCCTCCTTTTCGTTTGGTGATCTGTGTAATTTTAGCATGGACTTTGAGTCCTGTGATACCATAGATGACATGTGCCCCTGCATCCTCTAGGGCTTTTGCCCAGTGAAGATTGTTCTCCTCATCAAATCTTGCTTTGAGTTCGACTAGTACCGTGACCTGTTTGCCATCTTGAGCAGCACGGATAAGGGCTTTGACAATGGGAGAGTTTTTGCCCACACGATAGAGGGTCATTCGCATCGAAAGGGTATCAGGATCTTTGGATGCCTCTTCGATAAACCGTACAATAGGATCGAAGCTCTCATAGGGGTGATAGAGCAGTACATCTCGCTTCTCAATCGCCTCAAAGATATCGCTATTCTCTCCAAAAGGAGGTAGGGTTTTTGGGGTATAGGTGGGCAGGGTAAGATGTGCCAACTCCTCTTGGGAGACAATATGCCAAAGTGTGCCTAAGTTTAGAGGGATCTTGTAGTAGTAGATATCAAGCTCATTGAGCTTAAGGTGAGTGGTCAAGAAGGTGATTAGCTCAGGATCTGCCCCCTCCATTAGCTCCAAACGAACCAATGTTCCTCTGTTTCTAGCACGAATCCCCTCTTCGAGAATCTCCATAAAATCATCTGCCTCCTCCTCTTCGATTTCGATATCGGCATTGCGTGTGACCCGAAAGGGAACAGAGGAGATCTTTTTGAGTCCATGAAATAGCTCTGTACTAAAGTGATCCACCACCGATTCAATCGGAACAAAACAGTGACCCACTTCCAAAAATCGAGGGAGGATTCTAGGGATTCGGATGAGACCATGTTTGCTGTTTCCTTTGCGATCTTCAAACTTTAGTGCCAGTGCGAAGCTGAGGTTATTGAGGTGAGGAAATGGGTGTGTAGCATCAATAGCTATGGGCATAATCACAGGGTAGATCTGATCAAAAAACTCCTTTTTGATCACCTCTTGCTCTTTCTCTGAGAGCTTCTCATAGGATTTGATGGTTACATTGTGAGGTTTCAACTCTTTCATAATCTCTTTGAATGTGGACTCTAAGAGTTTTTGCTCTTTGTGTAGGGTTTTGTGAATCGCTTTGAGTTGCTCTGTTGGGGTCATCTTATCAATGGCTGTCTCTTGGATTCTGGCCTTGAAGAGAGATTTGAGTCCTGCCACACGGATCATATAGAACTCATCGAGATTAGTGCCATAGATAGCGATAAACTTAAGACGCTCAAGAGGGGGGAGAGAGGTGTTCTTGGCTTGTGCTAAGACACGGCTATTGAACTTTAACCATGAGAGTTCACGATTGAAGTAGAGATCGGGGGAGGTTAAGTCGATACTACTCATGAAGCCATCCTCAATGAGTAGCCTAAACAGATAGCAGATCGCAAATAGTGAATTTCCATTTCTTCTCTCCTTTTGGCATTAAATCTTTAAAAAAAAAGCATACCATAATTATCCACTATTAATTATTAATTATCCACTATTAACTATTCACTCTAAAAAACTATAGTTTTTTAATCCTAGCAATCTCATCACGCAATCGTGCTGCCTCTTCAAATTCGAGATTTTTAGCCGCGAGTAACATTTTTGCTTTTAGCTCTTTGATGATATGTTGGCGTTCAGCTTTGGGGATTTTGTCTATTTTAGAGCGTCTGTTATATAACTCACCTGCCTCCTCTACCTTCAGATCTGTATCTAGCTCTCGGATGGTGGTTTTGGGAGTGATGCCATGCTTTTGATTGTAGGCAATCTGCTTCTCTCTGCGTTTTTGTGTGATCTCTATGGTCTCTCTCATTGAGTTGGTGATCTTTTGAGCATACATCAATACCTTGCCGTTGGCATTGCGTGCGGCTCTTCCTGCGGTTTGGATCAGTGAGGTGGTTGAGCGTAAGAACCCCTCTTTGTCTGCATCAAGTATCGCTACCAAGCTCACCTCAGGTAGATCCAGCCCCTCTCTTAGTAGGTTGATCCCTACTAAGATATCAAACTCTCCCATACGAAGTGAGCGTATCACTTGATTTCGCTCAATTGCATCCAGATCAGAGTGCATATAGCGAACTTTGAGTCCCAGATCATTATAGTAAGTGGTTAGCTCCTCTGCCATTTTTTTGGTTAGTACGGTGATTAATACCCGCTCTTTTTTGGCAATGATTGGTTTCATTCGGTCATGAAGGTTTTCGACTTGATAGGTGCTATCAATAACCTCAATCTCAGGATCAAGTAGTCCTGTGGGGCGTACCACCTGCTCAGCCACAGTTGATGAGAGATCGATCTCTAGCTCATTTGGGGTTGCGGAGACGAAGAGAAAATGGGGGGCTTTGTTGATATACTCATCAAACATCAAAGGGCGATTGTCTAGTGCAGAGGGGAGTCGAAAACCATGCTCTACTAGCACCTCTTTTCGGCTTCTGTCTCCTGCATACATCCCTCGAAATTGAGAGAGAGAGACGTGTGACTCATCGACAATTACTAGATAATCCTTGCCATGTCGTGCCTCAAAATAGTCCATCATAGAGTAGGGTGTCTCTCCTGGCTTTTTGCCTGTGAGGTGGCGTGAGTAGTTCTCAATCCCTTTGCAGATCCCTGTCGCCTCGATCATCTCTAGGTCAAACTCCACACGCTGTTTGAGTCGATTGTACTCGATCATGCGATCCTCTGCCCGATAAAATTCCAAACGCGTTGCCAACTCCTCTTCGATACTCTTAACCGCTAGTGCTAGACGCTCCTTGGAGACGATAAATTGATTGGCTGCGTAGATAACCACCTCTTTGAAATGCTCTATCTTCTCTCCTGTAAGGGTATTAAAAGTATAAAGCTCTTCGATCTCATCCCCAAAAAACTCCACCCGAATAGCAAACTCCTCATTATAGGCAGGATAGATATCGATCACCTCCCCATTGACCCGAAAATCTCCCCGATCAAAAAAATCATCATTGCGTCTATATCCCATATCTACTAGCTTAAGTAGCAGTGCTTTTTGGGCATACTCCTCTCCTACCACAAGCTTTTGGACGATGCTCTTGTAGTCTTCAGGAGATCCCAATCCATAGTTGGCAGAGACCGAAGCGATGACAATCACATCATCATGGCTTAGCAGAGATGCCGTTGTAGAGAGTCTCAGACGCTCTAGCTCCTCATTGATTGAAGCATCCTTTTCGATGAAGAGATCTTGACGGGGGATATAGGCTTCAGGTTGATAGTAGTCATAGTAGGAGATGAAATACTCCACACGATTATGAGGGAAGAAGCTCTTGAACTCTGAGTAGAGTTGTGCAGCGAGGGTTTTGTTGTGGGTCATGATAAGTGTTGGTTTGCCTGTGGCTTCGATCACTTTCGCCATGGTATAGGTCTTGCCTGAACCTGTCACACCTAGTAGGGTTTGGTATTGGTTTCCCTCTTTGATAGATTGGCTCAAGGTTTTGATCGCTGTAGGTTGATCCCCTGCTGGTTGATAGGGGCTATGAAGCTTAAAGGTTGGCATAGATTTGACTCGCTAAGTTAAATTGGGTTGCTATTATATCACTCATAATGTAAGAACTCTCTCTAGTTGCTCTTTGAGTGATTTTAGCTCCTCTCTTTGTAGGGTGTACTGCTCTTTGAGTTGTGTTAACTCCTCTTTTAATCTTCTGTTTTCAGCTTTTATGCTCTTTTGTTGATGGAGTAGGTTCTCTATCTGCTGGGCAAGTCGATCAAGTGGTCTCATCTGCTATCCTTGAATCAAAGTATTTATTGTTATAATAATAACACATTACTATGGGAGTTTATATGAAAAAGGTCGCTTTTAGTATTGAAGGAAAACGATTGGAGGTATCGTTAGAGGAGGAGTTTGCCAACTATCTCGAAGAGGATCTGATTCTCAATAGCATCTCTTTTGATCATGACAACAGGGCCTCAGAACTCCTACGTCTCTATCTCAAAGCCCTCAAACAAAATTTTGATAACCAAAAGCAGATAGAGGAGCTAATATCACATATCACAACATTTACTGTTTGAAAAATTAAAATAATTTAATTGTTTCTTAAAATTTTTTACTACATTAAGAATTTTATAAATACTTCTGCTATATAATTTGAATGTTTCATAAAAAACAGATTGTAAAAAAATAAATTAAGGAGTATTTTATGGAAAACAGAACAAACAACCCTCAAATGAGAAAAGGTTTTACAATGATCGAATTGATCTTTGTAATTGTAATTATTGGTATTTTGGCA
>CAZEUB010000050.1:0-18329 GCA_964515605.1 uncultured Sulfurovum sp. | reverse complement strand
TAGCCTCTTTAATCATTCCGATATTTTTTAACTGGAGTTCCATGATTTACCTTTTTATAGTTTCAATTATTATAATAAAACTTCCACCGTACTAGAATCAAGCTCCACTTTCTTAGCTTTGCTTACTCTGTCTTCTTGAAGTTTTATTTTGAGTTCGTCATCTTGTAGTGCCATGATTTGGATTGCTAAATAGGCTGAGTTTACGGCTCCTGCTTTACCGATAGCTACGGTTCCTACGGGCATTCCTGCTGGCATCATTACGGTGCTAAGTAGGGCATCTTCTCCTTTTAGAGAGCCTGATTCCATAGGGACACCGAGGATTGGTTTTGTGGTGGATGCTGCCAATGCACCTGCTAAGTGAGCAGCCATTCCTGCTGCGGCTATGAATACTTGAGCCCCTTTGGCTTCGGCATCTTTGATATACTGCTTGGTTCTCTCTGGACTTCTATGGGCTGATGAGATAATCAACTCATAAGGAACGCCAAATTTTTTTAATGTCTCTGCACACTCACTCATGACGGCATAATCACTCTTGGAGCCAATAACAATCGATACAAATTTCATACTACACTACCTAATTTTTAGAGGAATTTTATCAGTTTTTCTCTTCATTTAGGATTTAGGCTATTTGAATTTTATGACTACTCTACCAGCCAACGTATAAAATCGATAATGCTATTGACTATTTTGATAATGATATCGATCAGTTCTCGAATGGTCTCCATACTATCAAAAGATTAGGAGTCAATGAGTTTCATGACCAAAATAAAATTACGAACACTATAGTAGCTATCAAGTACCTTCCAAGGGAGATTGGCGATCTTCTCTTCAAGTTCAAGGTCTTGTTCGTTATTGATCAAAGACTCAATTACTGCCTCTTTATTACCAATATTGGTATAGACATTTCTTACTGCATAGATATCTTGATCTAGGGGAAGAGATTTGATATGCGACTCAATGGCATTGTACATCATATCTGTATCCTCAATCACCTCTTTAATAGGAACCGATCCACGGTAGCCATAATTGCTAACAACAGCTTGCCATCGATGATTGTTGATCTCCCAAATATCTGTACCAACACCATTTTCGACTCTTTTTGCCTTGTCCCAAAATGCCATAATAAGTGTATGCAAGATATTTACTTCAAACTGTTCAAAACACTCTGCTACTGCCTCTTCGATGGTGGGAGCATGACCCACAAAAGACTCTACAATATTTTGCTTGGGCAGAAGAATATGAATATCAACTTGAACCACAACCGAAGACTCAAAACGCTCCATCTCAAATGCTTGTGCACCAATACCAGGGAAGAAGCCATCTACAAAGTTATAGCCATCATACCCCTCTACCTCTTCTAAGTTCATATCAAATTGACTTAAAATCTCTAACAGTTGCTCATTTATATTGATATCCAAAAGTCTACTCATCTCTATAGTGCCTTATAATTTTTTTTGTTAAAATTATACTTAAATAGACTTTAATAACTACCCTTGATAGACCTGTTGTCCTATCTCTTTGTATCGTTGATAGTAGTTCTGCACGAACTCTTCAACCTTTTGGTTGATTGGTAGATAGACTCCCTCTACCCGTTTGGTAAATTTACTCAGATAAAAGTTGGCATCAACCTTATCGATATAGCTCTGTGCCAATAGTCGATAGGCAGATTGATAAGAGGCTTTCATCTCATCATAGTGTTCATAATGGATTTTGATCTCTCCCTCATAACTAATAACACCTGAACCAAATAGAATATCAAGGTGAATCAATCCCTCACAGTAGTAAGGAAGAACCTCTCCAACCTCTCTCCATGCCATCAACCCAACCGCACGTAAGACAAGATCATCAATCACCTGCTTTTTGAGATCTTGGCGTTCCTTTTCAAAAAACGCCATCAATCCACCTGCAGTGGCTTTGAACTCTTCAATATTTTTGAACTCTCCAGAGCTATTCATAATCATCTCGGTACTACCATCTATCCACAAGATATGACCAAACTCATGACCAATGGTTGAGAGATCATAAATTTCTTGCCAAAGTTCAGGTTGCTCCTCTAAGAGCTTTCGTTGTGCTTGTACAAAAGGAAGTCCCATGGTCTCAACGCTTAGTTGCATAATGGGTTTTGCCTTTTTGCTCTCCAAGACAAAATCGGCATAAGCGAAAATCTTTTTGCCCAATTCAGAGGATACCTGTTCATCATTGGGAACTACTTGTGCAGAGAAGAGACCATTGAGTTCTGCTCCATAATAGAGCATTGGCTGACCAATATAGAGCTGTGTTCTGTCCACTTGATCACTATTTTTGACTATGGTCTCAATGGCATCTTCTCCAAGTTCTTGTGCTAGTTTTGTGGCAAATGATTTGATACTCTCTTGTCTCTTTGAGCTATTTTGAAGTTTGGGGTTAACGATCCTTAGATCCCACTCCAGTGCCACTGCTTTTCGGAAATGATCCTCATAATACTCCAATGGGTGTCCTACCTGTAGTGGTGTTGTAATTTTCATCCATGCCCGATCAACATTTGCCCAATAGCCAATGAGTTTTTTGGGTTCAGTTGCTGCAAAAGCTTTTTTGAGAGAGACAAAGTAGTGAATCCACTCATCTTTTTGTCCAAAGACCTCATCTTGTTCTACGCTTAGTAGTTCTATGCAATCCTCAATTACTGAGATTAAATCAGAGACCTCATTAGGAAAAGCATTACTATAAGCGATACTGCGATAGATCCCTCTCTCATCTTTGATAAGAACAGAGTAGCAACGATCTCCTACCACACCATTGGGATCGAGATCCAATAACCCCTCATCTTGAAGCATACCAAAGATGGCTTTCTCATCTCCTTTGTAGGTATTGAGTAGTTCTCTATTAACCCCATTGATAATATGAGCTGTCCATGCAGATTGCCATTGGCTAATCGACTCTCCAATATTATGTACCCCTTCAATCAATGCTCGGTAGAAGGGAGTTAAGAGGTTCTGCTCTTTTATCCATGCAATAAGATACTCATGTCGCAAAAGGTGCATCTCCTTAACAAAGAGATAAGCCTCCTCTTTTTTGGCGATAATCTCCTCTTCGCTCAAACCCTCTTTTTGAAGCACCTGCTCCAAAGAGTCCTCTCTTAGGTTCACAATTCGTACCAGTGCTGCCATGATGGTGTCACTATTAATAGGAAGTGATAACCTATTTAAAAACCCCTCTACAACCCTTTTGGCTTTGGGATGCTCTTGGTTTAAGAGTTGATAATAACTATTTAATTCTTGTTGTCTATTTTGTAATTCGTCGTATATTTTTTGTAGATCTTTCATAAATTGTTGACGCATCTAAACCCCTTTCCATGATACTTATAGTGTATATCATATAGCATTTTTCTTTAGTTTTTAATGACTTTTAGAGGAGAGTTTGAGAAAAGAAGGAGATTTACAACAGAAGAGGTTAAAAGCTATTCTTGGCTTTCTTAAAAAATAAAAACTTGCAATAGTTTTTAACAACAAAAGCTATTTTCGTTTAAGCATCTCAATGATTGGCTTAACTAATTTCAGGGCTTTTGAACGGTGAGAAATTCTCTTTTTGATCTGTTCATCTAGCTCTCCTAAGGTCTGATTATACCCTATTGGAATAAATATAGGATCATATCCAAACCCTTTTTCTCCTCGGGATTGGGTAATTACCTCCCCATACATCCAACCATGTACCACATACTCTCCATAACGACTTGCCACCGCAATAGCAGCAGTATAATAAGCAGGTGTTTGTGTCACATTGTGCTTTTTGATCTCTTCGATTAATTTCAAAAGATTCTCTTGATCTGTCGCCTCTTCTTTGGCATAACGGGCAGAGTAGATACCTGGGGCGTGATTTAGAAGCGGTACAGAGATACCACTATCATCTGCAATCACCAAATACTCCTCCCCTAGCTTCTCATAAATAGTTTTTGCCTTAATAAGAGCATTGCCTTTGAAGCTATCGGCATCCTCAATAATCTCTAATGCCCCCAATAGATCAGAAAAAGCAACCACCTCATCCCGACACATCTCTTTGAACTCTCTTAATTTTCCCTTATTCCCTGTTGCCAAAACCAATTTCATCAATACTTAACCTTTAATCTATATAATAAGAGAAATTTTATCTTATAGGAGATATTAGTATGTTTAAACAGATACTTCCTTTGAGTTTAATTGTCGCTTTGCGATTTTTTGGGCTCTTTATAGTACTTCCTGTCCTCTCAATCTATGCACTGGATATGGAGGGGGCAACCCCCTTTCTGGCTGGACTTGTTGTAGGAGGATATGCCCTCACCCAAGCTATTTTTCAAGTCCCATTTGGACTAATGAGCGATAAAATTGGGAGAAAAAAGACCTTACTTTTTGGGTTATTAATTTTTATTACAGGCTCTATTGTTGCAGCATTGAGTAGTAATATCTATCTATTACTTATTGGTCGCTTTCTTCAAGGGGCAGGTGCTATTGGTTCTGTGGTCTCTGCCATGATCGCTGACTTAGTCAAAGAGGAACAACGAGCTCATGCCATGGCAATTATGGGAGGGACAATCGCTATGAGCTTTGCTGTAGCGATGATTGTAGCTCCTATAGTTGGAGGGAATTGGGGAATTGATAAACTCTTTTGGCTTACCGCAACTCTCTCTATTATCGCGATAGCTATTCTCTTTACCTCCGTACCTCACCCTCCAAAAATTGTCCACTCCTATACTGAGGAGGAGGCAAAAATGCGTGAACTCTTTAAGGATAAAGCACTTACCCGAATGTATATTACCTTCTTATTCCACTCCTCTATTATGACCATGGCATTTTTTATTATCCCTTTGGTTATGACACAAAGTATTGAAAATGGAGGATTTGGATGGGCAAAAGCTGAGCTTTGGAAAGTCTATCTACCTGCTATGATCTTTGGACTTGTTGCTATGGGTCCTGCTGCTATCTTTGGAGAAAAATATGGCAAAGGACGCGAAATCTTTATGATCTCTGTTGCTACTATCTTCTTTGGATTTATTGCTATGGGATTCTCCTCTACACCATGGATATTTATTCTAGGAGTGGTTCTCTTTTTTATTGGATTTAATATGTTTGAACCACTACTACAGAGTTTTGTTAGCAAATTTGCCAAGGTGCACCAAAAAGGTGCAGCACTAGGGGTTGCTAATACTTTTGCCTATACAGGCATCTTCCTTGGAGGTATTCTGGCTGGATATATCATGAACCACTTTGATAGAGAGGTGCTCTCTATTGTTGTGGCACTCATCTCGATACTTTGGTTTCTCTGGGTTGCAACCATGCCAAACCCTAACAATCGAGGAAATGTCTACCTTCCATTAGATCTCTTTGATCGAGAGAGTATCGCCGATCTTACCAAACATGAAGCTATTGTAGAGTCTTATGTAAATGAGACTGAAAATATTGCCGTAGTCAAATATGAAAAAGAGATGATAGATGAGGATGAAGTACGAGGACTATTGAGTAAAACGTAATTTACTTTTCACCTTTTATTGATTCACTTCGGCAGTGCGTTTCCCAACGCACTCTATATCTTAGTTAGCCCTCCCTTATCAGACACCATAAAAGAGTTAGAGTTTTATTGAATAACCACACGATTACGTCCCTCTTTTTTGGCAAGATAGAGTGCTTCGTCTACTCGTTGGAAAATACTTACTTTATTATCTTTGGGTTGAAACTCTGTGACTCCGAAGCTACAAGTGACAGTTAATCCATTTCCAAAATTGTGCCCCTGTATATATTTGCGTAGTGACTCTGCTAGTTTGTATGCCTCTTTGGCTGTTAAGTGTTTGGCAAGAATGATAAACTCTTCACCTCCCCATCGTGCAAAAATATCTTTTTCGTTAATTTTCATATTGACGCTTCGTGCCAATTCAAATAGTACTTTGTCTCCTATGGGGTGACCTAAAGTATCATTAATGCTTTTGAAATGGTCTATATCAAATAAGATTAATGAAAAGCCTTCATTATATTGATCAGCTCTTGTAATTGCAAGAGGAAAAACCTCATTGAATTTGACACGATTGTAAATCTGTGTTAGTGGGTCAAAGTCTGCCTGTTTTTGTAGATTATTTTTTTCCAATTCAATATCATGAATATTACAAAATGAGAGCAAAAACTCATTTTTTTTCAAAGCAGTCACATGAATATAGAAATACTGCTCCATATTATCAATATGGCTATAGAGTTTAACTTTGATTTTTCTATTTCGCTGTTTCTGTTCAGCAATTTTGCTTAACCAGTTTTTCCCAAAAGTATATTTGTCAGCATACCCTTTCTCTTCAATAAAAAGCTCATTGATAGTATATTTGTGGGTGGTTTTAAATGCTTTAATAGAGTTGAATCCAAAAAATTTCAATCCCGCTTTATTGATATATATCAAGGAGTTGTTACTGCTAACAATCATTATATTTTCGTGCATTTCAAGTGATGTAAAAAATGAATTATTGCTAGAGAAAAATCCCATAATTTTAATACCTATTCTTTGTTATTCATGATAGCTCTTTGATCATTCGTTTTGCCTCTTCTATAGAGGGATCTAGATCTAAAGCTTGTTGATAGAGATATAGGGCCTCTTCTCTTTGATTAAGGTCATAAAGTGTATTGGCATAGTTGAAGTAGTGAGGGGCATAGCTTTTATCCAACTCAATGGCTTTACGATGATGCTCAAGTGCTTTTTCATCCTCATTGAGTTGATGTAAAATATTTGCCAAAGAGCCATGCGCCATATCCTCATTTGGATTGAGTTTTAGAATAGAGGTATATATCTCTTTCGCCTCTTCAAATCGTTTCATATTGATTAATACAAACCCATATTTTAAGAGTAGATCAATATTCTCTTTTTCTAAAATCAAAGCACTTGAGAGGGCTTTGTCCGCCTCTTGGTAATCTTGTTTCTCTATGGCTCTGTTTGCCATATCATTAAGTTGTTCTACTCTTGAAATTTGAGGAGCAGGGGTGGAGAAGCTCTTATCTATCTGAGTTAAACTACCAATCTGCTCATCCTCTCTTTTGGCTTCAAAATCAATCCCTCTTTTGGGAAATGCTCCTGAAAAGAGTTGTTTAAAAAACATCATAAAAAGAATAATCGAAATAATAAAAAGTAAAAATTGAAATAGTGTCATAGGATCTCCGTATTAAGTGGCATAATAATATGATAATCTAACTTAGAAAACGGAGATTTTTATGAAACTATTAAAAATAAATATTAAAAAATCTCTTATTTGATACGAACTACAATCTCTCCATCCTGAAGATCAAAAAGCACCTCACTCCCCTCAACAACTCTATCTTCCAAAATCAACTCTGCCAAACGATCTTCTACTTGATCATATAAGGCTCTCTTAAGAGGTCTTGCCCCATAGACAGGGTCAAATCCAGCCTCTGCAATATATGCCTTGGCAGCGTCACTTAGGCTTATTTTGATATCACGTTGTGCCAATTTTTTCTTGATATCTCCAAAGAGAATATCCACAATCTTTGTAATGGCTTCAAGATCCAAAGGATTAAAGATCACAATATCATCCAGACGATTTAAAAACTCTGGTTTGAAGTATTTTTTTAGTTCACTATTGACTGCTCTCTCTCGCTCTACTAGATCTTCATACTCCATGATCTTATCACTAGCGATATTGGATGTCATGATAATGATGGTGTTTTTGAAATCAACAGTTACCCCTTTGTTATCTGTCAAGCGTCCATCATCTAATACCTGCAAGAGTGTATTAAAGACATCAGGATGAGCCTTTTCAATCTCATCAAAAAGGACTACTGAGTAGGGATTACGACGCACTGCTTCGGTTAGTTGTCCCCCCTCATCATATCCCACATATCCAGGGGGAGCTCCAACCAATCTACTCGCGGCATGTTTCTCCATATATTCACTCATATCGATACGAATCAAGTTCTTATCTGAATCAAAGAGAAACTTTGCCAAAGTTTTTGCTACTTGTGTTTTACCGACCCCTGTAGGTCCAAGAAACATGAAACTTCCAATAGGACGATTGATATCACTCAATCCAGCTTTGTTACGCTTAATTGCACGGGCAACTGCTCTTAGTGCTTGATTCTGTCCTACAACCTCTTGGTTTAAGATATTCTCTACATTGAGGATTTTATCCTTTTCACTCTGGAGCATTTTGTTAACAGGGATACCTGTCCAGCGACTAATAATACTGGCTATCATCTCCTCATCTACAGAGTTTTTAAGAAGTGTTCCCTCTTTGAGCATCTCTCTCCAACGTGCTTGAAGTGCTTCGACCTCACGCTCTTTTGTAGGAATCTCACCATGTGTAATCTCTGCAACTTTGGTGAAATCACCCTCTCTTTGGTAGGCAACTGCTTTGGTTTTTAGATCTTCAATTTCGCTTTTGATAGTAGCTATATCATTGAAAACCTTTTTTTCAGTCTCAAACTGAGACTCTAAGAGCATACGTTTCTCTTTGAGGTTGGCTAACTCTTTTTCGATCTCCTCAAGGCGTGTGGCATTTTTGTCTCCCTCTTCCATCAAGAGTGCCTCTCTCTCTACCTCAAGTGTGGTTATCTCACGTTTGGTTTTGGAGAGTTCCATCGGTTCACTCTCTATTTGCATCTTAAGCTCAGCTGCTGCCTCATCGATCAAATCGATTGCCTTATCTGGTAAGAAACGATCCGTAATATATCGATCACTCAATTTAGCAGCCGCTACAAGTGCTGCATCCATGATGGTTACATTGTGATGTGTCTCCAGACGCTCTTTGATGCCTCTTAGAATCTGTAATGCTTCATTAATAGAGGGCTCATCTACTTTGACAGGTTGAAAACGTCGCTGTAGGGCAGTATCTTTTTCAAAATATTTACGATACTCCTTGAGTGTGGTTGCCCCAATAGTATGTAGCTCTCCTCGTGCCAAAGCGGGTTTGAGGATATTAGCAGCATCCATACTCCCTTCACTTGCTCCTGCTCCCACAATAGTGTGAATCTCATCAATAAAGAGAATAATATTGGATGCCTCTTTGACCTCATCTACTACGGCTTTAAGCCGATCTTCAAACTCACCACGATACTTTGCACCTGCAATCAATCGACTCATGTCCAAGGAGATAACACGCATATTTTGTAAACTCAGGGGAACCTCTTTGTTCACAATACGCTGTGCCAATCCCTCTACAATAGCAGTTTTACCCGTTCCAGGTTCTCCGATCAAGATAGGATTGTTTTTGGTTTTACGAATCAAGATTTGCATCATGCGTTGCACCTCTTCATCACGTCCAATGACAGGATCAAGCTCTCCATCAAGGGCTTTTTTGTTGAGATCAATCCCATACTGCTCCAAAGCTTCAAGTGCTTCATCGGCACTCTGAGAATCGATTGTTTTGCCTCCACGAATAGCCTCTAGTGTCTTTTTTAGCTCCTGTAAATCAAGATATTTTCCAATTGTCTCTTTGATGAAATCAGCATCTATATTGGCAATAATCCATGCATCTACAGAGAGATATTGATCACCATTAGCTGTCATAACACCCTCTGCGGCTTGTAGAGAGCTTACTGTTTTTTGAGAGAGGCGGATGCTCTCTTTGGTGACTGAGGAGACTTTGGGAAGTCGATTGACTGCTGATTTGATCTCTAGCTCAATGGCAGCTTTATCTACATTCATTTTATTGAATGCTTGTTGCAAAAGTGAATTGCTATTGGTTAATAATCCCCAAATCATATGGAGAGGATCAACCTCTTGATTTATATTATGGAGTGCCAGTGAGACAGATGACTCAATAGAGGCACTCATTTGGTGTGTTAGTTTTTCTAAAATACTCATACTCTTTCCTATTTTTTTAAGTTATTAATTATCTGGTTATCATTCTAATATATTTTTTTATAAAGAAGTGCCACTTTTGTCGCAAAAGGACTTTTTTCTTATATTTCTAAGAAAACATAGGGATAATCTCATTGAACTTTTATTAATTTTGGATAGAATATAGCTCTTATAAAAATGATGGGATTAACACAAATTAATTATGATAACTAAAAATAAAAAAGCATTACTTTTTGGCTTTCTCTCTACCGTTACCGCCTCTTTGCTCTTTGTTAGTAACGCACAAGCAGAGAGTCCCTATGAAGCAAATCAAGCCAAACAGACTTCAAAACTTGAGGCATATTTGAAGTTTACTAAAATAGTCTCAATTATAGAAGAGCAGTATGTAGATGAGCTCAATGCCAGTGATATCATAGACAAAGCACTTAAAGGGCTACTAAGCAACCTTGATGCACACTCTTCGTTTATGGATGCCAAAGAGTCTAAAGAGCTACAGGTTCAAACGAATGGAGAGTTTGGTGGATTGGGTATCTCTGTAGGTATGAAAGATGGTGCCTTAACTGTTATCGCACCTATTGAAGGGACACCTGCGGATAGAGCAGGAATGAAATCTAATGATATTATCCTTAAAATCAATGACCAAGCAACCATTGGAATGACCATCGATAAAGCTGTTTCGCTGATGCGTGGTAAGGAGGGAACACCCATTGAGCTTACTGTTATCCGTAAAGGAGAACCAAAGCCACTTATATTTAATATCATTCGTGACATTATTGAGATTCAATCTGTCTATACAAAGAGAATAGGAGATGATATTCTTTACCTTCGTATTACCTCTTTTGATCAAAAAGTAGTAAGTAGCATGAAAAAAGCGATCAAAGAGCATCCCAATACCAAAGGGATTGTTATTGATTTACGTAATAACCCTGGGGGGTTACTCAATCAAGCAATTGGAGTAGTCGATATGTTTGTTGACAAAGGAGTCATCGTAAGCCAAAAAGGAAAAATGGCAGATGAGAATCTTGTCTATAATGCTACGCCAGACAACTCAGATACCAAGACCCCATTGGTAGTTTTGGTCAATGATGGTAGTGCTAGTGCTAGTGAGATTGTCTCAGGGGCATTACAAGATCATAAACGTGCTATTATCGTCGGCAAAAAAACTTTTGGAAAAGGTTCAGTTCAAGTTGTCATGCCCTTACGCAATAATGAGTCTCTTCGTCTGACTATTGCAAGATACTATTTACCAAGTGGACGTACCATCCAAGCAGTTGGGGTTACGCCTGATATTGAAGTTGCTTATGGAGAGATCAAAAAGGCTGATGAGGGAATCTCTATCAAAGAGCGAGATCTTCAGATGCACCTAGAGAGTGAACTTCAAAAAGTTGATGGAATCAAAAAAGAGAAGAAAAAAGAAGAGGATAAGACCATTATCACAGAGGAGCAGATGTATAAAGATGCTCAACTTAAGAGTGCAGTAGATATTTTAAAAGCATTAATGATAAACAAAAAGTAAGGATAGACCAAATGAATAAAACAGAACTTCTCTATGAGGGAAAAGCAAAAAAAATCTGGCATACAGATAATAGTGCTTTGTTGATTTCTGAATTCAAAGATGATCTGACCGCAGGAAATGGTGCTATGAAGTCTAGTGAAGAGGGGAAGGGTGCATTAAACAATAAGATCTCAGCAGAGCTTTTTGGATTGCTCAATAAAAAAGGTATTCCCACACACTTTGTAGAGATGCTTGATGATAATCACATGTTGCATAAAAAATGTGATGTTATTCTTATTGAGGTGATTGTTAGAAATATTGCTACGGGAAGTCTTAGTCGTAATCTTGGTATTGAAGATGGCAAAGATCTTCCCTTTGTTTTGGTAGAGTTTGATTATAAAAATGATGCGTTGGGTGATCCAAAACTCAATGATCAACACTGCCTTATTTTAGAGTTGGTTAAAGATGAAGCCGAGCTAGACTATATCCGTTATATGGCTCGAAAAATTAATGCTATCTTGCAAGAGTTTTATGCTAAAATTGACTTGACACTTGTGGATTTCAAGCTTGAGTTTGGTAGAGATGTTGATGGTAATATTATCTTGATTGACGAACTTAGCCCTGATAACTTTAGACTTTGGGATGCCAATACAGGTGAGAAGATGGACAAGGATCGATTTAGACAAGGGTTGGGTGGACTCAAAGTTGCCTATGAAGAGGTACTAAACAGAATTTTAGGAGAGAGAGTATAATGACAGCCATAGTAAATATTTTTTTGAAAGAGGGGGTATTAGATCCTCAAGGTAAAGCGATCCATCATGCACTTGATGCTATGAATTTTGAAGGTGTAGAGGATGTTAGAATGGGTAAGCAGATCGTTCTAAAACTTAGCAGTGATAATAGAGAGGATGCCCAAAAAGAGGTAGAGAAGATGGCAGAAGAGATTCTTGCCAATACGGTTATCGAAGATTATACAATCGAGTTGGTTTGATGAAAAATATAGCTGTTTTACAATTTCCAGGTACCAATTGTGACTTGGATACTCAATATGCTTTTGAGAAACTTGGATGCAACACCACCATTGTGTGGCACAAAGAGTCTAAATTGCCAGAGAATACAGATTTGGTGGTTATCCCTGGTGGATTCTCTTATGGGGACTATCTTCGTTCAGGTGCCATTGCCAAATTCTCTCCCATTATGAAGGCGGTTATTGCTTATGCCAACCAAGGAGGGAAGGTCTTAGGTATCTGTAATGGCTTTCAGATTCTAACAGAGGTAGGGTTATTACCAGGTGCATTAAAACGAAATATTGGTTTGCACTTCATTTCACGATTCCAAACCCTCAAAGTAGTTAATAACAATAATGATTTTTTGCAAAAATGTCAAAAAAATGAAGTACTTAATATCCCTATTGCTCATGCTGATGGAAACTACTATATTGATGAAGAGGGGTATCGGGAGTTAGAGAAGAATGATCAAATCTTAGTACGATATTGTGATCAAGCAGGTGAGCTAGTTGTGGTTAATGGCTCAGTTACCTCAATTGCAGGTATCTGTAATCGAGATAAAAATGTCTTTGGATTGATGCCTCATCCTGAACGTGCATTAGAGCATATTTTGGGTTCAGATGATGGAGTTAAAATGCTAGAGGGGCTTATTGCTTAATGAAAACGTTAAAATCATATCTTTGGATATGGATTTCCTTTTTTTTACTTCTTCCTACATCGCTTTTCTCTATTGATGTAGGATACAGTTACGTTCCCAAAAAGGTCTATGAGAAGCAGGTTTTTCCTATCAGTTTTTTGAGTACAACTGCTCAAAAAAATATAAAATTTCATTTTCAGGGAGAGAAAAAACCTATTCTCAAAGATCCTGTTGTTATCAAAAATGGAGAGAAGACTTTTTATACTTTCTATTTTAAAACAGTAAATACCCCTTTTCAAATTCCTTCTGTTCTTATTGAATATAATGGCAAAAAAAGAACACTTCCTGGGGTTAATATTCCTGTTGAACCACTTCCCAAGCAATCAAACTTCTCAGGGGTTATTGCATCAGGGCTAAAGATCAAAAACTATCAGGCCTCTATCTATGATGAACGCAACAATCTTATTGCTCTCTCTCTTGAGGCACACGATGCTAATTTAGAGGATATGTATATACCAGATGCACTCAAAGATGGATTGGAAAATCTTAAACGGACAGGTTCAAAAATGGAGGCACAATATTATATTGTTTTACCTTCTACACAGACTATGCTAAAATTTTCCTATTATGATACCATCAAAGAGAGCTTTGTTGAGAAATCTATTCCTATCACTATTGATGAGGGCTCTGTTGCCGCACAGACAGATTTAAATCCAAAGGATGATAGTTTTGAGAGATTGAAAAAGTACTCTCTTTTAGGATTAATAATCTTCTTTCTTTTACTATTTATATGGAAACGGGATTTTTTCTATCTCATTATAGCGGTAGTGACTACAGCAATTTTGTTGACCTTCTTTATTCCCTTGAAGAAGGTTTGTATCAAGGCAGGTTCTCCTATCTATATTATTCCTACCTCAAACAGTAGGATTAGTCTGCATATCGACCAAGAGTTAAAGACCACCCAATTAGGTAGACGAGGAGAGTTTACAAAAATCGAATACAACAAAGGAGTTGTTGGATGGATTAAGGATGATGATGTTTGCCAAAATTAGGTTCTATTATGGAGCAGGTGTTATCTCTTTTGTCTCTGCGGGAATCATGGTTCCTTTGATGATACTTTTTAAGAATAAAAGAAGTGATATCCTACACTACTATAATGCCCTTATCTTAAAGCTCTTAGGCGGAAAAATTCTTACCACAGGGAAGCGGGATAATAGTGTTGATATGTTTGTTATGAATCATCAAGGGATTATTGATATTATTGCCATGGAAGCGGCAGAACGCACAGATATTAGATGGGTAGCAAAAAAGCAACTCTTTGATACTCCTTGGTTTGGATACCTACTAAAACTACCAAATATGGTTTGTGTTGATAGAGAGAACAAAGCAGGATTAATCAAACTGCTCAAAGATGCCAAAGAGACACTAGAGGATAAAAATCATCGTGTTTTGGCAATTTTCCCTGAAGGTACGAGAACAGATAAGCAGTCTCTCCTCTCTTTTAAGGGAGGAACACGTATTGTAGCGGAGAAGCTTCAGCTAAGGATTCAACCTATTGTTATCACCAATAGTAAGCTACTACTTAATGAGCATAATAAAACAGCACACTCTGCAACCGTACATATTCAGTATCTTGAACCTTTTAGAGTTGATAATCAAGATAAAGAGTGGTATAGAAATTTACAAAAAATGATGCAAGATTGTATAGATCAAGAGAAAACAGTACACGAAAGAGAGCGATAGATGATAATAGAAGCATCACCTCTTAGAGAAGAGGTAGAGAGACATATACGAAAATTGATTAAGCCTCTTCAAAAGGAGGAGTTATTAAAAAAGGTCTTAAAGACAAGACTCACCAAAAAAGAGTTCAAAGTTTTGAGTTGTTGGGCATATAACGAAAATTTAGAGGTGCTCTTGGAGAGACTTGCTCTTGATGCCAAGGGATACGAACTGCTCAAGGATAAGATTATAAAAAAGCTCAATCAAGAGAAGTTAAAACAGGAGATGATGATATAAGTTTTTCTTATGGATACACTATTCTCATTAATCTTTGTCTACAGTTTTATCTTTTTGGGTTATCTTGCCAAACGTATTTTCAAAGAGGAGATGGATAGTAGAACACTAACCATATTTTCAGTCTATTTTCTACAACCTTTTGTTTCAGCATGGGGTTTCTCCTCCTCTTCACTTGCTCTTGAGCATGCGTTTGTATCTTTTTACTATTTTATTATTATTGCACTGGTTCTTCTGCCTACAATCTTTATTGCCAAAACTGTTTTTGAGGATCCAAAAGAACAAGCCATCTTTTCCATTGCAGGTCTTGTAGGCAATACAGGCAATATAGGCATCCCACTTGGCATTGCTCTGTTTGGTCACTCCTCTGTTATCTATACGACTTTAATCAATATTGCCAATGTCTTTGTTGTCTATATTTTGGGTGTTTATATCTATTCACGAGGCTCATTTTCGATTCAAAAATCACTTTTAAATATCATAAAAATACCAATTATTCCCGTCTCTATGGTTGCGATAATACTCAATCTCAATAGCATAGAGATCCCATCACAAATAGAGGAGTTCTTGAAAATGGGAGCTTATGGCGGTATTGTTTTGCAACTTTTCTTGCTAGGAACCTTTCTTTATGGTTTGGAGATGAAAAGACTTCGCTTCTCTTTACTTATTGGAACGCTCTCTCAAAAGTTTATTTTTGTTCCCTTGGTCTCTGCTCTGATGCTTAGTTTTAGTGATCTCTCTCTTTTCGTGCAAGGGATTATACTAATGGAGATGATGACCCCATTAGCAATAGCCAATATTAACCTCGCATCACTATACGATTGTCGTCCACAGGAGACAGCAACTTTGATACTCTTAAGCACTTTGATTTTTATCCCTGTGATATTCCTTCTTGTAAAAATTATCCATTATCACTATTTCTAAACAGTTCGCAAAAGAGAAATATAATACGATTCACTGTGTTTGATGGGAAATCATTATCATCTTTTGATAGAAACCAAACATGACAACCTCTCCCTTATAGCTAGAGAGATAACCTCTACTTTTGGAGGGGTTGGGAAATGGGAGGATTACATCCTGTTAAAGAACCAAATATTGGCTCTAAAAATTTATGAGAAAAATTATCTATTATTATCGCTGATTTATAATATGTTATATTTAAATCATTATGCAATTTATAACCTTTTTTCATTTTTTTTTACAACTATATTGATTTATTAAATCATGAATCTTCCCCAAACAATCCATCAAAAACCTCTCTAGCCCTCTTCAACCCCTCATCCGTCAAAGCCACCGATTTAATCTTGCCTCTTGGGTCATGGTCTATCCTTTAATATCTGCTTTAAAGTATTTTTCATAATAGGCAACTTCTCTCTAATAACCATATCTATAACAGATAAGTTTAACCCCTCATAATCATGCACAATATAGTTTCGCATATCATATGCACCCTTTAAATCTCGTCGATTAAACTCTTGTAAAATTTCAAACTCACCATCTTTTGCCAACTTGTTAAACTGTTCAGCAATAGAGGTAAAGTGCATTAATATAGCCGCTCTAGCACTTTTTTCATCTTCTAAAGCTTTGGTTATATTGCCACTATCAATAATTATATCTTCTATAAAGTTTATTTTTTTGAGTATGGTTTCTAATCTACTATAAGCTTTAGACATATATAATATCCTCTATAACCTGCTCTTTAAATGGACTAATGCTATCCAAATCAAATATATCACTTTTTATATGAAACTGCTCTAAAATAGAGCGTTGAAGAGATTTGATTGCATCAAAATAATCCCATACATCATGTGTTTTTAGATATTGGTTATCAACCCTAATTGCAATATCTATATCACTAAAACAATCAGAACTATCTTTTGCATAGCTCCCAAAAAGCCCTATCTCTTTAAATATAGAGTTGACTTTTATCTCTCTAAGATAGTCTAATATCTGCTCTTTTGTCATAGGTTAACTCCTTATAGAATTATACCATAAATAACCCATCAAAAACCTCTCTAGTCCTTTTAAATCTTTTTTTGTAACTAATCACCCTATCTATGATACCGAGTTTTAGGGATTTAACACTTTTCAATATTTCGTTTGGTTAAGTACTTATCAGATTCAAAAAATGGCTCGGTTCGCTTTGGTTTGCACCATCCAAACTAAAAGAGTTGGCAACAGGAGATGAGAAGTTAGTAGGATACTATCTGCCTCATTGGACTTATGATAGTCAGACCTATAGTAGATACAGAGGTCAAAGGGGTACTATCTACTATGTCAATGTCGAAAAAACAGTTATAGTAGATGGTAGAGAGCAAAGAGTTATACAAAGAGAAGCTAGAATTAGATGGACTCCTGTCGAGGGTGCTGTATCTAACTCTTTTGATGATATAACTGTAGGTGCATCCAAAACTATCTCTCATTCCATTTTAGAGAGTCTATCACCTTGGGATACTACTAAACTGTTACCGTATGATGAAAAATATCTATCAGGTTTTGAATCAGAGGAGTACACAATAGGGCTAGATAATGGATTTGAGTTCGCCAAGATAAAGATGGATAGAGTCATCCGTAGAGATATAAGACGAGATATAGGTGGAGACCAACAGCAGATAGACTTTGTGGATACTAAATATAGCAATACCACCTATAAAAATGCTCTTTTTCCTGTTTGGATTGCAGAGTTCAACTGGAGAGGCAAAACCTACAACTACGCTATCAACGGACAGAGTGGTGAGGTTGTAGGAGAGAGACCTTATAGTGTTGTGAAGATTATGATGTTGGTTGGGTTTGTGTTATTTGTGCTTGGTGTAGGTATCTATCTTGAGGAGCATCCTCTTTTTTTAGAGGATGTATTGGGTAAATATTTTCATTAGATTATTATATCTTGCCTACAAAAACACCTCCCTCAAAACTTCATCATCTACATTTAAATTTGAGCATTGATTTGAGTTGTTTTTTCAAAGATAATGAAACAAAGAAAAAATATGCTTTACTATTTAAAACTTTTTTTTGCTACTATTCTACTAAAAATTAAAAGGTAAATAATGAACAAAGCATTACTTATAATAATCTTGTTTTCACTATCGCTTATGGCAGAGTTTCATGCCAAGATATATAATATATCCCCAAAACTCAAAGAGAAGATGGTAGAGGGGAACTCTTGGCATAGGGGTTGTCCTGTGGATATAGAAGATTTACGCTATATACGGCTAAGTTATATAGATTTTCAAGGAGAGGATAGAGTGGGGGAGTTGATAGTTAATAGAGCCATAGCAGATGATATGGTAAATATCATGAGAGAGCTTTATGAGATAGGTTATCCTATCAATCAGATGAGATTAGTGAGCGATTTTGGTGGTAATGATTGGCAATCCATAGA
>CAZEUB010000049.1:0-43508 GCA_964515605.1 uncultured Sulfurovum sp. | reverse complement strand
AATATGCTTTTTACAGTGCTATTGCTAATAATGACAGTGCAAAAGAGCTGATGGAAAAAGATGTGCTTCGTGAACTTGCTGTTGTTCTAACAGAGAGGGTAAAAGCAAATGCTTCGATAGACTGGACTATAAAAGAGAGTGTCCGTTCTAAACTTAAAGTTATAGTCAAACGAACACTGCGACAGTTTGGCTATCCACCAGATATGCAAAAACTAGCTACTGAAACGGTGTTGAAGCAGGCTGAGATGATTGCTCAAGAATTGACAGAAAAAATTTAATAAAGAGAGTGATATTTTATGCCCTTCTCTATAATGCCCCTAAAATCTAAGACAGTAATTCAAAAACCCAAACAACCAAATAAAGCTATAAAATTATCTATTATCACTATTTCTAAACAATTGCTTCACAATCAAAACACAAATAAGGGGTATACTTTTTCTATGAGTAAGGGATATTTTTTCTTCCTATTTTTAGTATCTCTCATCTCATAGTCCCACTTTATATACTATTACGCCATCAGTCGATAAGACAACAGTGGGGACTGAATTTTATAGACTTCTTTTTAGAGATGATGATCCGTGCATGGGTATTGTCTCTTCTCTTTTATAACCTTAGCAAATGGTGTAATTGTTGTGTTGGTCTCATGGGCTATTTTTTCTATTTTGGAGAGGTTTTTTTCGTCAAATCCTATGAGCATCTCGTACTCCTCACCACTGCTTCCTATCTCATGGCTTATCTCTATTAATGGCTCAAATCCCTTATTGTTATAAGCCAATAGTTTATTGGTGTCACAAAATAATCCATCAGAGATATCCATACCAGCCAAGAGGTATGGGCGTGATTTTCTAATAAACTCTTGACGTAAAACAGGCTCTATGAAACGAGAATTTTTTGAAATTTTTTCACCATTAAAGAGGCGATTTAAATCTCGTTTGCTCTCACCTAGATGACCTGTATATGCCAAAAGAGTGCCATCTTTGAGACCTTTCCTTGTAAGAGGATTGCTTGATTCTGAGATAATAGTAATAGTAAAATCAAGCCTTTCTCCGCTAATTGTATCCCCTCCAATAATCTCACACCCAAAGGCTTTTGCTGTCTGTTGAAGAGAATGGAGTATCTCATCAATCTCTTTATTGGTTATATCCAATGGAAGAGATAGTGTTACTAGAGCATATTGGGGATTGGCATTCATCGCTATGGCATCAGAGAGATTGATGAGCATAGCTTTACGGGCAATTTGGGTGAGACTCATCCACTCTCGCTTGAAATGTATATTTTCAAAAAAAGCATCCATACTATAAATTTTATTACCAACTACTGCACCATCATCACCTATATAGGTTGAACTTAACTTTTTTATTAGATAATCTTCTCTATTCACCACAACTCCTTAGTTCTTATGGAAGAATTGTAACATACTTAATGTCATTAATAATTATGCTTATACAATTAACACCCCTCTTTAGTAGCTTAAGATATAATCTCTATAAATTCTTATTTAATTAAAGGACATGGCAGTATGGATGTTAAGATCTACGAATATGACGCTGTAATTGTTGGTGCGGGGTTAGCTGGATTGGCTGCAGCCAAAGAGCTAACTGAAGCAGGAAAAAGAACAGCAGTTATTACAAAGCTCCACCCACTTAGAAGTCACTCAGGAGCTGCCCAAGGGGGAATCAATGCAGCACTTCACAAAGATGATAGTACCGAACTTCATGAGTTTGATACCGTCAAGGGTTCAGACTACTTAGCAGATCAAGATTGTGTTGAGTTGATGTGTAGTAAGGCACCTGAGACCATTCGTTGGGCAGAGAGAATGGGTGCTGTCTTCTCAAGAGATGAAGAGGGAGATATTGCTATTCGACCTTTTGGAGGGCAGAGTAAACCAAGAGCATGCTATGCAAAAGATAGAACAGGACTGACCCTACTGCAAACCATTTATGAACAAGCCAACAGAGCTGGTATTGAGGTTTTTGATGAGTGGTATTGTGCAGATCTTCTCTATGAGGATGGTAAAGTATCAGGAGTTGTAGCTTATAATCTTCGCAACTCAGAACCAGCTATTTTTAATGCAAGAGTAACCATGTTTGCGACAGGTGGACATGCCAGAGCTTATCGATTTAACTCCAATGCCCATGCCAACACAGGTGATTCTCTCTCTATAGTTGCTCGTCACGGTCTGCCACTTGAAGATATGGAGTTTGTACAGTTTCACCCAAGTGGATTAGGAGGATCAGGGGTATTGATCTCTGAAGCTGCTCGTGGTGAGGGGGGACGACTCTTCAACTCTGAAGGGGAACGATTTATGTCCAAATATGCTCCTAATGCAATGGAGTTGGCAAGTCGTGATGTTGTAAGCCGTGCCATTATGGAGGAGGTGCGTCAAGGAAGAGGTGTTGGCAAAGATGGACAATCTGTCAATATTGATCTTACCCACCTTGATCCTGAGATTATTCTTACTAAACTACCAGAGCTTAGAGAACTTGCTATCGCATTTCAAGGTCAAGATATGCTCAAAGAGCCAATTCATATCTCTGCTACTGCTCACTACTCTATGGGAGGAATCCCAACCAATATCAACTGTCAAGTTCGAAAATCCCCAACAGAAATGGTCGAAGGGTTCTATGCAGCAGGTGAGTGTAGTTGTGTATCGGTACATGGGGCAAACAGATTAGGGGCAAACTCAGTTCTTGAGGCTCTTTTCTTTGGTCGCCATGCAGGAGAGAATATGGTTAAAGCACTTGATGAAGGGATTGAGCTTCGTCCTGCTAAAGTCTCTGATGCTGAGGGGATGTTAGAGGAGATTAATAGAATCAAAAGCTCTAACGGCATGGAGTCAGTTCCTGGTATTAGAGAGGAGCTTCAAAATGGAATGACTGCTGATGCAGGGGTCTTTAGAAGCAAAGCGTCTCTGGAGAGACAACTGAAGCTTATTGATGAACTTCTTGTGCGATTTAAGAATATTCGTATTGATGATAAGTCCAATACTTTTAATACAGATCTTCAAGAGGCGATAGAGCTAGGACACATGTTGGAGTTCTCCAAATTTATTGTTGTGGGGGCATTGAATCGTGAAGAGAGTCGTGGAGGTCACTATCGTGAGGATTTCCCTGAGAGAAATGATGAGAAGTTCTTGAAACACACTTATGCTTATATGGACAAAGATTATAATATTACCACTGAGTGGGGCGAGGTAGTCCTCGGTAAATTTGAACCAAAAGAAAGATCATACTAAGGAGGAGATCTGATGAGTGATAGTAGAAAAGTAACGATAAAAGCATTTAGATTTAACGCTGAGACAGATTATCTTCCATATTATAAAAGCTATGAGATGGAGATTGGAAAAGATGAATTGATTTTGGATGTGATGAATCGCATCAAATGGGAGCATGATGGCTCTTTCTCTTATCGTCGATCTTGTCGTCATGGTATTTGTGGTGCATGTGCTGTTAAGGTCAATGGCAAAGCCACTTTAGCATGTAAGCAGAATGCTATGGAGCTTTTGAACCTTTTTAATAATGAATTGGTTATTGAACCACAGAGTAAAAAACGCTCTGTAAAAGATATGATTATTGACAAATCAGACTTCTGGGAGAAACATGAAGCCATTAAACCCTATGTGGTTACTGATGTCGATCCTCATCCTGAACATGAGACCAAGCAGAGTATCGAAGAGTTTAATAACTTCTTGGATTCAGACTTGTGTATTCAGTGTGGGGCGTGTCACTACTCCTGTCCTGCACTAGAGGTTAATGAGGATTACTTTGGTCCTGCGGCCTTTGTGGCAGCCTATCGATTTACGGTTGATACGCGAGATAATGCAGGTAAGGAGAGACTTGAACTGACCGCTCAACCTGCTCAAGGAGTTTGGGATTGTGTCAAATGTTTTGAGTGTGCCGAAGCCTGTCCAAAAGAGATCAATCCTATTGAGAAGATTACCAAGCTTCACAACATGCAGTTTGAGCAGAGAGTTGCCGTAAGCAATGTTGCTACCCGTCACGCTGAAGGATTTGTGCATAGTATTCGTAAACATGGTTTCTTGGATGAAGCAGACATCGTGGTCTACTCAGAGGGTTATTTGGGCATGTACAAGCATCTTAAGACTGCAATAAAGATGCTCAAAGCTGGTAAAATTCACTGGCAAGATGGATTGCCATGGGTTGACAATATGCCAAAGATCAAAAACCTAGACGAGGTACAGAAATTGATCGATATCTCAATGACCAATAAGCTATAAGGAGAGAAGATGAGCCAATTTAAATATGCACTGTTTACAGGTTGTACAGCCAAACAATCGACCCCAGAGTTACTGTCATCTACTCTTGCAGTAGCTGAGAAGTTAGGAATAGAGATTACCATCTTAGAGGAGGCATCTTGTTGTGGTGCTTCACATCTACAAGATTTTGATGAGTTTTTAGCTCATGTACTTAATGCGAGAAACATCTGTTACGCAGAGAAACTTGGACTGACCATGATTACAATCTGTAACACCTGCCAACTCAACTCTGCCATGACCAAGCATGCTCTTGATACCAATCCAGAGCTCAAAGCAAGGGTCAATGAGAAACTTGCCGAGGTAGGATTGGAGTACAAAGGGAGTGTAGAGATCAAGCATTTTCTCTATACTTTGGTTGATGAGTATGGGTTGGAGAATATCAAAGACAAGGTCAAAGTACCTCTAAGTAACTTTAATATTGCCCCTTTTTATGGATGTCATAATATTCGTCCCTCTGAATTGCATCACGGAAGCAATAATGGGGAAAATCCTTATGTGCCAACCTCTCTTGATAGTCTTATTGATGCGCTAGAGGGGCATCCTGTAGAGTATGACCACAAAAATAAGTGTTGTGGATTCCATGTAGAGCTTCAAGCAAACCATACCTCAGAGGTACTTGCAGGAAATGCCATGGTTGATGCGATTGATAACAATGCTGATATGATGGTGACACCTTGTCCACTTTGTCACCTCAAAATGGATACCTACCAAGATGATGTGGGTAAAGTAATCGGTAGAGATATAGAGCTTCCTGTACTACATATGCCACAGATGGTAGCACTGGCACTTGGATGTAGTGAAGAGGAGATTGGACTTAAGTTTCATGTCTCCAAAGCAAAACAGCTCTTCTCTGAAGCACAAGGGTAATTGACAACCACCCTCCCCTAAAACTTCTTGTGAAGGGGAGTCCTCCAAAAGAGAAATCGAGTCTCTTTATTCTATTGATCTAACTTAAGCACCGCCATAAATGCCTCCTGAGGGACATTGACTGAGCCAATTGCCTTCATCCGTTTTTTTCCTGCTTTTTGTTTCTCAAGCAGTTTACGTTTACGGGTGATATCCCCACCATAACACTTTGCAGTTACATTTTTACCTGTTGACTTGACGTTGGTTCTGGCAATAATATCATTACCAATACTGGCTTGAATTGCCACCTCAAAGAGTTGTCTAGGGATCAAATCCTTAAGTGATTTTACAAAAGCAAGACCACGGGTACGGGCTTTTTCTCGTGGAACAATAATCGAGAGTGCATCAACCACCTCTCCTGCCACTTTGATATCTAGCTTGACCAAATCGCCTGGTCTAAACCCAATAGGTTCATAATCAAAACTAGCATACCCTTTGGTTGTGCTTTTGAGCTTATCATAAAAATCAAGCACAATCTCATTCATCGGCAGATCATACTCCAAAAGAACACGTTCTGCATTGATGTAATCCATCTTAACCTGAATACCACGACGATCATTGAGTAGCTTGATCACATTACCCAAATAGTCATTGGGTACAAGAATGGTTGCTTTGATATATGGCTCAAAGATAGTTCTAATCTTCTGAATCTCTGGCATATCATAGGGATTTTGAATCTCAATACGCGTACCATCACTCTTCTCTACCTCATAGACAACCGTAGGGGCTGATGCAATCAACTCCAGATTAAACTCACGCTCCAGACGCTCTTTGATCACCTCCATGTGCAACATCCCCAAAAAGCCTGTTCTAAATCCTGAACCCAATGCCAAAGAGGACTCAGGCTCAAAAGAGATAGAGCTATCATTGAGCTTTAGCTTATTGAGTGCATCCCGAAGATCCTCAAATTTATCTGTCTCAATGGGATAGATACCTGCAAAGACAAAAGGCTTAGCAGACTCAAATCCATCAATAGACTCTAAAGTAGGATTCTTGGCATCTGTAACAGTATCTCCCACCTGTAGACCATCCACACTCTTGAGTCCTGTTACCACAATACCAATTTCACCGGTCTTAATCTCATCTGTCTTGATTGGGGCAATGGGGTTGGGATACATCAAATCCAAAACCTGATACTCCTCTTTGGTGCTCATGATCTGAATCTTCTGACCCTTTTCGATTCCTCCTTCATAGATTCGCACCAGTGCCAATGCTCCTAGATAGTTATCAAACCATGAGTCATAGATCAATGCTTTGGTAGGGGCATTCTCATCTCCAGAAGGGGCAGGAATACGATCCACAATGGCATCAATAAGCTCAGGAACGCCAACTCCTGTCTTGGCAGAGACCAAAGAGTGTTCGGTACAATCCAAACCAATCGCATCCTCAACCTCCTCAAGAACACGCTCAGGTTCAGCTGCAGGTAGATCAATTTTATTAACCACAGGGATCAACTCAAGATCATTCTCCATGGCAATATAGACATTGGCAATGGTCTGAGCTTCGACCCCTTGAGCAGCATCAATAATAAGCAACGCCCCTTCAGATGAGGCGAGGGATCGACTCACCTCATAGGAGAAATCAACATGACCTGGGGTATCAATCAGGTTAAGGATATAGTGCTCTCCATCACGCTCATAATCGAGACGAACCGATTGTGCTTTGATGGTAATACCACGCTCTTTTTCGATATCCATGGTATCCATTACCTGTGCAGACATCTTACGATCTACTACCGCATTACACTCCTGAATAATACGATCTGCTAGTGTTGATTTACCATGATCGATATGTGCGATAATGGAAAAGTTTCTAATATTTGATTGCGGTATATTCTGTGCCATTTAGTTCGTCTCAAAAAGAGAGTTAACGCTCTCATTATTATATACTCGTCGAATAACCTCTCCTAGCATTTTTGCCGTTGAGAGTACCTTGATTTTAGGTGACTCTTGACGAATAGGAATGGTATTGGTAACAACCAACTCATCAAGCTCTCCACTCTCAATACGCTCATACGCAGGTCCAGAAAGCACAGGGTGGGTACAACATGCCATTACTGATGTAGCCCCTTTGGCTTTGAGTGCAGCGGCTGCTTTGACCATTGTACCTGCGGTATCTACCATATCATCAATCATGATAACATCTTTGCCCTCAACATTTCCAATGATATTCATCACCTCTGACTCATTGGCCTTCTCTCGTCTCTTATCGACAATAACCATCTCTAACCCCATGGTCTTAGCAAAATATCTTGCCCTTGCCACCCCACCAATATCAGGACTTGCTACAATAGGATTTTTGAGATTTTTTGATTTGACATAGTCATTGAAGAGTACCGCACCATAGAGATTATCTACAGGAATATCAAAAAATCCTTGAATCTGTGAAGCGTGAAGATCGACAGTAACAACCCGTGTAATCCCTGCTGTCTCCATTAGGTTAGCAACCAATTTAGCAGAGATAGGAACACGCGGTTCTGCTTTTCTATCTTGACGTGCGTAACCATAATAGGGAACCACGGCTGTAATAGATCGTGCAGAGGAGCGTTTTAGTGCGTCCACCATAATCAAAAGCTCCATCAGATTAAAGTTTGCAGGTGCAGAAGTAGGCTGAAGAATAAACACATCCTTCCCACGAACACTCTCTTCTATTTTTACATTGATCTCATTATCTGAGAATTTAGTAATTTTTGCTTTGGAGAGTGGTTGTTCGAGATACTTTGATATCTCTTGGGCAAGTTCTTGATTGGCTGTACCAGAAAAAAGCATATATCCTGTCATATTTTTATCTACCTTATCATAATAATTAAGCGAATTTTACCCTTATTTTTATAACAGAGTGATGATAAGGTAGAGGGGGATTAAGTATTTTTACTATAAAATAAACCCAAAGGATTCGATATGTTTCAAATTGTTTTATCTCTGATGGCAGGTATCTTTATAGGGTGGAATTTTCATCTCTTCTATAGTGAAATAGATAAGATTCAAGCTCATCTATATGATAAAAAGCAGATCCTCTCCTCTAGCACTATGGATCAAAATCTAAACAAAATTATCAAAAAGAAAAAAGAGGAAGATAGTATCAACTATCAGCCTATTCAAACCAAAGAGATTATCCAAAAGTTTAACCAGAGCAATGAGATCACCCCCTCTATACAACTCTCTTTTGAAGAGCTACTAAAAAAAGGGAACTTCTATGATGCTATGGCATTTTATCTTGAAGGGGATGAGGAGGAGATCAAGATTTGTCAAAAAAAATTGGAAAACTACTTCAAAGAGAAGATAGCAACATCTCCCCAAAAGACCATTGAAGAGATAGAGTACTATATCGATATTGAACCAAACTCTCAATCGATGCAACACTATCTTGCTACCTATTATCTAAATCAAAAAATGTTCAAAGAGTCACTCTCTATCTTCCAAAGGCTTCATGATGATTTTGAGGATGAGAACTACACCATACAGTTAGCACAACTCTACTACCACTTTGATAATTATGAAGAGTCCAATAGCCTTCTCCAAGAGATTAGCAATACCTCAATCTACTACACAAAAGCCCAAAGACTTCTCAAAAAGATTGCAAAAAAAGAGCAAGAGAGATCTGAATATACTTATAAAGTACCTCTAAATAAAATAGGATCACACTACACCCTTACTGTTAAAATTAATCATACTCCCTTAATACTACTACTTGATACAGGAGCGAGTTATACATTTGTTGATGAGGAGAAACTCCCCTCTATCACTATAGAAAAAGAGATTTTATTAAATACAGCAGGAGGAGAGATTATTGCCCAGTTAGCCCATGCAGATAGTCTCAAAATAGAGGAGATTGAACTTAAAGACTTTCGTATTACTCTTGGTTCATTCAAAAGGGAAGATGCAGATGGTCTTTTGGGAATGAATTTTTTTGAACAATTTGATTTTAAAATTGATCAAAAAGAGCAACTACTCTATCTATCACCCAAAAAGAGAGGATTGTCTCTCTAGCAGATAATTCCCGATCCAACAACCCTATTATCTTCATAAAAAACAGCCACCTGACCATAGGCTAGACCAAAAACTGGCTCTCTCAAAACCACTCTACCTCTCTCCCCTTCCAAGAAGAGATCACAAGAGATAGCCCGTGTTCGATAACGTACCTTGACTGTTAAGTTACAACCATCAATCTCTTGAAAAAGATTAATTCTCTTAATATTAAAATTACTTACCTCTAGCTCTGCCCTCTTACCAACTACTATCTGATTTTTTTCTGGTTTGATTGCCAAAACAAAATGAGGATCATGTGCTCCATCAACAGTAAATCCTCTCCGTTTTCCAATGGTGTAGTGCATATAACCTTTGTGCTTTCCTACGACTGTACCATCAGAATAGATCGTCTCACCTTCTCGGTCGATATCCATATGTTTTTCAAGAATTTCAGTATAGTTATTCTCTACAAAACAGATCTCACTACTCTCTTTTTGGGTGGCAAAGTCCTGTAGAGGGGCTATCTTCTTGGCATATAACTTGACATCATCCTTGATCCAAGTTCCCAAGGGGAAGATCAATCTAGGCAAAATCTCTTTGCGAACTTGTGCCACAAAATAACTCTGATCTTTACTCTCATCATTAGCAGTATAAAAGAATTTTCCATCACAATTAAGATAGTGTCCTGTAGCCACCTTCTCAATGCCTAGATGATCAGCAAACTCAACCATTTTTCCAAATTTAATGGTACGATTACACATCACACAAGGATTAGGTGTTAACCCCTCTTGGTAGGTCTCTACAAAATAGTCATAAACCTCTCGTTTGAAATCCTCAGAGAGATCATGGAAATATACTTGAATATTAAGATAGTTTGCTACCCTCTCTACTTTTTTATAGTTCTCTTCATGATAGCCCTCTTTTTCATGAAGCTTCATATAGACACCTACCACCTCATACCCCTCTTTTTGTAACAGTAGAGCTGTCACTGTAGAGTCTACACCTCCACTCATTCCAACCAGTACTTTTTTAGCCATGCTCTTCTCTTTTTGTCATAAATTTTTTTAGGATATACTCGTTTGATGCCACCATCAAATCTTCGGGGATCTCCTGTCCCACACTCAGATAGGTTATGGGTTTGTCATAACGCATCAAAAAACGTATCATATCAGAGATATTGTCTGTCTCATCCAATTTTGTAAAGATAAAACTTCCAATCTCAAACGCATCAAAAATCTCCATGAGATGTACCATATCTGACTCTTTGGCAGTTGCCGAGAGAACCAAAGAGAGTTCTATCTCATAATCAGTAGAGGAGAGCTGATTCAATAGATCTTTAAGCTCTACTAGACTTTGGTCATAAAGCCCTGAGGTATCAACCATAACCCTATCATACCCCTCTTTTATAGAGTCCAGATCTATCAAAGGGATCTCCATCGCATCACTATATCCAGCAAGTTGTGCTTTGGCTCCTAGCTTATGTCGATCCATATTACAAAATGCCACACGATATGAGTGATCTAACAAATAGGTATATCTTGCACCTAGCTTACCTACCAATGTGGTTTTGCCAACACCTGTAGCACCCAACAAAATATGAATCTTTTGTCCGCTAAGATCCTCCTCTTTGGAGAGAATTTTTTGATCAAGTTCATCAAGAACATAGGAGAGTAATATCTCTCTCTCCTCCTCCATCTCAGTACCTACAAAAAGAGCCAATAGCTTATCAAGCCAAACTTTCTCTAGCCCTTTTTGAACAAAGAGTTCCGATACCTCCTTGATCACCTGATGGCTCTCTACCATATCTGTTGCCAGTACCCCATGCATCAAGAGCATCTCTTTACGAAACGCTCTTATCTCTTCAAGGGTAACAGATAACTCTTTTAGATCATCTCTTTGCATACTGCTCTCTTGGATAAGCACTCTTCATCATTGAGAGAGGCAAAAGCACGGAATCCCGTTGCCTCCATCCATAATGAGGAAGGATCAGTTGTTTACTCTTCATCATTACCTCCTCATAAAAAATTATATCAATATCCAAAGTTCGAGGAGCATCCTGAAACAGACGCTTACGCCCGAACCTATCTTCTACAGACAAAATATAGCGTAAAAGTGCTTTAGGTTTTAAACAGGTTTTCACATAGATTAATGAATTGTAGAAATCATCTTGATCAAGATAACCAAATGGTGGATTTTTGAGAATTGGAGCTGTCTCAATAATCTCTATAAACCGAGAGCGTTGTAGATAGATAAAAAGATGATTAAATCGTCGTCGTACATCACCAATATTTCCCCCTACTCCTAATAATACATCATAAGGATATCGACTCCTCTTCTGAAAACAGTAGGGGAAGTTTGATCCCCTATAGAGTCTATAATTACTCTTCAATCTTCTGATCATACCTATCCCTTCTCTCTATCTATACGATAGATCACCGCATAGATCAAAGGGACAAAATAGAGATTCAAAACCGTTGCCCATGCAACCCCAAATCCCAAACTAATTGCCATAGGTTGCAGAATCAATGCCTGACCACTCGCAAAGAAGATCAAAGAGGAGAGTCCCAATACTGTAGTAATAGAGGTAAGAATAATCGGACGAAGACGATAACCTGCTAGTCTCAAAATCTCCTCATGGCTCTTCCCATCACGAACAAAAGAGAGCATGATCAATCCATCATTAACCACCACTCCTGCCAATCCAATAATACCCATAACACCAGGTAGTGTAAGATTAATCCCCATCAGTTTGATCCCAACCAACACCCCCAAGATACTCAAAGGGATAATAGAGATGATAATAAGAGGTTGAACAAAAGAGTTAAACATCCATACCAGTGTAATAAAAATCAAGAAAATAGCGATCAATCCTGCTTGACTCATCTCTCGTCTCATCTGATTGTTCTCTCTCTCTTCTCCTTTGATAATAATCTTGATACCCTCTTTTTTGATCTCATTAAGCAGTGGAGCGATCTGCTTCATTACCTCTGTAGCAACAATCTCTTGGCTATCAACTCGTGCAAAGAGTGAGTAGAGTTTGTCTCCATCCTCCTTAAAGATACGGACAAAACTTTTTTGATAATAGAAATCACATACTTGATTAAGGGAGACAATCAGCCCTTCAGGTGTGGTGACTTTAAAGTTTTGGATACTCTCAATCTGATCTTTGTATCGATCTTCTACCTTGATACGCACCAACCCCTCTTGATTGAAGGCTTTGGCATACTCCCCTTTGAAAAATGATCCACGCAACTCAGATATAATATACCCCTCACTAAGCCCAAGAGACTGCCCATATTCATTGACACGAAGTTTCAACTCCCTCTCTCCCTCGTTGGCATCATTGGAGATATCATGCACCCCTTTGATACTCTCTAGCCTCTTTGCTACACGGGCGATAGCATCGAGTATTGATTGCTCTTTTTCAGAAGAGAAACCTATCTCAATATCATGCCCCACAATACCTGTCTGTTGAGCAAAGATATTAAACTCCTCAAAGACCTTTTGCCCATCTACCTTGAGATCTTCTATCTTGGATAAGACCTCATTTTGAATCTGAGTAACAATCTCTTGTGCCTTTTTTTGGCGTATCATATCATGATCATCATACTCCAAAGAAAAAATAGGATTGATATAGATATCAAAAAAATTCTCAGGAGCCTTCTCATGAAGATTAACAAAGATCTGAAAAAGATTCTCTCCTGTCTCAAAGCTCTGATCTGCATTCATTCGATATCCAATTACTGAGGTAATTGACTCTACGCTCTCTTTGTCTAGCTTCTTTAGAAGTGCCTCTTCAACCTTGGTAATATAACCCTCTGTCTCTTTTAGTTCATGGTTTATATTGATCTTACCATTGACAAAAACCTGTTGCACATCAAACTCAGGAAAGAGCTGAAACTTGGTCGCTTTGATCATAGCCACCGTCCCCAATAAAATTCCCACAACCAAAAGAAGTAGAGAGGTTTTTTTGTAGTGTAATAACCCCTTTAGTATCTTCTGATAGAGAGTAATGGTTCTCTCCCAAAAAGAGCTTTGTCTATCTGAGATATGCGTAATGGTACCAATAGAGTAGAACTCTTTGGAGTGCAAAGGCAAAAAATAAAATGCCTCAAAGAGTGAGCTTAGTAGCAAGATTGAGATCATGACAGGCAATACTTTCATAAACATTCCCATCTTACCTGTCATAATCAACAGAGGCAAAAAGGCAAAAACCGTAGTAAGTGTTGCTGTTATTATCGCAGGGAACATCTCTACTGCACCATCAATCGCTGCCTCTCTAGGGGATTTGCCCATCTCTATATGTCGATAGATATTCTCTGCAACAACAATCGCCTCATCAACCAACATCCCCAATGCGATCAACGCCCCTAAGAGTGTCAACATATTAAGACTGTATCCAATCGCATCTGCAAAGATCAAGGTGATCATAAATGAGGTAGGAATACCTATCCCTACCACAAATGCAATACGATAATTCAGCGTCAAAAAGAGTGCCAACATTACCAAAATAAGACCAAAAATAATATTAGAAGAGACCAAATTTAGACGGTTTTTAATCCAAACAGAGGTATCGGTATAGGCATCAAAAACTATCTTTCCCTCATACTTTTGGTTATACTCTTTGAGAATTTGACGTATCTCTTTGACCAAGGCAATAGCATTTCCCTCTTTGGTTTTTTTGATATCAAGCGAGATATTGGGTTTACCATTGTAATGAGAGAGTTGTTTGGGATCGCCTAAATCAAAACTTACCGTTGCGATATCTTTGAGATAAAAGCGTTTGCCATTGACACTCAAAAGAGTCTCCTCTAATCTCTCTCTACTCTTTTCACCATTAATTGTCGAGATATAGAGATGACTCCCTTGCTGTTTGATTGTCCCAACAGGGAAGATAGAAGAGAGTGATGAGATTGCTTTATAGACGGCCTGTTTGGAGAGTCCATAGGCATCGATTTTCTTTTGATCCAAAGAGATTAATATCTCCTCATCTGACTCTCCACGAATAGCAATACCGCTAAGATTATTGATCAAGGAGAGTCTGCTTTTAAGATCGTCAGCCACATCGATCAAGGCTTTGGTACCTACAGTTCCAGAAATTGCCACCATAATAAGAGGATACTCATGCACCACCACCTTAACAATAGGCTCATCCATATCAGAAGGAAGATCCCGTTTGGTATTGGAGATAATATCCTTGACATCCCCTAATACGAGCTGTGCATCATTACCACTTTTGATATCAGCTAGAATCCGAAAAGAGCCATTTTGGATGGTACTCTCAATGGTATCAATCTCGGAGAGAGATTTCATCTCATCCTCAATACCCTTAACAACCATCTTATCCAGAACATCTCCACTAGCACCTACATAGCCTCCTGAAACCGAGATCTGATCCAAAGTTGATGCGGGGAATATCTCTTTGGCAATATTCTGATAAGCAAAAATCGACAACACAATCATAAAAACCATAAAAATATGGTTTAGAACAGGTCGATCAATGGCAAACTCCAAAAATTTTCTAATCATTCTGACCCTTCCCGATCACTCTGAAGAAGTGCCTCTTTGTAGCGAATGGATTCGAGTCTATTTTTGATAATAACCTGCTCCTCTTTGAGTGTCTCAACTATCCTCTGCTGACGTGCTATCTCTCGACTCTCTTTATAGATCTGATTGTCAAGATAGATGTTAGGAAGGGTTAAAAGTAGCACCAAAGAGAGGGAGAAGATCATGATAAGAACCATGCTCAAAGTCACCCCATTCTCCTCTTTTTTAATTTTTTTTCTCACTCTTACCATAAGCTATCCTTTGAAAATAAATGTTCTTAATTTTGCACTTCTTGCACGTGCATTGATTTTGATCTCCTCCTTAGAAGCAACCATTGGTTTTCGTGTTAGCACTCTTCCTAAATCGTGATCTCTACCACAATCACAACGCATCGCTTGAGAATCACAAATACAAGCAGTTGCCCATCTCTTATAACGATTTTTGACCAATCGATCCTCAAGAGAGTGAAAGGTAATAAGAGAGACAATAGCCCCTTGGAGTTCTCCTCTTTTGGCACGCTCTTCTAGTGCATCGAGTAGTCCTTCTATCTCTCCTAACTCATTGTTGACCTCTATGCGAATCCCTTGAAATGCCAAAGTAGCAGGGTGTATCTTCCCTCTTTTGGGAATGATAGTTGAGATAATATCTGCTAACTCTTTGGCACTCTCAATTGGTTTGCGACTGCGTGCTTGGACGATTGCACCTGCTAATTTTCGATAAGAGCGTACCTCTCCATAGTGATTTAGCAGATACTCTAACTTCTCTTGAGAATAACCATTAACCACCTCATAAGCTGTCAACACTGCCTCTTGATCCATTCTCATATCAAGATACTCACTCTCAAATCCAAATCCTCTCTCCTGCTTATCTAACTGTAGTGAGGAGACCCCAAAATCTGCCAGAATACCCACAATAGGACTCTCTTTTAGAGTAGGAAAAAGTGTTGAGAATGTTCCTTTGTAGAGTCTACTTCTCTGAGCATAAGAGTGCAGACGCTCTTTGGAGAATCTCAATGCCTCGTCATCTCGATCAATTCCAATATGCCCAATATGCTCATAGCGTCTCAACATCGCTTCAGAGTGACCAGCATAACCTAGTGTACAGTCGACAAAATAACCCGTTTTTATCGTTTTGAATCCATCCAATACCTCATCCAAAAGTACAGGCGTATGGGGAATATTCATTGTATGCCTTTAATCATAATTCATTAAACGATATAATACCAAAAATAAATAATAAGGCTATGATATGGAGAAGTATCTTTTTGATGAGATCAAACATATATCTCATTCTATGTTTGGCAAAAACTATTTTGGCGTCTTTCATGGCTCTATCTCAGCACGTACAGGTATCCACTCCTTTATCATCAACAAAAAAGAGACCATCCTAGATCAAGTTGAAGCACATTGCTTTATTGAGCTCAACTGCTCCAGAGCCAAAGACTACCGATGGAATGAAGCAAGTCCTGATGTCTCTATTCATGAGCATATCTACAGAGCCTTTCCCAATGCCAAATATATCTCCTATACCATGCCTCCTTATGCCACTGCCTACTCGCTAAAGCACTGTAGTGTTGTCCCTCAGGACTATTACGGAGATCAAATCTTAGGAGAGGTCAAAGTCTATGATCCTCAAAATTTCAATGATTGGGAGAGACGTGCAGCACATGAGATTCGAAACTTCTTCCAAGAGAGCAAAGAGCATCTACTACTTATCAAAGGGTTTGGACTTATCTCTTATGATCGAGATCTTACAGAGATGGTCAAAAAAGTTGCCATCCTAGAGAACAGTTGTCGTCTGCTAATTATCAATGGAGTTTAATCCCATCAAAGCCCTTTGATCGCATCATACGCGGTATCGATCATCTTATCGATCTGCTCATAGGTGATAATATAGGGTGGCATAAAGTAGACAATATGCCCCAAAGGACGCAAGAGTACTCCATGCTCTAACCCATACTCATAGACACGAAGTCCTATACGCTCTTGAGGAGCATAACCTTGAAGCTCTATGGCAGTTATCATCCCTGTTTGACGTACCTCTTTGACATTGTCTAACAACTCAAACTGTTTACTCCTCTTCAGAATATAGGCTGATTTTTTACGATTTTCACCCAACACATCAGTGGCTTCAAAAAGCTCCAATGTTGCCAAAGCTGAAGCACAAGCGAGGGGATTTCCTGTATAGGAGTGAGAGTGCAAAAAGGCTTTGTATTCATTATAATCACAATAGAAAGCACCATAGATCTCCTCTGTGGTCATCACCACAGCAAGGGGCAGAAATCCACCTGTCAAACCTTTGGAGAGGGTCATAAAATCAGGCGTAACAGATGCCTGTTCTGAAGCAAACATCGTCCCTGTTCTCCCAAATCCTGTCATAATCTCATCAGCAATAAGATGGATACCATAGGCTTCACAGATGGCTTTGGCTTGTGTGATATAAGAGGGGTGATACATCTGCATATAACCTGCCCCTTGCACCAGTGGTTCGATAATAAATGCAGCGATCTTACTGCCCTGCTCTTCAACGATTTTTTGGAGGGAGACAATCGCCTCATCCACAGCCTCTCTACTCTGATCTTTGGGTGTGGGGGTCTGTATACAAGAGAGCAATAAAGGGGCATAAGTCTCTTTGTAAAGCTCCACATCTCCTACACTCAATGCCCCAATAGTCTCACCATGATAGGAGTTACTTAGAGAGAGAAAAAGGGGACGATCCTCTCCCCTATTTCGGTGATAATGGAAGCTCATCTTCAAAGCAACTTCAACAGCACTAGAACCATTATCAGCAAAGAAAACTCTCTCTAACCCTCTGGGGGTCAACTCAACCAATTTTTTTGCCAATCTAACAGCTGGTTGGTGTGTAAATCCTGCCAAAAGTACATGCTCCAAACAATCCAACTGCTCTTTGATTCGAGAGGAGATATGCTCATTGGTATGTCCAAAGATATTTACCCACCATGAGCTAATGGCATCAATATATTTTTTGTCATTAAAATCATAAAGATAGACCCCCTTGCCACTTTTGATGGGGATTAGTGGCAATCTCTCATGATCTTTCATCTGTGTACAGGGATGCCATATATGCTTGAGATCGGCTATAGCGATCTCTTGATTTTTATTATTCATCTTTTCCTCTTGATTTTTTCTCTAAATATACTACGATTATTATCATTTTTTCATTAATAATTAACCACAACTAGACTAAAATTATGCAAATTTTAAATTAAGGTAATATACACATGATTAGTTGGATGCAAAAGCACAATAAATTTTTGATCGTCACCATCTGGATAGCGACAATATCATTTATCTTTACAGGAGCAACCTATGGGTTCTCATTTGGACTGCGTAGCAATAGTATTGGGGAGGTTGGTGATATCAAACTCTCCAAAGATCGCTTCCAGATGGAGTACAGAAGCCTATACAACCGATATAATCAGATGTTCCAAGGAAAATTTGACGAGGAGCAAGCAAAACAGATGGGTCTTCAAGATCAAGTGCTTAACAATATGGCAGCAGAGGCAAAAATTCTCAATCTTGCCAAAGAGTTTGGTATTGTGGTATCTGATCAAGAGGTAGCCCAAAAAATTGCTACCATTCCTGCTTTTCAAAAAGAGAATAAATTTGAACGCACTATCTATAACAACTATCTTAAAAACAGTGGATTAAGCACCAAAACATTTGAAGCCTCTCTTCGTGACAGCATTGCAATTCAAAAAACCTTTACACTCTTAAACAATAAAGGATTAGAGAATGAGTACAAAGCAATTACCACTGCTTTTGAAATTGCAGACAAACTAAACTATCTAATTCTATCAGAAGATGACATCAACAGCACTATCGATGAGGCAAAACTCAAAGATTTTTGGGAAGTAAGAAAAGAGCAGTTTCAGACAACAAAACAGTATGCTTTTGATCTTGTTTGGGTAGAGACAGATGATGTCAATGTAACAGAGGAGGAGATCAAAGATTTTTATCAAAAGCATAGCTTTGAGTATAGAGACAAAGAGGATAAGCACCTCTCCTTAGAGGAGGCAAAAGATCAAATTATCAAAGATCTCAAAATCCAAAAATCCAAGAAAAATGCTAACAAACAGTATATTGCTTTCAAAAAAGGGAAGATAGATAAAGATGAAAGATTAACTTATGATGTTAATGATTTTAGACTACCCAAAACATTTTGGGATGCACTTAAGGATAAAGAGAGAGGAAGCATCATTAAACCAAAAGTTGTCAATAACAGATATGTAATTGCTAAAATTGTAGATATTATTCAACCTAAAATCAAAGACTTCAAAGAGGCGAAAAGTGAAGTGTTGCCTCTTTACAAAAGTGAACTTTTTAAAGAAAAAATGGCAAATCTTTCACAAACTAAATTGACAAATATTGACAAAGAGAAGACAAAAATTTCTGATTTTATAACACTCAAAAACAATAGTCAACAAAATTTAGGTTTAAACGAACAAGAAATGGCAAACTTTACATCTAAACTCTTTACTTCTAACCAAGAAAAAGGTATCATACCTATAGGAAAGAAGGTTATTGTCTACAAAATTGTTGATCAAAAATTAATCACAATTGATAAAAATGCAACAGAGGGTTTAAAACAGAATGCTGATCAAATTAAGAGTCAAGATCTCGAATCAAACCTGATGGAATTATTAGACAAAAAATATCCTACTAAATTTTATAAATAGTATATAGTATAAAATTAATAAATCCAAGGAATTAAAAATTGAGTACACCCATCTTAGCTATTGATATTGGCTCAACTAAAATATGTGCGATTATTGGGAAAATGACAGATGGATATGTCGAGATTAGTGGTCATGGTATTGCCAAATCTCAAGGTATCAAAAAAGGTACCATCACCAACATAGAGTTGGCATCTAAAGCGATCAAAAAAGCGGTAGATGATGCCAAACGTGTTTCAGGTATCAATATAACTACTGCCATTATCTCCATCTCCGGTGCTTATGCCAAAAGTACCAACTCTACAGGTGTTGTCAATATCCCAAATAATGATATCTCTATCAATGAGATCAATAGAGTAATGCAGACTGCTCTCTATAATGCCAATATCCCTAATGAGTTTGAGATCCTACATGTTCTACCTTATAAATTTAAAATTGATGAGCAAGATTATATCGAAGATCCTTATGGGATGAATGCTAGTCGTATGGAGGTGGATACCCATATTGTAATGACAGCAAAATCAAGTCTTGAAAATCTTAAAAAAGCGGTCAATGCAGCAGGTATAGAGATTGGAAAAGTTGTTCTAAGTGGTTATGCCTCCTCTATTGCTGTGATTAATCATGATGACAAGGAGAGAGGAATTGCTGTGATTGATCTGGGTGGACAAACCAGTAATTTGGTGATTCATTCAGGTAATGCCATCCAGTACAATGACTTTTTGCCTGTAGGTTCCAATCATATTACCAGTGACCTATCCATTGCACTGCATACCCCATTAGATACCGCTGAAGAGCTTAAAATAACAAAAGGTAGTCTACTTCAAAGTGAAACAGTAGAGAATGTTAAACTCCCTATTATTGGAGATGATAAGAACCTAAATGTTGTCTCATTGGATATAGTTCATAACATTATCTACAGCAGAATGGAGGAGGCATTAACCATCCTAGCAAAATCTATTCTCAAAAGTGGTCTTAAGGATGATATCGGTTCAGGGATCATGCTTACAGGTGGGATGACACATATTACAGGAACCAGAGAGTTGGCTCAAGCCCTTATGCCAAATATACCTATTCGTATAGGCAAACCTAGAGCTTTGCGTAAAATGCCTACAGAGTTAGACTCTCCTGAGTATGTTACCGCTATTGGGTTACTGCTTTATGAAACAGGTGAGTTTACAGAGTATGAGCTGGATCGAAAAAAGAGTATGCTCCACTCCAAAGAGTATATGCCCAAAGAGTCGCTCAGTGATATTGCTATAAATAGCACACTATCTCAACAAAAACCAAAAATATCTGTCTCTCAACCATCATTTGAAGAGCAGAGTGCCAATGAACTTTTTGCAGAGTTAAGCAAAGAGCAGACCAAAAATCAAAATAACCCTATTCAGAGTTTTGTAGAATGGGCAAAAAAAATATTTTAAACCAAAGGTAAGGAGGAATCAATGGAAGAGTTCAACATTACAGAGTCACAATCTGGGGTTCATGGAGCAAAGATAAAAGCCATCGGTGTCGGTGGTGGTGGTGGAAACATGATCAACCACATGATCAATGAAGGGGTAGAGGGGATCGATCTACTTGTTGCCAATACGGATGCACAGGCACTCAATGCCTCTCTTGCACCCTACAAGATGCAACTTGGAATGAATGCGACCAAAGGACTTGGTGCAGGGATGAAACCTGAAGTAGGTCGTGCTGCTGCCGAAGAGAGTTATGATAGTATTAAGACCATGCTCAATGGTGCTGATTTGGTCTTTATCTCTGCTGGTTTGGGTGGAGGAACAGGTACAGGAGCCGCACCTATTATTGCCCAAGCAGCCAAAGAGGTAGGTGCATTAACTGTCTCTATTGTTACAAGTCCTTTTGCCTTTGAGGGGCGAAAAAGAAAGCGACTTGCCAAAGAGGGACTAGAGGAGCTCAAAAAAGAGTCTGACTCTATTATTGTTGTTCCAAATGAACGACTACTCTCAATTGTAGAGAAGAATCTTGGAATGAGAGAGAGCTTTAGATTGGTTGACAATGTACTCTCTCAAGCAGTCAGTGGTATCTCTAATGTTATCCTCTCTCATGGAGCAAATGATATTAACCTTGACTTTGCTGATGTTAAAACAGTCATGAGTCATCGTGGTCTTGCACTTATGGGTGTGGGTGAATCACAAGGAAACTCTGCGGCTTATGATGCTGCCAAAACAGCCATTGAGTCACCTCTTCTTGATAACCTCTCTATTGATGGAGCGATGGGTATTTTGGTACATTTCCATATTCACCCTGATTATCCATTGACTGAGATCTCAGAGGCGATGGATATTGTTGAGGAGAATGCTGATGAGGATGCAAACATTATCTTTGGTACAACCACTTCAGAGGATATTCCACTTGATCATGTTAGACTAACCATCATTGCTACAGGATTTGAAGATCCAAGTGACATTGAGAGTCAAATTCAACCTGAAGAGAGCAAGAAACCAACTGTCAATACTGCAGAGCTAAGACGACCTGTTCATGGATCTCTTCTTAATGGTATTCATAGTGCAAAAGTGGTGGGTGGATACAATAACGATAATGAAGACTACCTTGATACCCCTACATTTTTACGAAAGCAGATGGACTAAGCTCCATTTTGATTGACAATGTTTAAAATTAAGACAAAAGTTCTCTTCCTCTACCTTCTTTTGTCACCCTACCTTATGAGTGATGGACATATTTTTGTCTATCATAGGTTTGATGACCCCAGATATCCTAGTACCAATACCTCCACCAAAGAGCTAAGAAAAGAGTTTAATTACCTCAAAAATAATAACTACCAAGTCGTTCCTCTTATTGATATTGTCAATAAGATAAAATCTCATGAAGAGATACCAGAAAAATGGGTAGCACTCACCATTGATGATGGGTTTAAGACTTTTTATACCAATGGTCTCTCAATCTTTAGAGAGTTTAACTACCCCTTTACCCTCTTTATTGCGGTTAAATATACTCAAGAGAGATACAAAGATTACGTCTCTTGGAAGCAACTCAAAGAGATTGCCAAATATGGAGATGTAGAGTTTCATAGTTATGGACATGGACACTATGGACAGATGAGCGATCAAGAGCTTCATGCAGATATCGACAAAGGGTTAGCACTGATGAAAAAGCATCTTGATTATGAACCTCGTCTCTTTGTCTATCCCTATGGTGAGTATGATGATCGTGTTGATGCTGTGGTCAAAAGCTACAATTTTCAAGCTGTTTTCAATCAAAATATTGGTGCGATCAAAGGGGGTGAGTGTAGTGACCCTTATGATATTGACCGATCTGCCCTTGTAGGCAAGGCTCCTTTTAAACTCTACCTAAAATTTCAAGAGCTTTGCGGAGTAACCTTTAAGCAACCCAACCATTTTCCAAAAGATAAAATCATCAGAACTGTTGAGATAAGACTCAATGATAAGAGCATCAAGAGTGCAGAGGTATTCATCTCCAATAATGGATGGCATAGGGTCAAAGTCAAAAATGGCAAAATTCTTTGGCATGCTAATAAAGAAGTAAAACGTGACCGTATCAAAATTGGGGTTAAAGTAAAAAACAGAATTAAGCTAATGGTACTCTCAAAATAGTTATACTTTTAACTATATTAAATCATAGGAAAGAACATGAACCGTAAATTTTACACACTAATGCTTGCCCCTTTGCTTTTTGTGGCATGTAGTAACAATCAACCCCAAGCAACCACGCAAAAAGAGGCTCCTGCTCCTAAGGTTGAAAAAAAATCTGCACCCAAAGAGGTGGTGACTGCTCCATCATTTAAATACATCAAAGATACTTCAGTATTACAATCAGGAATGCTTCATATCAAGGGCTTTATAGGTACCCTCAAGCCCACACTTAAGAGTATGCTACAGCAAGATCCATCACATGTAACTGCCATGGGTGCATGTACCAATATGGCACCCAAAATGAAAGAGGAGTACAATAGCAAAACAACAGATGTCAAGATACGACGTACGGCACTCAAATATCGTAACCCTGCCAATAAACCTGATAGTGTAGATCAAGAGGTGATGTATCGTCTACAGGCACAAAATGACAAAAAACCTTTGGTTATTGATATGGGGAATAAGCACTATCGTGTCTATAAACCTCTACAGATAGAGAAACCTTGTCTTATCTGTCATGGTAACAGCAAGAATATCTCACCCAAAATCCAAGCAATGATTCTCAAAAAATACCCTACTGATTTGGCAACAGGATTTAAATTGGGTGAATTTCGTGGTGCCGTGGTAGCAGAAGTTCAAAGATAACCACTTTTTAGCTATAATACGCCCATTAAAAATTGGGAGTATTATATGACAGACGTTGTCGCATGGCTAAAAGAGCATGGTAACCTAAAGATCATAGAGGAGCCTCTGGACGTGGAGTTAGAGATTCCTCATATCGCTTATATCGAGGTCAAAACAGATGATTCTCGCCCTCTTCTATTTACAAACCCCATTAACAGACGATTAAATCTGAAATATGAGATGCCAATCTTAATGAATATTTTTGCCAACAAAATATTGACAGAGAGGATTTTTGAGAAGCATCCAGATAGAATTGCACAAGGTATTGACAAACTACTTAAACTTAAACCTCCCAAAGGTTTCGTCGAGAAGCTAAAAATGATTCCTGAACTCTTTGCACTCAAAAATATCTTTCCAAAGCGATCTAAATCTTTGGGAGAGTGTCAACAGATAATAATCTCCAAAGAGAGTGTCAATCTTGACAAGCTTCCTATTCTTAAAACATGGGAAGAGGATGGTGGTCCCTTTATTACTATGGGACAGGTCTATACCCAAAGTCTTGATGGGAGTATGCAAAACCTAGGCATGTATCGCCTCCAGCAGTATGACAAAAACCATCTCGGTATGCACTGGCAGATTCACAAGGATGCCTCCCACTTCTTTGATCAATATCAAAAGGCTGGCAAAAAGATGCCTGTGACTGTAGCAATAGGAGGAGATCCACTCTATATTTGGTGTGGACAAGCCCCCATGCCTCATGGAATGTTTGAACTGCTTCTCTATGGTTTCGTACGTGGCAAAAGTGCTCAACTTGTCAAATCCATAACCAATGATATCTATATCCCAAGAGATGTTGATATTGTTATAGAGGGATTTGTCGATCCTCAAAAGATGGAGATCGAAGGACCATTTGGAGATCACACAGGGTACTACACCCTCAAAGAGCCTTATCCTATAATGGAGGTTGAGACCATCACCATGAAAGAGAACCCCGTATTCCAAGCTACCGTTGTGGGCAAACCCCCACTTGAGGATAAGTATATGGGTTGGGCAACAGAGCGTATTTTTCTACCTATGCTCAAACCGATGGCTCCTGATTTGATTGATTACTATATGCCAGAGAATGGTGTCTTTCACAACCTTATACTCGCCAAAATGAAAACCCTCTACAAAGGTCACGCACAACAATTCATGCATGCTTTTTGGGGAGTAGGACAGATGAGCTTTGTCAAACATGCTATTTTTGTGGGAGAGGATGCCCCTGCTCTTGAGAGTGATATTGCCATTACAGAGCATATCCTCAATCGACTTGATCCTAAGAAGATACTCATTACTCAAGGAATCGTCGATGCCCTTGATCACAGTGCTAATGAATCACTTGTAGGCGGGAAACTAGGAATCGATGCCACAGCAGATGAGATCAAGCAGGGAGTCAAAATCCCTTTAGAGGATACTACCCTACTTCAGAAGATGCAAAAAATCGACAATTCAATCGCTCAACTACGCCAATACTTTACCCATACCAAAAACCCTATCTGCGTCATTACAGTAGATAAAACCACTTCCGTTATGAGTGATATAGAAAAATTCTATCCCCTAAAAGAGCATCTCAAAATACTCATCATCGTTGAGAAAAAAAATAACGATATCAATGAACCATACATGCTTATCTGGCGAGTGGTCAACAACATTGACGCTGGGCGAGATGTGCTTCTTGAACCTTTTATTATTGTTGATGGGACAAACAAAAGTGAAGTCGATGGCTTCAACCGTGAATGGCCAGGCGATACTCTCTGTAGCCCTGAGATACTCCACAATCTCCAAGAGCGTGGATTGATCAACATTGACGAAGCATTTATCAGGAAGTTTGGACTACTCTCTTTTGAGTAGTCACACTTCTCTTTTACCTTAAGTACTTATCCAAAATTAATTTCAAGAGAATTGGAGTCGATTCCAACAAGAGCTATAGAGAAACAGATAGCCAATTTGAAAAAAGAGAAGAAGAGATTAAAGCGAATTGAACTAAGAAAGCTCTTTTCTCTTGATAAGATAATCGCCCTTTTTGACATAGATAGGATCATCGCCACTACGCTCTACATGTTTGAATTTTTTTCGGTAACTGACAACCTTTTTGCGTAAGGCTCTATAAGCTTTTCCTTTGAGTCTATTGACAATGATTTTGGTCTTTTTGAGTTGTACATAGCGTCCGGGATTGATGGCTTTGCCATGCTTATACATACCAAAATGCAGATGTGGACCAGTGCTTCTTCCTGTTGATCCAATATACCCAATCACTTTTCCTTGGGGAACATAACTTCCTACTTTGAGCCCTTTTCTATAGCGACTCATGTGCGCATAGAGACTTCGCATACCACCTCCATGAGAGATAATAATACATTTGCCATAGCCACCTTTCCATCCTTTGTAGATGATTTTGCCTTTGGCAGTGGCTTTGATAGGGGTTCCTATACGCCCTGCATAATCAACACCTAGATGTGCCTTGTATCGATGCAAAATAGGATGGTAGCGTCGATGGGTAAAGCCTGAGGAGATACGCACATGATTTACAGGACGGATATAGGGAGTAAATGACTTTTTGATTTTACGATACTCTTTGCCTGTAGAGTCATAATATCTGCCATCCTCGGTAAGATAACTATAAAACTTTTTTTTGTTAATGGTAACTAATGAAGCGAGTATTTTGGGATTACTAATGGCTTTACCATCTCGTCTCTTTTGCTCATAAAAGATAGTAACACTATCTCCTTTCTTCATCTTATTAAACTTTATGCTATTGTGATAGACCTGCTTTAGAGATTTGATTAGACCCCAACTATGAGTTTTGGCATAGAGTTCCTTTTCCAAGGATTTCTTTATCTTAAGGTGAATGGAGCCTTTAAGCAGATCAAAAGGGATTGGTTCAAGAGATATTTTGTACTCTTTATTACTTTTAAGGATTTGAATCTGCAACTCATCGGTTACTGGGATCAATATCTTATTGGCATCTTTGGTATATTTTTGCCCTGCACGTATCTCTGCCATCAACTCCTTGTCATCACTGTCTAAATTATAGTAGAGCTTTTGGGGGATGTTGTTTTTTTTCAAAAAAGAGAGAAAGGTTGTTCCCTTCTCCCAACGGTAGGATTTTGCTGATAATAGCGTAGAGAGTATAAGCAAAGAGAGTAAAATTTTCCTCATATAGTATATCGCTCCTCAAAGTTTAAATAATTAATATAAGTATTTTATAGCGTTATTCTTAAGAGTCTCATGAAAAAGAGTAGTTTAATATGTAAACTTCCTCACCACAAGATGGCAAAGTAGTCTTTTATTGAGGGGTATATACTTAAGATAGAGTTGAATGGCTCTATCTTATTTAAAAAGAGAATCAATATCAGATTTTATCTCTTGATATGAGACTGCTCCTGAGTAGGAGAACTCTGTTATCCCATTTTTAACAACTAATATATAAGGAAGAATACCTGTCCACCCATAAGTATTTTGTATAAAATATTGTAGATTGGTAGCATCATCTCCCTCAATAATAGGATAGTTGATTCGATATTTGTTAATATAACTACGAGCAATACGTTGTCCCATACGACCCTGTGATTGGATAGCAATCACCTCTAGCTCTCCTCGATATCTTTTTTTGATACGTTTAAGTATGGGTATCTCTCTTGTACAGTGGGGGCAATCTTTTCCAAACATCTCCAAAACAATAACTTTCCCTGGATAGTTAGGAAAGACAAATCCATTAGAACGCTCTTCAATATAGATCTTCTTCCCTCGTATGCTTTTGAGTGTGTGCATGACACCCTGTTCGGTTTGACGAGTATTTGCGTTTTTGAGTTGTTGAGGTGAGATTTGACCTCGATTACAACTGTTTTCAGATGAAGAGAGATCATCACTACACTCCACTTCATTAGAATTAGAAGAGGCGATAGGTTCTGGTGGAATGATGCTCTCTTGATATGTTGTATTTGTGGTTTCTTGAGGGGTATCAGGAATAAAATAATTTTTTAAACCACACCCTGTGTTTAAAAACAATACTGTAGAGAGTATTACCCCTGAGAAGGAGATATTCTGCTTAAGTTTTAGCATGCCAACCCCCCCATATTAGGTCTTTTTTTCTGTTATTCATTTCTCTCCTCCTTTAAAAATCTTATTTTGTTAACTTCTCAATCAACCCTTCAAGCGTTTTTTTGGGGATGAATCCTTGTTGAACAACCTGTACATCCCCTTTACTGTCTAATGCAATTAATAGTGGAATTGCTCCACTCCATTTTGCTCTTTGGGCAATATGTCCAATAAAATCATCATTATCCTTACCTGGTACAAGATTATAGTTAATTCCTTTACGCAACTTAAATGCTTTGAGTTTCTCCATGCTATAGCGTTGTGCCTCAATAGCAATAATAGCAAGTTTATCTTTGTACTCTTCACTCAACGCGATAAATTCAGGGATCTCTGCATTACATGGAGGACACATATGTCCAAAGAGAACCAAAAAGACAGCTTTTCCTCGATACTCTTTAAAGTCTAAACCTTGATCTGTAGCCTTGACATGAATCTGATTGCCTTCGGTATTGACAAGAACAAAACTTTCGTTTGCTTGGCTATCTGCTTGTAAGAGAGTAAGACCTAAAGAGATTAAAATAGTAAAAATAATTTTTTTCATAAGTTTCCTTTATTAATGGAGTAAAATTCAAAAACGGTGAAACAATTATATCCAATAAATGATGGATTTATTGTGTATAATAGTGAAATTGCATTATTATTTTTTTCGATACTGTTATTTTTTATTTTATTGGCGATTTTTCCTTCGATTACGACTCTCTGCCGCTCTACCTCTATGACCAGATCTCTGTCTACGATCTCCTCTACGACTTCGGTTTCTTCCGCGTCCACGACCACGGCTACTATGACGATCTCTGCCTTTTTGATTTTTGGCTCGTTCAATAAGATGTTGAATCTCTTGATCGTTTAGTCCGATAATATCTTTTCCTTTGACATCAATCTTCTCTTGAACAATGGTAGCTAAGAGATGAGCAATGGTGACAATATCGATATCGTGTTGGAGTCTTTTGACCATCTCAATTGCAGAGGGTTTAATCTCTGTTTGTGCTATTTTAAGAAGAAGATCATTATCTTTTTGTTTTTGAACCTCTTGACGGGTAGGGATAACCTCTGAGATCATCTGTGTACCAACATCTTTTTCGATTCGTTTAATGGTTCGCAACTCATTAGGAGAGACCAGTGTAATCGCCTCTCCTTTGTTCCCTGCACGACCTGTACGTCCAATTCTATGCACATAGGATTCTGAATCAAAAGGGATATGGTAGTTAAAGACGTGAGAGACATCATTGACATCTAGCCCTCTAGCAGCAACATCTGTGGCAATAAAGATCTCAACAAGTCCTTGTTTGAAGGCACGAATGGTATGCTCTCTCTGTTTCTGTTCCATATCGCCATGCAACGCAGCGACTTTGAACCCTTGTGCAGTCATATAAGAGGAGAGTCTATCAACCTCTTTTTTCATCCGACAGAAGATGATACACTTTTGTGGATTTTTATAATCAATAAGACGCAAAAGAGCATCATCTCTCTCATGATCAGCAACGACATAAAACTTCTGTGTGATATCGGTATTGGTACGCTCACTTTTGGTGATGGTGACAGATTTTGGACTGTTTAAAATCTCTTCGGCAAGAATCTTAATCTGTTTGGGCATGGTTGCAGAGAACATCAATGTTTGACGCTCTTTTGGAAGATAGGTAAAGATATTTTTGATCTCATCCAAAAACCCCATATCGAGCATCTCATCTGCCTCATCAAGAATAACAAACTTAGGGCTAATTGTAATGCGTTTGGATTGAAGTAGATCTTGAAGTCTCCCTGGTGTTGCTACAATAATATTTGCCTGATTAATACGATCAATCTGTCGATTATAAGCAGTTCCTCCATAAATAGTAGCTGTTTTTAGCCCTGAGGTTTTACCAAAACGAAACAGTTCATCAGAGACCTGCATTGCTAACTCTCTAGTAGGGACAATAACCAGTGCCTCTACCCCTTTGTCTCCACTCATCTGTTGAATTACAGGTAGACCAAAGGCAGCAGTCTTTCCTGTACCTGTTTGTGCTTGAGCGATAATGTCACTCCCCTCTAAAATAATAGGAATAGCGTTGATCTGTACAGGGCTTGGCTCTTTGAATCCTGCATCTTGAATAGCTTGATTTAGTGTCTCTTTGAAATTAAATTCATTAAATGTCATTTCTCTTCTTTGTAGTTAATTTTAGGGTAAATAAGTATCATATCGAAAAGTCTAAAGTTTGTCTATCTCAAATCTATTTATCATTTATCTTATGGTGTCCTATGACCCAATTTTTGCAGCTGATATCAAATAATCATACACCAAGTGAAGGTGGATTCTTTTATATGCTTAGTGGTAGGAACTTTAAAATAGAGTCCTAAAATAAGAGATTTTGATATACTCTTGCAGAAATTTTTCGCATTATATCCAAATAATCTGCTATAATCGCTTGAATTAAATATGAAAGAGAGAATATGATCAAAAGAAACATAACATTGGGACTCTTTTTGCTCTTTGCGGGGTGCAATCCCAATCAACCCACAAGCAGAGTTGACAAAATTAATCATGCTGAGGTTAATCATACCATACAACCCACTAAGAGAATACCTCACGAAAAACCCTTACAGCAAGAGGTCTCTTTGGATGAAAAAATTGGATCTATGTTAATGGTGGGATTTATGGGATTGGAGGCAAAGCCTGATAGTCAAATATGTCAAGATATTAGAAACTATCATCTTGGAGGAGTTATTCTGTTTGATGTCAACCCTTTGGATAGACGAAAACCCAAAAACTTTGAGTCCAAAGAGCAGGTTAGAACATTAACCAGTCAGCTTCAATCATGTAGTCATGATGGCAAACTTCTTATTGCAGTGGATCAAGAGGGGGGAAGAGTACAACGACTCAAAAGCAAATATGGTTTTGCAGGAGATTTCAAAAAAGCCAAAGATATCTCAACGCTATCTGATGAAAAGGTAGAGAGCCATTATCAAAAAATGGCAAGAGAGCTTCGCTCTGTTGGGATCAATTACAATCTTGCTCCTGATGTTGATTTGGCAATTAATCCTAAAAATAGGGTAATCTATCAACTAGGACGCTCCTTTGGATCAACACCTGAGCAGGTGGTACACTATAGTCGTCTCTTTATTGAGAAGATGAGAGAGGAGGGGATCTTGACCTCTGCCAAGCATTTTCCTGGACATGGCTCCTCTCTAGGAGATACACACAAGGGATTTGTGGATGTGAGCAGACTTTGGCAAAAAAAGGAGTTGAAACCTTATAGTATATTGAACCAAGAGGGTGTTTTGGATACGGTGATGGTGGCACATGTCTTTAATCAAAAAATTGATGATCAATACCCCGCAACACTCTCAAAAAAGACCATCAAAGGGTTGCTTCGAGAGGAGATTGGTTTTGATGGGGTAGTGATTACCGATGATCTTCAAATGGGAGCCATTGCACACAAATATGGTCTTAATAGGACACTTAGTTTGGCAATTGGTGCAGGGAATGATATTTTGCTTTTTGGTAATCAACTCTCTGCTAAAAGTATGGTTAGAACTGAAAGGTTGGTCAATACCATCAAAGATATGATCGGAAAAGAGATTGATCCTAATGATATTGATCAGGCATATCAGCACATAATGAAGTTAAAAGAGAGGTTGTAACCGCTCTTTTATCTGTTTTTAAATCGATCATAGCGAATATGTCCATTGTCTCTAAGGCGGTGATGCCGTCGATGATTTCGATAACGACTATCTTCTCTTCGGATATAACCATTATCTCGCCGATGATAATACTCATACCTCCCTACAGGGGGGTAGTAGTAGCGGGGAGGAGTATAATACTCTTCTCTAATAATAACAGTGCGTCGTTCTGGGTAGCAGGGTTGATCGTGCCAGTTATCATAGGGAGGATAGTGATAGGAGTTTCTATAGTGTTTATTGAGCTTTTGAGCTTTTTTTTTGATACTTTTTTTGCGAAGTTTTTTTGCCTTTTTTATCTTTTTTTGTACTTTTTTTACTATTTTCTTTTTTTGTTGGATAGGCTTTGGATGGTTGCTACTAATAGGTGTTCCCAAAAAGGTATCAGCGATAAGAAGCGTTAGGCTTAGCAGTGTTGTGGTGATTACTATTTTTTTCATCATAAGCACCTTTTGTGTTGATCTTCTACCTGATCATAGTTAAAATTTGTGTAGGATTTGTGATACTTAAGTATTTTGATAGTATGCTTCTATTATGAAAATAGCAAGTATAGATGTAGGACTTAAACGTATAGGAGTGGCACTTTGTCTTGATGGGAATATGGTCTTTCCCCAAGAGGCAATTTTGCGTAAAAATCGTAATCAAGCAGCCCATGAGGTCTCCCTTTTTTTAGAAGAGTGGTCGATAGAGAAGCTTATTGTTGGGATCCCCAAAGGGGGATCAAGTCAAGAGGAGATGGAGCGACGAATCAGACACTTTGTATCGCTTTTGTCTTTGGATATTCCTGTTGCGTATCAAGATGAAGGGGGAAGCTCTTTGGAGGCAAAGGAGATGACCAAGGGGATCTTCCGTCATACCAGAGATGGCAAAATCGACTCAATGGCTGCCAAAATTATCTTAGAGCGATGGTTGGAGCGATCATGAGTAGATGGAGATTAAAAAATATTCTCAAAGAGGTAGTTTTTTCGCTATTGATTTTTTTTGTGGTTAGTATGGTTTTAAATTATATGCGACAGCCAGATACCATAGATCAGTTAACAGATCAAAGCGTCAAGCTAATTAGTGGAGAGGAGGTAGACCTCTTTGAGAAAGATAGAGTTACATTGATACACTTCTGGGCAACATGGTGTCCTACTTGTAAATTTGAAGCTTCTAATATAGAAGATCTTTTGGATGAAGATATACATCTTGTTACTATCGCTGTCAACTCAGGTAATGCCCAAAAAATAGAGCAGTTTATGCAACAAAAGGGATATCATTATCCTGTGGTCAATGATAATAAGGGTGTATTATCAAAAGCCTTTGGTGTAGAGGTCTATCCCACAACACTTATCTATGACAAGGGTGGAAGATTAAGATTTACAGAAGTGGGATACACCACAACGTTAGGGTTAAAAGCACGGCTTGAATTAATTCAGTAGATCTTTTTTTAATACTACTTTTAATTCTCTATTGTATAATTTTGTTATGAACAAAATATTTCTATTATTCTTATTATTTGATATTGCTGTCGCAACAGAGTATCGTGTCGCACATCTGCCAAAAGGGAGACTACTTAATGTGCGTGAAGAGCCAGTGGTAAATAGTCGGACATTAATTGGTCGTCTACCTGCTAATGCCATGGGAATTGAGATTAGAGAGTGTAAATATGGTGCAAATGCCAAAGAGTGGTGTTATATCACTTATGGTGTAGGGAGAAAGCATATTGAGGGGTGGGTCAGCCGATACTACCTTGAACCCATGAGTGATCAATCGATCTTTAGCCTCTTTTATATTAAACATTTCCTTCGTAGTTACTACAAAGCAGATGAGGAGAATTTTCTTGATAAGATAAATCGCTTCTATACCTTTCCTATGCAACAGTATATGACGCAAAAAGGGGTTAGCAGAATGAGTTTGCGTGCCGCAAAGGTGCGTTTTTACAAAAGGTGGCCTCGACGCTATTATACTTTGGGGTATATGAAAATCTTAAAGCGTGCAGAGGATTATATTGACGTTCAAGCTACGGTTCATTGGAAGTATATCAATCATGAAGAGAGTGAATCTGGTCGTGATATTCACAAATTAAGATTGGTTTATGAGGGTAATCAGTTTAGGGTATTGGCTATTAAACAGCTTTTGCATAAGGTCTATCCAAAACTAGAAGAGTCAGAACCACTATTGGCTCAAACTGATACCAACAAAACAGTGGAGAGTGAGGGGTATTATATTAAAGCGGGTAGTTTTTTCTCTATGCCAAGTGAAGATTATCTCAATAAGATTTTGAGTATTGGTTATCGTTATGTGATAGATAATGCGATACAGGGAGAGAGTATTATTAAACGTGTCTATATCGGTCCATTTCCTACTACTGAGGAGACGATGAAGGCATTAGAGAGAGTGCATCAAGAGGTTAATAAAGATGCCTATATTCAAAGAAGGGTTCCTTAAGATCTCTTCCCCTCTTTGGCACGTCTTCTCTGTTTCATCATAAGTTTTGCTAATTCTCTCATATCATCATTTTTATCACTCTCATCAACAATTTCAATCCCCAAAATTGTCTCTACACAATCTTCCAAAGTGACAATCCCCTCAGTTTGATCATAACTATCTGTTACTAAAAACATATGCTCCTTTTTGCTTATGAAGAGATCCAATGCTTTAGCAACAGGAATATTCTCATTAACCGTAAAGATATCCTTTTTGATACTAGATAGAGTAACACTATCATCTTTGAGCGACTCTTTGAAGAGGTGTTTGGTTAGTATGATACCTGTTACATTATCAATGGTGTCATTGTATAGAGGAATACGAGAGAAGCTAAAGATATCCTCCTCTGTTTTGAGTACCTCTTGAATACTCATATTCTCCTCTAGGGCAAATACGACGGATCTAGGGGTAAGGATATCTGCCACTTTGACCTCATCAAGTTTGAGCACATTTTCAATATAGTCAGACTCTTTTTCATCGATTACGCCCTCATCCTCACTAATAAGCATACTCTCCAAGAGTTCATCTTTGGTGGTTTTGGTATCCTTCTTACCACTAGAGATTTTGTTGGTAATAAAGAGAGTAGTCAAAATAATAGGATAGGTAATAAAGATAAAAAACTTAATAAGATGTGCCGCAGTAGGAGCGAGTTGTTTCCAGTAGATAGCACCAATGGTTTTGGGGATAATCTCTGAGATATAGAGAATGGCAAAAGTTAAAACCACAGAGACATACATTACCGCATCATCCCCAAAGAGTTTGGCAGTTTGAGCTCCTACAGCAGCAGCTCCTAAGGTATTAGCAATGGTATTTAAAATAAGTACAGAGGCTATAGAGATATTGATCTTCTCTTTATGAGAACGGAGGAGTTTACCTGTTTTTGGGGACTCCTTTTCAAGTAGTGAGACAAAGGACATTTGCGTAGAGAGTAGTACCGACTCAAGAATAGAACAGAGAAATGAAATGCCAACAGATAACAAAAAAAACAGTATCAAATAACTCATATAACTTAGTAAACCTTTATAATAAAATGATGGTCGCTAGACCTAAAAAACTAAAAAAACCAACAACATCCGTAACGGTGGTTAGAATTACGGTGCTTCCAATAGCAGGGTCAATACTCATACGTTTCAAAAGAAGAGGAATGGTTGCCCCAAAAAATCCAGCCATAAAGAGATTGATTAGCATAGAGAGGGCAATAACAACTCCAAGCATTCCCTGATCAAACCAAATTGAAGCAATAATACCCATGATTATAGCAAATAAAAAACCGTTTAATAATGAAATGCTTATCTCTTTTTTGATAATTCTGGTAGCATCGCTCTGTGAGATATCTCCAAGGGCAAGTTGTCTAACAACAACTGTGAGGGTTTGTGTTCCTGCATTGCCTCCCATTGAAGCAACGATAGGCATCAAAACAGCCAGTGCCACCATGCTATCTAAGGTATCTGAAAAGAGTCCTATAATAATAGATGCCAAAATAGCAGTCAGTAGGTTAATTCCAAGCCATGTGGCACGTTTTTTCCCTGCTTTTAACACCTCCTCATCCTCTTCAGCATCATCATTTACCCCCGCTAGGTTATACATCTGCTCTGTAGCATGTTCATTAATAATATCATAGATATCATCAGAGGTGATACGCCCAATTAGTTTTCCTTGTCGATTAACGACAGGCATAACAGAGAGATCATACTCCTTAAAGTAGTTTACTACCTCTTTGATATCCTCCTTATCCAGAGCAATTTTTGGTTCATATTGCTCATCTGATTGTTCTATATTCTCTTTGAAGCTCTTTTTAAAATCAAAAGTTAACAGATCATCTAATCCAATACTGTAGAGCAGAATACCATTTTGGGTAGTGATAAAAAGATTATGTACATTTTCGATTTTATTAGATTTTTTTAGAATGGAGAAGCGTTTGATAGCATCTTGAACAATCTCCTCCTCCATTGCAGTGAAGAGTTCGGTTTGCATATAGGCACCCGCTTCATCCTCTTCATAGCTTTGAAGTAGTGTAATATCTTGTTGATCCTCTCTATCAAGTGATTCAAAAACTTCTGAGGCGATCTTTTTGTCTACCTCTTCAAGCTCTTGCATAAACTCTACTTGATCATCACTCTCTAGCTCTTTGACCGCATGAGTAAGATCTTGGATCTCTAGGGATTCAACAAGATCATCAAAGTAGCGATCAGGTAGTTCAAGCGCAACATCTCCTATGATATCTTTGGGGATAAGTTGAATTGCTTCTCCAAACTCCTCCTCTGAGAGTTGTTTTAATATCTTAGCAATATCTGAGGCGTGAAGTTCATTTTCGTCACTATTGAGATAGGATAGTAGTTCATTCATTTTATTAAATCCCTCCTTTAAAATTTTTGGAATTATAACGTAACTTAGAGGATTAGCATGGCATCGCCATAAGAGAAAAATCGGTACTCTTTTTTGATGGCTTCTTCATAGAGTTCAAGACATTTTTTGCGACCTATAAATGCCGAAATAAGCATAATAAGTGTGCTTTTGGGAAGGTGAAAATTGGTAAGAAGGTGGTTGATTCGCTGAGGAGGGTTGTGAGGATTGAGAAAAAGATCACACTCTCCTTGGGTTTTGCCTGTACGTGCAAAATACTCTACTGTACGTGTGACTGTTGTACCGATGGCAAGAATGGGTTGCGAAGAGTTCAAAACCTTGGCAGTTGTTTGGGGGATATCAAAATACTCTGAGTGCATAGGGTGATCCAAAATATGCTCTACACTAACAGGCTTGAATGTTCCTGCCCCTACATGAAGCGTTATCCTGTGCGTTGTGTGTCGATGCTGAAGGGCTTCAAAGAGTTTAGGGGTAAAGTGTAGTGAAGCAGTTGGTGCGGCTACAGCACCAGCGTTTTTGGCAAAAAGCGTTTGATAATCTTGTGTATCTTGGGCATTATCTTCTCGTTGCATGTAGGGAGGAAGAGGAATATGCCCAATCTTATCCAAAATAGAGACCAACTCCTCAAAACGAATAGAGGAGTGATCTTTTTCAAAAGTAACTACGCGTGAACCATCCTCATTTATTTGTGTAACTGTTGCAATAAGTTCCTCTGCAAAAAGAATTTTCGTTCCTATTTTGACCCGTCCACGGATTAAAACCAGATACTCTGTAGCAGAGAGAGGTTTGTTTAGAAGAAGTTCAATAGCTCCTCCACTCTCTTTGTGTCCAAAGATACGGGCTTTGATTACTTTGGTATCATTGAGAACAACATCACAGTTTTGAGGTAGATAGTCAAGTAGATTCTTAAATGTTGTGTGTATAAGATCCTCATTTCTTCGATCATAGATGAGAAGTTTGGCATGATCTCTTGGATAGATAGGGGTTTGAGCTATGAGATGAGCAGGAAGCTCATAATCATAGCTACAGGTTAGTAGTTCATTTTGGTTCATAGGTTTAGTCTGTTTGGTTGGTGAGATCAGTTGTTATCTTCTCATCGCTCTCATCATCCTCTTTGTATGGGTTGATTATTCGTACGATAACAATTGAGATACCATAGAGCAAAACAAGTGGACCTGCCATAAGAAGTTGAGTAATTACATCAGGTGGGGTTAATATTGCAGCAAAGACAAAGATAATTAAGATGGCATAACCAAAAAAATCACGAAGATTCTTGTCATTAACCAAGCCCAACATCCCTAAGAAAAAGAGAATAACGGGAAGCTCAAATGCCACACCAAATCCAAATAGAATTTTGGTAAAGATACCAATATACTCATCCAATGTCTGTAAAAAGTTTACCAAATTTCCTGCAAACATCCATAAAAATTGAAACCCCAAAGGGATAACCACATAGTAAGCAAATGCAGCACCAAGTAGAAACATAAATGTAGAGATTGAGACAAACGGAATGACATATCTCTTCTCATTCTCATAAAGACCAGGAGAGATAAATGCCCAAATCTGAGAAAAAACAACAGGAAGTGCTGCTAAAAATCCAGTAAAAATAGAGATCTTCAGTGCTGTAAAGAAGATACCAATCCCTCCAATAAAAGGATCACCATCCACAACCCCCATAAGTGGAGCTTTGGCAAAGGCAATGATATATTGGTTAAATCCAAATGCAACAAAGGCAAAAACAATAACTACAATAACAGAGATTGCTAAACGCTTTCGAAGTTCGACCAAGTGAGGCTTAAGATCGTCAAACATTACTTCTCTCCCTCTCTATTGTCAGTTTTTTTCTTCTTTTTGATAATAATCTCTTCTTGTTTTGGTTCAATTTGTGTTGCAGATACTTCAGGTGTCTCTAGCTCTGTGAGTGATGCTTTGATATTATTCATAGGATTAATATTTTTAAACCCTTGTAGTTCTGCTGAAGCCTCATCTAGCTTTGCTTTGTATCCCAATGCCTCCTCTTTGAGCTCAGAAATTTTTATCTCACTATCTATAGCATTTTTGGCATCAGTGATGGCATTTTTAGCCCCTTTGATAAACTTAGCAATTTGTACCATTGCATTAGGTAGTTTATCTGGTCCCAAAAAGAGTATTGCCACCACGGCAATCATCAGTATTTCAGTAAAGCCCATTCCAAACATATCTTTCCCTTGTTTTCAATTACTGTAATTTTATCTAAAAAGGTTAAGAGTTAGGCTAAATCTACTCCTCTAGTAGGGGTATTTTTCAACACTAATGGTTACCTCTGGAAGTTTTGGCTCTGGATTATAGAATAAATACTTAAATATCTTCAGAAAAATTTTTTTCATTGTTCTGTTCCCCTTTCATAGTAATATTAATCTGTTTTATTAATGAAATAATAGTAAAAAAAAGGTGAATAAAAGTGAAAAAATCTCAATTTTTCAAAAAAAATACTATTTCTATAAGATATTAAAAAGATTTAATCCCCATAAAGATACAATATTACTCCTATAACCTTAGGTATAAGGAGTAAAAGAGAAAATGTATAAAAAATTAGAGAACTTAATGAGTCGCTTTGGCTCATTTATCTATGATCACCCCTTAAAAGTTTTGTTGGTAATAGTAGCACTGTTGGCGTTCCCAATCTCTCATGTACCGCAGATACAGATGGATACTTCAACAGAGGGGTTTATGCATGAAGATGATCCTGTCTTGTTGACCTATAACTCCTTTAGAGAGCAGTTTGGACGTGATGAACGGGTTGTTTTAGCTATTGAAAATGATAATATCTTTTCAATAAATTTTTTGACCAAACTCAAAAAGATACATAAAGAGATAGAGAGAGATGTTCCTTATGTAGAGGATGTAACCTCTCTTTATAACGTCAGAAATACCAGAGGAGATGGCGATAGACTCATCACCGATGACCTTTTAGAACCCTTTCCTACAAGCGATGCAGAGATTGCAGATATTAAAAAAAGGGCAATGAGTTCACACTTCTATAGAGATCTCCTTATTAGTCAAGATGGGAAGATGACGACAATAATTATTGAGACAGATGCCTACTCACATGCAGGAGAGAAGAGCATCTCACTAGATGATGAGTTTAGTGATGGGTTTGATGATGAACCAACAGAGAATCAGACTCCCAAAGCGTTTCTATCTGATCAAGAGAACCATGAGCTTCTTGAAGCAGTAAAAGATATTACCAATAGATATCGCGAAGAGGGACTAAATATCTATGTAGCAGGTTCCCCCGCTGTCAACAATGAACTAAAAGCTCAAATGAGATCAGATATACAGAAGTTTATGCGTATTACATTTTTAATTATTTTGATTTTCCTCTTTGTGGTCTTTAGACGCGTTTCAGCTGTTTTTTATCCATTAATGGTAATTCTTCTTTCACTACTTACTACTGTTGGAACTATGGCTTGGGCAGGAACAATGTTTAAGTTACCAACACAGATTGTTCCCTCATTGCTCTTGGCTGTTTCGGTAGGTGCTACGGTGCATATTTTGTCTATTTTCTTTGATAGATTTAATGAAAATGGTGACAAAAAAGAGGCACTCTCCTATACACTTGGGCACTCTGGTTTAGCAATTGCAATGACCTCTATTACTACAGCTATTGGGGTTGGATCATTTGCTGGATCTGAAGTAGCTCCTATCTCAGATCTTGGTATTTTTGCCTCCTTAGGGGTGATGGTCTCATTGTTCCTGACATTGACTCTTCTTCCTGCACTTTTGAGCATTACAAAACTAAAACCAAAAGCCAAAAGCGAAGCTGGGAAAATAGACCTTTTCATGCAAAAACTGGCTCTTGTTCCAGTTAAACATACGAAGTCGGTTCTTATGGGAAGTTTTATAGTTGTAGCCATAGCACTAGTAGCAGCTACACAAGTAAAACTTTCACATAACCCACTAAAATGGTTTCAGCCTGACAACATAAACAGGGTTTCAACTGAAGTGATAGATGAAAAAATGAATGGTACTGTCACTATTGAAGTGGTGGTAGATACGGGCAGAGAGAATGGTTGGGTAGACCCTGAAAAACTCAAAAAACTTAATGAGTTCTCAACTAAGCTAGAGCAGTATAGAGATGACTATACGCATATAGGAAAAGTGGTCTCCTTAGCAACCATTGTCAAAGAGACTAACCGAGCTTTGCATGAGAATCAAGAGGTATATTATACTATTCCAACCGATGCAAACCTTGTTTCTCAAGAGCTTCTACTTTTTGAAAATTCAGGTTCTGATGATCTTGAAGATGTGGTAGATAGTCAATTCTCAAAAGCAAGAATCACCATTAAAATGCCATGGACAGACACCATAGAAGCTGTGAATGTATTAGAGTTTGTCAAAACAGAAGCAGAAAAAACATTTGAAGGAGATAGAGTAGAGACCACCGGTATGATTCCTCTTCTTATTAATACCTTCTCTCATGCTGTTCACTCCTCTGTTTGGAGTTATTTTATGGCTGCTATTGCTATATCATTGATGATGATATTGATTTTGGGTTCGGTTCGTATAGGTCTTTTGAGTATGGTTCCAAACCTAGCACCTATTATTGTAGGGCTTCTTTTGATGTACATAGCAAAGATTCCACTTGATATGTTTACACTGCTTATTGGCTCTATTGCCATTGGTTTGGTGGTAGATGATACCATACATTTTATGCACAATTTTAGGCGATACTACCTTGAGAGCAATAGTGCCTCTCAGGCGATTGAGCAGACATTTTTTACCACAGGTAAAGCGATGCTAATTACAACTATTGTGTTGTCACTGGGCTTTTTTGCCTACTTGGCAGCAAATATGATTTCGGTGCAAAACTTTGGACTTTTGACAGGTTCTGTGATTATTTTTGCACTTCTTGCTGACCTTCTTTTGGCTCCTGCACTTATGGTTGTGGTTGCTAAAAAGGGTTGGATAAAGTAAGTGCCTACATTAATATTGAAAAGGATAGAAGAGATGAAAGTAAAAAAAATACTATTTTTGTTAGGAGTAGGGGCAACGCTACTCTCTACTGTAGCGGTAGCAGATGAGGCAAAGGCAAGAGCCATTATGGAAAAAGTAGATGCTCGTGATGAGGGAGATACATTAGAGCAAGATATGCTTATGGTGCTTATAGATAAAAAGGGGAATAAGAGAAGACGTGATTTAAAGTCGTATACTAAGGATTTTGGAGAAGATACCTATAAAATACTATTTTTTAAATCACCTGCAGATATTAAAAATACAGCTTTTTTGACCTATGACTATGATGACTCTAAAAAAGATGATGATCAATGGCTCTATCTTCCTGCACTAAAAAAGGTCAAAAGGATCCCCTCTACTGATAAGAGTTCAAGTTTTATGGGTTCTGACTTTTCATACTTTGATATGACCGATAGGGATCTGGAAGACTATGATTTCAAACTTATAAAGGAGACAGAGGTACGAGGTCACCCAGCATGGATGATAGAGTCAACTCCTAGAAATCAAGCAATTATAGATGAGTCTGGATATGAAAAGAGTATTGCCATAATAAGAAAAGACAACTATGTTGTGGTTCGTGCCATTAACTTTATGACCAATGGGAAAAAGAAGTATCTCGATCTAAAAAAGATACATGAAGAGAGAGGGGTTTGGCTTGTTGATGAGATGACGATGACCACTAAAAAAGGGAAAGATACTCTACATAAGACCATATTGACATTTTCAAATACAACATTAAATGGAAGCATAGAGGATGATGTATTTACCACAAGAAGACTAGAAAAAGGGTTGTAATGTCAAAATACAATCTTATTCTTTTATCGGTTTTTGCTATTTCTGCACTTAATGCAGAGAGTATAGATGAAGTCATGGATGGGTTTGATGATGAACCTGTTGAGCAATCTATTAAAGCAAAAGAGGTTACAGAAAAGAGTAATGATGCTACTGATGAACTGATGGATGGGTTTGATGATGAAGTTGTAAACTCTGCCAAAGATGAAGATGATAAATTAGTAGGTTTCTTAGGTGATTTTACAGGAAAACTTACAGAACAGGTAGCCTTTGCAGTAGATGATGATGCACCTCATGATAAGATAAACTCTGTTAAAAGTTCTCTTTTTTTAGAGTATGAGCATAAGTTTGAGAATAACTTTAAATTTAAATTCAATACAAAAGCCTACTATGATGCCATTTATGACCTACGAGGCAAAGAGAAATACGCTACTGATGAGTTAGATGAGCTTAGAGATGAAGTAGAGATTTATGATGCCTATATAGAGGGAAGCCTGAGAGACAATCTTGATATGAGACTTGGTCGTCAAGTAGTGGTTTGGGGTCGTTCTGATACCATAAGAGTAACAGATATACTTAATCCTCTCGATAATCGTCGTCCAGGAATGGTAGATATAGAGGATTTGCGACTACCTGTAACGATGGCAAAGTTTGATTACTTCTTGGGTAATTGGCGTGTGACCCCAATGGCGATAGTAGAGCAACGCTTCTCAAAAAAACCACCTGCTGGTTCGGCATTTAATGCTTCGCCTAGTCCTACGCCGGATAATGAAGAGTATTCAGATATTAGCCCTGCATTAAGTGTGGGTGCAGAGTTCTCTGGTTGGGATGTGAACCTCTATATAGCCAAAATACGTGATGATGTAGGTTACTTTAATAATGGAAAGATAAAACATGACAAAGTAAATATGTTTGGAACAGCTATCAATGTTTTAGATGGTTCATGGCTTTTCAAATCTGAATTGGCTTATTTCAATGGGTTAAAATATACCACAACTTCAAATAGAGAGTTTAAAAGAACCGATGCACTGCTTGGTGTAGAGTATAACGGTATTGCCGATACACTCATCTCTTATGATGTGGCTGTACGGAAAATTCATAACTATGATACACGACTTATCAATGAACCTTTAGAGGTAGAATCAGAGCGGTATCAACACGCTTTTCGTGTAAGTTCAGATTTTATGAATGCAACACTCAAGGCGAACTATCTTATCTCTCTCTTTGGTAAAGGATTAGATGAGGGTGGTTTTCAAAGAGTATGGGCGAAGTATGATATCGCCGATGGTATTTTTGCCAATATGGGTTATGTTGACTATATAGGTGGTTCAAAACTTTTTGACTCAGTCAAAGATAACGATATGGCATTTGTGGATGTGACATATAGTTTTTAAGTCTCTATCCAAAATAGATTAGATCTGAAATGAAAAGGTAGAGCCTCTATGCTC
>CAZEUB010000048.1:0-3258 GCA_964515605.1 uncultured Sulfurovum sp. | reverse complement strand
CTTTAGATTATGCTACACCTGATGAAGTCTATTTTAAAGGTGTCAATAATTATCAGTTTAATGCTAGGGATATGTTACTTAAGGTATCGTAGGTTTTTGGAATAAGGATTTTTTTTAAGTGGTCTTGACAAAGGGGGACATTATAGTATATGTATAGCACTTAAATATGATGAGGTTAGATAAAGAAATAGGAGTAGGCGAATAACTATTATTTGTGTTAGTTTCACTACTTTTACTCCTTATAGACCGTTCAAACTTTTCTCTTACCCAATATAGATAAGTGAATTATATCACAACTCCAAATTTTTGTCTAATCTTCCCTCTAAATGTGATCAAGTCTCACTTTGACCTCTTGATAACAAGCACCCTCTCCCTCTTCGCTGATAATACTAGGGGTCAAAAAATTCACCCCAATAGCATTGGCATAGATCAAAACAGTATCCAAACGCATGTTTTGATCCTCTTGAATTTGGAATTGGTGTTTGCCATATTCGGAGACAACCTCCACCCACTCTCCCGACCTAAATCCCAATGAGGGGTGAACTATGACGCGGTTATCTCGCTTGAATTGTGTATTGAGACTCTTAATGGATTTGGGTGTTACTAGCCAATACTCATCAATAACGCTCTCTTTGTCGCTTCGTTTTCTAGCTCTTGTAAACTGTTTGGTTGAGATAAAATCATCATCATACTCCTCAATAAAGGTAAACTCCTCATCCTCATCTTCACCAAAACCCTCTCTATAAGGGATAGATTGATAGGCAGGAGAGCGGTGGTAATCTCCCTCTTTAGGGGATTGATCGAGTATAAAATCCAAATAGTACTGCTCCTTTAAAAGAGGAGGAAGCCCCAAGCGATCTAATAGTTGTTGTGTAAATTCATACTCACTAATACCATACGAAGCCTCTATCACCTTTCTCATTGGTGTAACATAGTGATGTGCATAACTAAGACGGATATCCTCTTTTTCAAAAAAGTTCTTGGCAGGGATAACAATATCTGCCATAGCAGAGGTCTCATTGGCATAGAGACCAAAATAGATAAGGGTTTGAGCCTTTTGAAGCTCAGAGATAACACGACTGCTATTGGGCATCGAGGCAACAGGATTCCCCCCCTGAATCAAAACTGTCTCAAATGCACCAAAAGGGGTAGCGACCTTGGAGACCTTATTGCCTTTTGCAGTAAAGGGGTTTTCAAATCCCAACTTAGAGTTCCCCAAAAAGGCAACCCCACACCCCTCTCGACCAAAGAGTCCCAATACCTTTGCCAATGAATCTATCGCCTGAAGCACATAGTGTCCTGTGGAGTATTTCTGTACGCCATTTCCTACCAAAAAGACGGTACGTCGCCCCACAATCATCTCAAGAATCTGCCCTAATCCCTCTAAGTCAGTATCGATATACTCCAAAATAGGACGGATACGAAACTCTCGGGTAAAATCATAAAACTCCTCAAGTAGCTCAGGATCAAGAGATCTCTCTTGATGATCTCCCATAATAGCAAAACGTGCCAACATTATAGCAATATAGAAATCTGTTCTAGGCTGTATCTGTAGATGGATATCTGCTTTTTGAGCAATAGGCGTAAGGATTGGGTCAATAACAATAATCTTTTTCCCCTTAATATAGGGCATAAGATGTGACGCAGTTACGGTAAGGTTCTTCCCCCATACAACTACTACCTCAGCCTTGGCGATCTGCTCAGGAGGGAGTATACGATTGACCCCTCTCCCCTCAACAATACCAGCATCCCCTGCACCATCGCAGAGTGTCCCTTTGGTGGTTGTCCCCCCAATGGAGTCAAAGAGCAGATTGGTCACCTCCTGCATCACCCCAAAGTTGCCTGAACCTCTCCAGAGTAACTTCTTGGAACAGTTTAGTGCCTTGGCTACGGCATCTAGTGCCTCCTCCATCGAAACCTCTTTGCCCAAAAGCGTAGGTGTCGTAATCCTAGGCTCTTCAAAAAGATATTTGTTGAGCAACGCACACAACGCACCACTACTTGTTGGGTGTGCAGGATCAGCGACCACTTTAGGAAAATGGTTAGCATCCACCACAATACCACACGCATCAGGGCAATCCAATCCACAAGCTGTTTTGATCATTATCTAAACTCCACTTTGAGCAGTTCTGAAAAGTTATGATTGGGCTTAATCACTATCTCTGCACGATAGGAGGAGATAAACTTCTCATCTGTAACCGACCAGATCTTATCGATTTTATAATCGGTTTTCTCTCCATTAAGATAGATAGCTCTCTTCTTGATCTCCTCAATCTCCTCCTGCTCCAAAAAAAGCACCAACTTAGCACGACTAAGATCTTTGATCTTTGCCAAAGGAGTACCTGGATTTACAAAATCTCCTGCATTGACCAATAGCTTATCCAAAAATTTATTACTAAGCTTAATCTTTTTCTTACCAATTCTATCTCTAAGTAGCTCTATCTTATAGCTCAAATCAAGCTGTTGTTTTCTCAGAGAGTCGATCTTCTCTTTGGTTGAGAAGTATTGGGTTTTGGTATTGATATACCCATAAAATGCGTTGTCTTTTTGTGTTTTTGAAGCGGTAGAGAGGCTCTCAATTCTCTGATAATAGGCATTGTGACGCTGTAGTGACTCTTTGAGTGAGGTTAATATCTTCTGATTGGTTTTGATCATATTTTGAATCAGTTTTAGAGAAGATTCTGTAGATTGTAGATCTATCTTATCAAGCTTATGATCAAGTTGAATAATCGTCTCATCATAGACCACCCTCCCCTCCAAAGCACGTTTGGTACTCATCACCTGAGCAGAGACAGCAGACTTTAGCGTAATACTCTCATAGGGTTCAACTTTGGCATAATGCACCTTGGCAACAACTATTAATGGACTAATCAATAGTAAAAATAGATATCTCATCTTGGTTTCTCTTTTTTGCTGATTATATCATGATAATTGGCATTATCATAGTCTAAAGTTTTTAGAAGCTAATATAGTTTGGCTCTGTTTCCTTTTTTCCAATCTCACAAGGTTTGTTCAGAGAGATTTAGAAAAAGATTTAATTAAGTTTTGTTCCTGTTTTTGCTTTGACCCATAAATTTGAGCAATTGTTATTTAAATACAACCCTTGTGTCGGTTCAATAGACTTTATAAAGAATAAAAATGTCTATATATGGTTATTTAAATACAACCCTTGTATCGGTTCAATTTTAAAATAGATTTTACAGATACATATGATTACATATTTAAATACAACCCTTGTATCGGTTCAATGAAAGAGAA
>CAZEUB010000047.1:0-10177 GCA_964515605.1 uncultured Sulfurovum sp. | reverse complement strand
TTTGCAGGAAAGCTAGAGTGGGATAAAAAACTCACATTTGATAAAGTAACGGGCGTATTCCACTCAAAAGCAATGCATGATGAGCATCAACCTCCTCACTTGGTGATTAATAATCCAGAAGAGTTCCAAAAATCAAATATTGAAGAGTATGGATTGACCGTAGCTGCTGCTTGTCCTGCTGAGGTGTATGAGCTTCATATCGATAGAAATACAGGTGCAAAATCACTAAGACTCCATGCAGAGAACTGTGTACATTGCAAAACATGCGACATCAAATCGCCAAATGGTGGAATAACTTGGACTACACCTTATGGTGGCGATGGACCAGAATATAACTATATGTAAGCAGAAGGAGTAAAGAAATATGACAATAATTAGTTTAATGAAACAGGTACCACTGCCATCTGAGATGAGAATGGGTGATGATGGTCTAATGGACAGAACAAAAGCAAAATCAATTATTAATGTTGATTGTCAGTATGGATTAGAGGCTGGTCTTCAAATCAAAAGTGAATACCCAGAGGCAAAACTTATTGTCTGTTCAATGGGACCTCCATCTTTTACTGAATCTTTGGAAAAAGCACTCGCTATGGGGTATGATGAGGCGTATCTTCTTAGTGATAGAAGATTGGGTGGATCAGATACGTATGCTACAGGATTAGCACTCTCTCATCTACTTAAACATCTCGGTTTTGGCAAAGGCTTAGATGAGGACTTTATCATTGTTGCAGGTCGTCAGACATCAGATGGGGATACCGCTCATGTTCCTTCTCAGGTTGCTGAGTTTATGGGAATCCCTCAAGGGACATTTATAGAAACAGCTGATTTTGTAGATGGAAGAATTCATGCCAAGAGAATTATCGAGGGTGGATATCAGATGCTAGATCTTCCTATTCCTTGTGCGATGAGTTTTACCCCAACTGGGATTGATCCACGAAGAGCAACATTAAGTGGTGCCATTCGAGCTAGAAATACAGAGATCAAGATGTTTGATATTGATGATGTTAAGCTTGGAACAGATTTTATTGGTATTGGTGTACCAGGTGAGGGAGGAAGTCCTACCATCGTATCAAAAGTAGCAACCATCAAGAGTGAAAGAGCTCCTGCCAAAGTAGCTGAGGGGCATAATGAGGTTGAGTTGGTAGACTCCTTTATCGCCCAGATGAAAGAGGGTAAAAATGTTCTTGAGGTCAAAGAGAAAAAAGCAAGAAAAGCTAAAAAATCTGATGATAGTCTCAAGAGAATTGACTTTAGAAATGGTGCTTCTGGTATCTTGACATGGGCAGAGGTGGTAAAAGGGGAGATCTCAAGACCATCATTAGAGTTGCTTACTCCTGCTAGAGAGTTGGCAAACTCACTAGAGGAGGGGACAACTGTTACAACACTTCTTATTGGTAAAGATGTGGGAGATTTGGCAAAAGAGCTGATCGCTCATGGTGCTGATGAGGTTATCGTAGTAGATGATGAGCGACTGGAAGAGTATCGTATCTTACCATTCTCTGAGATCTTCTCTCAAGTTATTGAGGAGAGAAATCCAGAGATTGCACTCTTTGCAGCGACAACAGCAGGACGTGAATTGGCACCAAGAATTGGGGTGAAAAGAGGTTCAGGAGTAACAGCAGACTGTACACAACTACTCATAGGTGAACACAAACACAGAAACAAAGAGACCAAAGAGCAAGTGATCTATGCACCTATCTTAGAGTCAAGAAGACCTACCTATGGTGAGTCTAAATTGGCAACTATTATTGGTTTTGTCTGTCCTCAAATCTCAACAGCGAGGGCAGGTACATTTGAAGTACCAGAGAGAGATGATAGTAGAGAAGGGAAGATTACACCATTTACCCCAACATTAGATGAGTCTGAGTTTGCCTCTAAGATTATTGAAACAGTTATCGGTGAAGGTGGAATGCAAGGACTCTTTGAAGCAGATATTATTGTTGCTGGTGGACGAGGAACTGCTAGTGATGGTATGCAGATGGTCAAGGATTTGGCACAAGCACTCAAAGATCAAGGTATCAAAGCTGAGTGGGCAGCGAGTCGTGTAATGGTAGATGAAGGTGTCTCTGAGTATGCACGTCAAATTGGACAGACTGGTAAAACAGTACGACCAAAAGTCTATGTAGCAATTGGCATCTCTGGAGCGGTACAGCATATAGCAGGGATGAAAGAGTCAGATACAATTGTTGCGATCAACTCTAATGCAAAAGAGACTATCTTTAGTAATGCTGACTTTGCTATTGTAGGTGATTATAGTGATGTGGTTCCAGTACTTATCGAGAAGGTAAAAGCTGGATTTACATTTGGATTAGAAACAAAATAAAAAAGGGGTTTGATATGACTGGAAGAAAAGTAGCTATCGTTGGCGCAGGTGCGGTAGGGGCTAGTGCTGCGTATGCACTAGCGCTTAGTGGAACATGTCATGAGATTTTACTCTATGATATTGTTCCTGATATTGCAATAGGAAAGGCAATAGATATCGCTCAGGCAACCAACTATGCACCGAGGGGAACAGTCGTTCGTGCAGCGATTAAGCCTGAAGATATTAAGGATTGTGATGTGGTAGTCATTACTGCTGGGGTTCCTCGTAAAAAAGAGATGACCCGAGCAGATCTACTTAATATCAATGCGGGTATTGTCAAAGAGGTCTCTGAGCATGTTAAGGAGTACTCTCCTAATGCCATTATTCTTTGTGTCTCTAACCCATTGGATGTGATGACCTATGTGGTACATCAAGTAACTGGTTGGGATCGAAATCGTATTATTGGTATGGGGGGAGCATTGGATAGCTCTCGTATGTCTTATCAAATCTATCAAAAAACAGGATTTGGAGCAGCACAGACCCGTTCCATTGTTATTGGAGATCATGGAGAGAACATGATCCCTTACCCTGAAGTAACAGGGGTAGGGGGTATGCCTTTGATGCAAATTTTATCCAAAGAGGATATTGATGATATCGTAGAGAAGACCAAAAACGGTGGTGCTGAGATTGTTAAATACTTAAAAACATCAGCTTTTTATGCACCTGGTCGTGCTATTTCTTTTATGATTGAGGCAATTTTGAGTGATGAAGAGAAGGTGATTCCAAGTTGTGCAATGCTTGATGGTGAGTATGGATATAGTGATGTTACTGTGGGTGTTCCTTGTGTTATTGGTGCTAATGGGGTCAAAAAAATTATTGAGCTTGAGTTAGATGAGGTAACCAAAGGAAAGTTTGCCAAGTCAGTTGAGTCGATCAAAGAGAATATCAATATCTTACGAGATACAGGTTTTTTTGACCAATAGTTAATTTCAAAAAATTGGAGTCGATGACTTGATCTTCGCCTTGTTCGGGATTGAGATCCCCGACTCCAAATCAATACTATATTACTTAATTATTTCATTCTTTCTACGCTACTAAATTTCCCATTAATTTAAACCTTCCAAGCTCCTCCTTTCTATTCATATACTATTAACAGTTCAAAGAGTAAAATAGCCTCAATATAAATATTAGGAGCTTTTATGAGAGAGATCGAGTTTGACGTTGTTGTCAAAGCAGTAAGAGACATCATTGTCCATTGTGGTACAGATCTGCCACAAGATACTTATGATGCACTAGAGGAGGCGATGCACAATGAGGCATCTCCTGTGAGCAAGGAGGTGATTCGCCAAATTCTTGAGAATGCCAATATTGCCAAAGATGAAAAACGCCCTCTCTGTCAAGATACTGGCTTGGCAGTATTCTTTGTCAATGTAGGAGAAGAGGTTAAGATCAAAGGTGGATTATTACGAGATGCTATCAACAAAGGAACAGAGCAGGGCTACAAGGATGCTTATCTTAGAGCGTCAACCTGTGAGCCATTTAGTCGTGCAAACCTCAAAGATAGCGTAGGGTATAACCTCCCTGCTATTATTCATTTTGATATTGTCGCAGGAGATAAGATCGAAATAGAGTACGCCGCCAAAGGTGGAGGAAGTGAAAATGTGAGTCGTGCAAGAGTCTTTCCTCCTGCAGCAGGAAAAGCAGGTATTATTCAGTATGTCAAAGAGGTAATCTCTGATGCAGGTGGGAATCCATGTCCTCCTATTACGGTAGGTGTTGGTATTGGAGGAACCTTTGAGAAGGCATGTATTAGCTCTAAACATGCGCTCTTTAGAGATATTGGCTCAGTTCATCCTGATCCAGAGATGGCAGAGATGGAGGCTCAGATCTTAGAAGAGATCAATAAGCTTGGAATTGGTGCTATGGGTATGGGGGGAACCAAAACTGCTTTGGCAGTACATATCGAATCCAACCCTTGTCATATCGCATCACTACCTGTTTCGGTGAACGTTCAGTGTCATAGCTCAAGACATACACACATTATAATATAAGGAGAAGAGATGGCAACCTATTCATTGACTACCCCATTAAGATCGGAAGATACCAAGAGGCTAGTAGCAGGAGATACAGTACTTTTAAATGGCACAATTTATACGGCCAGAGATGCCGCACACAAAAGATTGGTTGAACTAATAGAAAAAGGAGAAGAACTCCCTTTTGATTTGGAGGGATCGGTTATCTATTTTGTAGGACCTACTCCTCCAAAACCTGGTGATCCTATCGGTAGTGCAGGACCAACTACCTCTTATCGTATGGACTCTTTTTCGCCTACCATGCTCAAAAATGGCTCCAAAGGGATGATAGGAAAAGGGAGTAGAAGTCAAGAGGTCAAAGATGCTTGTGTTGCGTATGATGGTATCTATTTTGGTGCAACAGGTGGTGCAGGAGCACTGCTTGGCAAACAGATAAAATCTGCTGAGGTTATTGCCTATCCTGAATTGGGTCCTGAAGCAGTTCGTAAAATCACTGTTGAAGATTTCCCTGTCACTGTTGTTAATGATACGCAAGGTAATGATCTCTATCAAATGGGTCGAGAGCAGTATGAAGTTAAATAGTAATATTTTTCTTACTTTAAAATAAAATTATCTTTTTAAGGTGTAAGTGTTACAAAAATACTCAATAAAAAATATCTTTCCTTTTTAAGAATATGGGTTAAAGTTGAGATCAAAGACAGAACTGTGTAGATTATCAACAACCCATACAAAACTACTCCGAATTATATTCCTATTAAATTAAGATTACTCTTGCTAAGCGTATAATATTCTCAACTTTAAAAATAGAAGGAGTCCACATTGAATATTCATGAATATCAGGCGAAACAGATTTTCGCTAAGTATGGTGTACCAACACCTAGAGGTATCATTGCAAATACCCCTGACGAAGCTGTTGCTAATGCAAAAGAGTTAGGTGGAAACATTTGGGTTGTTAAAGCTCAAATCCACGCAGGGGGAAGAGGACTTGGTGGTGGAGTAAAACTGGCTAAATCACTTGATGAGGTCAAAGAGCTTGCAGATGAGATTTTAGGAATGACTCTTGTCACGCACCAAACAGGTCCAGAAGGAAAGCTGGTTCAAAAGGTCTATATCGAAGAGGGTGCAGATATTCAAGATGAACTCTACCTTTCAGTTGTACTTGATAGAGCTGCTGAGATGCCAATTATCATGGCATCTACAGAGGGTGGTATGGATATTGAAACCGTTGCAGAGAAGACACCTGAAAAGATCATCAAAGTAGCGGTTGATCCTGCTTTTGGTTTCCAAGGTTACCATGGTAGAGAGCTTGTGTTTGGTTTGGGGATTACAGACAAAGCAGAACAGAAGAAGATGATTCAGTTTGCACAAAAGCTCTATCAACTCTATATGGAAAATGATGCAGAGATGATTGAGATTAACCCACTTATAAAAACTGGTGCAGGAGACTTCCTGGCACTTGATGGAAAGATGGGATTTGATGACTCTGCATTGGGTCGTCATCCTGAGATTGAAGCGATGAGAGATATTACTGAAGAGGATCCAGATGAGCGAGAAGCTTCTCAGTATGGACTTAGCTATATCGCTCTTGATGGTGAGATAGGTTGTATGGTAAATGGTGCTGGTCTTGCGATGGGAACTATGGATACCATTAACTACATGGGAGGAACACCTGCAAACTTCCTAGATGTTGGTGGTACAGCAAGTGCCGAGACTGTTGCAAAAGGGTTCGAGATTATTCTTAAAAATCCAAATGTCAAAGCTATTTTTGTAAATATCTTTGGGGGGATTGTAAGATGTGACAGAATAGCTAATGGTATTCTTGAAGCGACCAAGTTGGTAGATGTAAATGTGCCTGTTGTTGTTAGACTTGATGGAACCAATGCCGCAGAGGCAGCTGAGATTCTTAAAAATGCAAATATCGATAATGTTATTGCCGCCACTGACCTTGGTGATGGTGCCGCCAAAGCAGTAGCTGCAGCAAAAGGAGAGAAGTAATGAGTATTTTAGTAAACAAAGATACCAAAGTTATTGTTCAAGGTTTTACAGGGAGCGAAGGTACATTCCACGCTGAGCAGTGTATGGCATATGGAACAGATATCGTTGGTGGTGTGACTCCTGGAAAAGGTGGTCAAACACACTTGGGTAAACCTGTATTTAATACCGTCAAAGAAGCAGTAGCAGCTACTGGTGCAACGGTATCTATGGTTTTTGTACCACCTGCATTTGTGGGGGATGCGGTTATGGAAGCAGCCTCTGCTGGTATTGAGTTGGCGGTTATTATTACAGAGGGTGCGCCTGTACGTGATATGCAAGCGGCTAAAGCGTGTGCGGTTAAAAATGGCATGATGACCATTGGACCAAACTGTCCAGGAATCATTACTGCTGATGAGTGCAAAATTGGTATTATGCCAGGTAATATTTTCAAAAAAGGAAATGTTGGTCTTATCTCTAAATCGGGTACGCTAACTTATGAGGGGGCAAACCAAGTAGTAAACGAAGGTTATGGAATTACAACAGCTGTTGGTATTGGAGGAGATCCTATTATTGGACTTAGTTATAAGCAACTTCTTCAGATGTTCCAAGATGATCCAGAGACAGAAGCAATTGTAATGATTGGTGAGATTGGTGGAGACCTTGAAATTCAAGCAGCCAAATTCATAAAAGAGAATATCACTAAGCCAGTGGTTGCATTTATTGCTGGTCAGACTGCTCCTAAGGGTAAAAGAATGGGACATGCAGGAGCTATTATTAGTGGTTCTGCTGGTACAGCAAAAGAGAAGATGGATGCACTATCAGCTGCAGGTGTTGAAGTGGTTATCTCTCCAGCTGAGATTGGAAAAGCTGTTAAAAAGGTTTTGAGTTAATCTAAATGCCTCTTAGTCAAGGTGTAGTAGCAATTGCACCTTGAGTCTACTCTATTATTCCCTCTTTAAATCAAAAAATTAATGGCTATCTATTAACTTTTTTGAGAAATAGGTAACGAATAGATGATAAAATATTCTATTTCACACTTCTCACACATTATTTATTATCTTATTAATCTATGTTAAGGCAAAAAGATATATAATAAAGATCATCGGATGGGGTTTATGGATATTAGTAAAGGGGTTTTGGAATGAAAGAGGTGCTTGTTGTAATTTTATCTGCATTGGTTGGCTATATAGTTTTATCTGCTTTTTCTGTAAGTAATACGCCACAAGAGGCACTGAGACGTATTGGACAGCAGTCTGTTTCAGAGCAAGAGATAGAGAAGAGGCATGAGAGGGAGTTAGCAGAGATCCAAAGCAAAGAGGAGATCGAAAAGGCAAAGATCAATGCAGAGGTTCAAATTCAAAAAGATGAACATAGTACTAAAATTGAGATAGAGGGGATTAAAGCCCAAACAGATAGTACCATTGCGAATATTAAGCACAATACAGCAGTTGAGCTTAAAGAGAAAGATAACACCATGTTGGTGGTCATGGCAATGCTTGTTTTTATTCTGATTTATGTCTATTTGAGGTATCAAAGAAGCCTAGCTCAAGTTGAGATAGAAAAAGATAGAGAGTATAAGCAACTCTTGGCAAAAAAGGAGTATGCAGAGAGAATACTTGCTATTGTTGCTACAGGAAATATCTCTATAGAGACGGAGCATAAGTTGCTTAAGATATTAGATGAACTCAATAGTCCTTCCTTGCCTCATGGAGGAAAAAATGAGAGTATCATACACCATCCAAACCCAGATATTGAGCAACTACCTCTTCAGAGTAATTTCTAAACAGTCACGATAGGAAACACTCTTAGGAGAGATACTTGATTCAAGGTATCTTTTAGCTCTTTTTATAGAAGAGTTTGTTTGTTTATTTTAATTATTTTTAAGTTTGTCTCAAAAGGTAACACCCCTCCTTATTCATTTAATAATTCTAAACTATTCAAAATGTCGTTATCCAAACTAAGATATTCTATTATCAGTGATAAAACCTCACTTAAATTTAAAAAATTAAAGGGGAAACCATGGCAGTAATGACAGCTCCTGAAAATACTCCAGTATGGGTAGATACAGCTAGATGTAAAGCCTGTGATGTATGTGTTGATGCATGTCCAGCGGGCGTGCTTTCGATGCAAGCAGAACCAAGTTCAACTTTGGGTGCGATGATTAGTGTAATCGCTCCTGATTCATGTATAGGATGTAATGAGTGTGAACTCTCATGTCCAGATTTTGCTATCTATGTAGCGGACAAAAAAGAGTTTAAATTTGCAAAACTCACAAGTGATGCTAAAGCAAGACAAGAAGCGATCGCTAATAATGGGTATAGACTACCTGCAGACTATAAGGAGGCTAACTAAATGTCAGCAACAAGAGAAGTAATTTCAACTGGTAACGATTTGGCAGCTAGAGCTGCTGTTGATGCTGGATGTATGTTTTTTGGTGGGTATCCACTAACACCTTCAAGTGAAGTAATGCACACCATTTCAGATCTTCTACCAAAAGTAGGTGGTACAGCAATTCAGATGGAAGATGAGATTGGAGGAATCTGTTGTGTTATTGGGGCAGCGATGAGTGGTGTAAGAGCAATGACTGCAACATCAGGTCCTGGAATGTCACTTAAAGCAGAGAACTTAGGACTTGCACAAATGGCAGAGGTGCCACTGGTATGTGTTAATGTTATGAGAGGTGGTCCAAGTACTGGTCTTCCAACTCGTGTATCACAAGGGGATATCAAACAGTCAAGTAATCCATCACACGGAGATTACCGTTCGATCACACTTTGTGCAGGGAATTTGGCAGAGTGTTATACAGAGACAGTTAGAGCCTTTAACCTTGCTGATAGATTTATGCAACCAGTAATTGTTCTTTTGGATGAGACCATTGGTCACATGCACGGAAAAGCGATGCTCCCAACAGTGGAAGAGGTCAAAGCGGGAATTGTTCCAAGAAAGACATTTGATGGACCAGCAGAGGAGTATCGACCTTATGAGTGTGGTCCAACAGAACCTGCAACACTAAACCCAATGTTTCAAGGGTATAGATACCACTTTACTGGTCTTCATCATGATGCTATGGGATTCCCAACAGAGGAGATTGAGACCTGTCGAAAACTGATTCAAAGACTTGAAGATAAAGTTATGGCTCACCAAGATGAGATTGAACTCAATGAAGAGTTTATGATGGATGATCTTACAGGCGAAGAGGGAGAAGTGCTTATTATCGCTTATGGTTCCGTATCACTAGCAGCAAAAGAGGCGATTCGTCACCTAAGAGCGGAAGGGATTAAAGCTGGACTCTTTAGACCAATTACTATTTGGCCATCTCCTGCAGATAAAATTAAAGAGCATACAAGTAAAATCAAAAATGTTTTGGTTGTTGAGCTTAATATTAGACAATATACAGAAGAGATTGAGAGAGCTTCAGGTAGACTTGATATTGAAGGTCTATACAAAGTTAACGGTAGAGCAATTTCTCCTTATGAGATTGTAGAAAAAGTAAAAGAGGTATTCTAATATGGAATTTAATTATGATCAATACTTAAGACTTGAAAAGATGCCAACACTATGGTGTTGGGGATGTGGTGATGGTGTTATCCTTAAATCATTCATTAGAGCTGTAGATAAGCTTGGTATTAGTAAAGATGATATGTGTGTGGTCTCTGGAATTGGGTGTTCAGGAAGATTCTCTTCTTATGTTGACTTCAATACTGTTCACACTACACATGGTAGAACTGTAGCTTATGCAACAGGTATTAAATTGGCTAACCCAGACAAATATGTTGTCTGTGTTGCAGGGGATGGTGACGCACTTGCTATTGGTGGTAATCATACCATTCATGGATGTAGAAGAAATATTGATATTACTATGATTATT
>CAZEUB010000046.1:0-21033 GCA_964515605.1 uncultured Sulfurovum sp. | reverse complement strand
GGAGCATCCGCCTTTAATCAAGACATAGGCTCTTGGAATGTGGCGAATGTAACCCATATGGGGGGCATGTTTGATGGAGCATCCGCCTTTAATCAAGACATAGGCTCTTGGAATGTGGCGAATGTAACCAATATGTGGGGCATGTTTAGTGGAGCATCCGCCTTTAATCAAGACATAGGCTCTTGGAATGTGGCAAATGTAACAGATATGGGGGGCATGTTTGAGGGAGCATCCGCCTTTAATCAAGACATAGGCTCTTGGAATGTGGCGAATGTAACCAATATGCAGAGCATGTTTGAGGGAGCATCCGCCTTTAATCAAGACATAGGCTCTTGGAATGTCTCTAATGTAAGAGATATGTCGGAAATGTTTTATATAGCATCCGCCTTTAATCAAGACATAGGCTCTTGGAATGTCTCTAATGTAACAGATATGTCGGAAATGTTTTATGAAGCATCCGCCTTTAATCAAGACATAGGCTCTTGGAATGTGGCGAAGGTAACCAATATGTGGGGCATGTTTTATGGAGCATCTACCTTTAATCAAAACATAGCCTCTTGGAATGTAGCGAAGGTAACCAATATGCAGAGCATGTTTGATGAAGCATCCGCCTTTAATCAAGACATAGGCTCTTGGAATGTGGCGAAGGTAACAGATATGTGGAACATGTTTAGAGGAGCATCCGCCTTTAATCAAGACATAGGCTCTTGGAATGTCTCTAATGTAACAGATATGTCGGAAATGTTTGATGGAGTAACTTTATCGACCAATAATTATGATAACTTATTAAGAGGATGGAGTGGAGAGTCACTTCAGCATAATGTAACATTTGATGGAGGTAACAGTCAATATAGTGCAGGAGTGGCAGGTGATAGACAAAGCATCATCGATAACTTCAACTGGACAATTACAGATGGAGGGCAAGAGTAGTCTTGACGCTCTTCACCTTTTCCTCGTTCCCAAGCTTCCAGAGACTGCGAAAGAACTTCCCTTTCCAGTCTCTCCAGCTGTGGAATGCCCATTGAAATAGAAATAACAAAATAAAGCCCATCTAACCAATAAAATGCTACACTAAAAAATGGAAGCCCACAAATAGGCGACACTTTTAGGTTTTAGAGAAAAAAATAAATTTTTCCAATTTTAATTAAGAGTAATTTTATCCGATTAAGGTATAATTTTGCATATCTTAAGTGGTTGATGAGAAAAGCTTTTTCCCATTCCTCCTTTTAAATTGATAGACAACATCAGAGTATTTTTTCTCCCTATTCGATACTCTCTTTCTCTCTCGTCAACACTTAAGATTAATTGTTTGCTAGTTATAATACATTATCCTAAATAATATAGAGTTTTATATGAGAAACTGGTTTCAATTTGATCGACGTATTCTTCAACAATTTAATTTTATTTTGATATTACAACTTATCCCTCTGTTTGTATTCTCTTCTTATCTCGTTTATGAGATCAGTCCACATCTTTTTCAAAAACAGATGATCTACTATGGTATCTCAGCAGGAGCTTTTTTTGTAGCCTTTTTGATCCCTTGGCGTAAATATAAGTGGTTGATTCCTCTCTCTTATTGGATCAATCTTGGGTTGTTGTTAAGTGTGGAACTTTTTGGAAAAAAGATTCTTGGTGCACAACGTTGGATTGAGATTCCTGGTCTTGGTGTCACTTTGCAACCCTCAGAGTTTATTAAAATTACAGTTTTACTAATGTTAGGTTATATCATTATGCGAAACCCTCCTCCAAAACAGGGATATGATCTTAGAATGTTTATCAAACTTGCATTTTATATCCTTCTGCCCTTTATCTTGATTGCCAAAGAGCCTGATCTAGGAACTGGATTGGTGCTACTATTGACAGGGTTTGGTGTACTTTTTGTGATTGGGATAGAGGCACGAATATGGATTATTCTCTTTTTGATTATTGGACTCTCTGCACCAGTGCTTTATACTCATGGGCTTAAACCATACCAAAAGCAGAGAATTGCTAACTTCTTGGGAAAACCAAGTTATCATGTCCAACAGTCACTTATTGCTATTGGCTCAGGAGGAATGAATGGTCAAACACAAGAGAACTCAACCCAAACCCAACTCAAGTTTCTTCCTGTCTCCTCTACAGACTTTATCTTTGCCTATCTAGGTGAACGATCTGGTTTTATAGGAATTATTACAGTTATTGGACTCTATATCTTTTTGATTTTGCATCTGCTTCAAATTGCTATCTCCTATGCCAAAGACTATTTTGTTAAGGTGATGGCAACAGGTATTGCATTTCTCTTTTTTATCTATATGGGGGTTAATATCTCTATGACCATTGGACTAGCTCCTGTGGTGGGGTTACCACTTCCTATGTTTAGTCATGGTGGAACCTCTTTTATTATTTTTGCTGTTCTTTTTGGAATTTTGGAGAATTTACTTGCTTTTCGATTCTATTTTATGTATAATTCTGACTCTAAAATAACAATGATGAAGAGACGAAATCATCTACATTGATATTTTTGCTCTAACGGGTCTGTAGCTCAGTTGGTTAGAGCACTCGGCTCATAACCGAGTGGTCGGGAGTTCGAGTCTCCCCGGACCCACCACTTCAAAAATAGTACAAACACCCCAAGAAATAAACTTCTTTGAGATAGTAATCAAAAGAGATGCTAAGTATCTACCTTATAGCCGTACCCTAACTGATGCTTCATGTGCTGTTAACCCTTCGGTATTGGCAATCAAAGCACATGCCTCTCCAATCTCCTGTAACCCCTCTTGAGTCATAGAGATAATCGAAGACTTTTTCAAAAAGTGATCCACACTCAATGGAGAATAGAATCTGGCTGTTCCCCCTGTAGGCAAAGTATGGTTGGGTCCTGCGATATAGTCCCCAATTGGCTCAGGGGTATAAGCCCCTAAGAAGATCGCACCTGCATGCTTGATCTTAGAGAGTAACTCCATGGGATTGGCTGTCATAACCTCTAGGTGTTCTGGAGCAATCTGATTCATCAAATCGATCGCTTGATCCATATTATTAGCAACAATAATCGCACCACGCTCCTCAATCGATTTTCTAGCAATATCTTTACGAGAGAGTGTTTCCAAAAACTCCTCTATCTTTTTGCTTACTTTGGGAGCCAAGGAGGCATCTGTAGTAATTAAAATTGAACTTGCCATCTCATCATGCTCTGCTTGGGAGAGCAGATCAATCGCTAGAAGATCCTCTTTGGCTGTGGCATCTGCCAAAATCCCTATCTCACTAGGTCCTGCAATCATATCAATATTGACCTCTCCATAGACCAATTTTTTGGCAGTAGCCACAAAGATATTCCCAGGTCCTGTGATGACATCCACTTTGGGAATGCTCTCTGTCCCATACGCCATCGCACCAATAGCAGAGGCACCACCTACTTTAAATACCTTTGTTATTTTACAGAGGTGACAAGCAGCTAAGAGCAGTTCATTGAGTTCATTCTCAGGTGCAGGGGTGCAGACCACAATCTCTTCAACCCCTGCCACAATTGCAGGAATAGCATTCATCAGCAGTGAAGAGGGATAGGCAGCTTTGCCTCCAGGGATATAGAGTCCTGCGCTATCCATTGCCGTAACCTTTTGTCCCAATATGTTTCCTGACTTCTCAAAATCAAGCCACGATTTTGGCATCAATTTTTGATGATAACGCTCAATACGTCTATATGCCAAATGCAGTGCCTCTCTAAGCGTCGCATCAATATTGTGGTAGGCTCTCTCCATCGCTTCAGCAGAGACCATCAACTCCTCATCCAAACGAGGCTCCCAGCCATCAAATTTGGCAATATGCCCTCGAAGTGCCATATTGCCCTCATTTTTGATCTCATCTAGTAGCTTCTTGACAATCGCACTTACCCCATCTATATCCATAGCACCACGTGCCAACAGTGCATCAAACTCTGCTTGAAACTCTTGATCATTTACATTAAATATTTTCACCATATCTCCTTTGATATCGTAGCAACATACTCTCATTACCAATCAAACCACCTTGATGAATATAGAGCAGAGGCTTTGAAAAAATTGTCGAATTTGCCATCATGGTATTCCACCCTACAGGATCATACAGAAGATCAAACTCAATCCCAATTTCATCCTGCAATTTTAACCAAATATTATAAGATTCTCTGTATAGCTTACCAAAGTGATACCTCTTTTGGGGTTTAATAATGATAGGATGATAGATCTCTTCACTCTCCAAAAGAGAAAATTGAAGTTTTAGATACGCCACATCCCCCACACAAGGGGTCGTATAGACCGTAGTTTGAGAATCAAAAAACTGAACAAAAGCTTTTTGTAGATAGAGTGCCGTTGTCCCTGTACCTGAGGGCAAAAAGATATTTAACTCCTCTATCTTCTGCTCCTGTTGCCATTGATGGATCTCTTTGGCAAGTTGGGTAATTCCAAAGGCAGAACTCTCTTGTCTTCCTCCCTCCTCAACAAACAACACTTCACTTGAAGCGATCTGCTCTTTGATAGGTTTTGGCTCTCCTACAATTAGCCTCATCCCATTTGCTAACGCATATTTATGGTTGCCGTGTGGATTTTCGATCAGATATTGAGGCAGATGATCCACATAATACTCAAACTCCCATCCACGAATTTTGGAGAGAACAGAGAGAGAGTACATTGCATTGGATTGATTGGAGCCATAAGAGACAATCTTTTTGATGGAGGGGAACTCCTTGAGTAGATAATAGTGAAATTTTCTGGCTTTGTTACCTGAGAAGTGAGGATTAAGTAGATCATCTCGTTTGATGAAAATGGTTTGATTCTGAAATTGATACTTTTCAATGGGAGAGTTGATAAGACTATTTATATTCATGAGAAATTATACTCTTTTAGATGTAAATATTGAGTTATCTCAATAGTTATTTATTATTAATATCCTATACTTGTACCAAAAAACCAAGGATGATTATTCATGATTATAACAAATTATATGAGAGCTGAACATCGTGCCTGTGATGATATCTTTGTAGAGGCAGAAAAGGGTGTAGTAGAGGGTGATTTTACAGAGGGAATTGCCAAATTTGAGGCATTTGCTGATGAGACCCTAAGACACTTCAAAAAAGAGGAGGAGTCTCTCTTCCCTACCTTTGAGGAGATTACAGGAAACAGTGAAGGTCCTACTAGAGTAATGCGTTTTGAGCATGAACAAATTCGTGGATTGATTGGAAAAATGGCAGAGGCACTCAGCAATCAAGACAAAGATGCTTATCTCTCCTTGGCTGAATCGATGATGATTTTACTACAACAACACAACATGAAAGAGGAGCAGATGCTCTATGCGATGTGTGATCGTATGATGCCATCTGAGACCAAAGAGGCTACATTAAGTACCATGAAAGCGATTGAGCTGTGACCAAAATTCTACTGGATGCAAGAGAGATGGAGTACCCCATCCCTTTGCAACTAGCCATGGGTCACCTCAAAGAGATGGATAACAGTACCTATCTCTATATGATCCATTTCAAAAAGCCAATCCCTCTTATTGAGATGATCAAGGAGAAGGGTTTTGCCCACCATACATATCAAGATACTAATGGAGTATGGCATATTCTCATTGCCAAAAATAATAATATTAACCTAGAGGAGTTATTAGATGTTTAATCAAGGCGGTCTATCCCTCGAACAAGCCCCCCCTATCTCAGTAGTACTCAACTTTTTTATTACCGCTTCATTTTTTGGTCTTCTTCTTGGTCTCTATCTATTGGGGGATAGTACCCAACTCTTGCCTACTAACGATTATGCTTTTGATCTTACTGTTGTGCATCTACTCTCTCTAGGGGTAATGGCATCTTTTATGCTAGGTGCACTCTTTCAGATGTTGCCTGTCCTTGCAGGAGTAGTCATCCATGCTCCTGTTAGAAAGTCGATAGTGATCAATGCTCTTTTGATTGTGGGTATTGTTTTGCAACTTTTGGCATTTCATACCCACAATAGATTGCTCTATCTTGGAGCGGCGATTGTATTAGGAGTGGCACTACTCTATGCCACAACAATGATGCTCAAGGAGCTTATTGGTCTCAAAGATCACTCTAGCTCTTCAAGAGGAATGCTCTTCTCCTTGGGAAGCTTTGCTCTTGCTATCCTTTTGGGGGTCTATCTGCTACTTAGCTTGGGAGGCTATATTGATGGGAGATCTTTTGAAGAGATCAAAACAGCTCACTACTCATTTGCCCTTTTTGGTTGGGTAAGTCTGCTTATTATCTCTGTCTCCTTTCAGGTGGTTGAGATGTTTTATGTTACTCCAAAATATCCTGATATTCTAAGTAAATATTTGATTTTGGCTCTCTTTGTTCTCTTGGTTTTTAAATTGCTAACCCTCCTAGCAGGTATCTCTACAACAGCTATTACCATTCTGCTCTCACTGCTTTTTATTCTCTATGGTGGTATTACTATTCATAGATTCTATAGACGCAGACGACCCACCTCTGATGCGACGGTATGGTTTTGGCGTTTGGGTATGGGGTTACTTATCATTAGCATGAGTATTGTTATTCTCAATAGAAGTATCGGTATAGAGGATCTTATGCCTCTCTCCTATCTCTCATTTATAGGGTTTGCACTTAGTATCGTTTTTGCAATGATCTATAAGATTGTCCCCTTCTTGGTATGGTTTCATCTCTCCAACCAAGGCTATATAGAGGCTCCTATGATGCACGATGTGATTCATCCCAAACGTGCCAAGATACACTTTGGTATTCATACAGCAATGCTACTTGCATGGTCAGGATCAATGCTTTTGGAGTTTCAACTCTTGATACCATTAGCATCTTTGCTAACAACACTCTCTTTTGGGTGGATCCTTTATCATTTGATTGTGGCATGGAGGCAATATAACTATATACAACAAAATACAGAGAAGATTGAGTGGTAAGCATAGAGCGGAGATATTACTCAGTGATGATTATCCTATTTTAAATGTTTAGGAAGAGCAATCTCGACTACCACACTGCGTTTGGTTTTGTTGTAGATCTTTGCCTCTCCTAACATACTCTGCTCCACAATCATTTTTAGGATATATAACCCTAGCCCTGTTCCTTGGGATTGATGTTTTGTGGTAAAGTATGGATCAAAGACTCTTCTTAATATCTCCTCTTTTATAGCTCCTCCATTATTCTCTATATATAGGTGTATACACTCCTCTCTCTTCTCGCTATTGACAATAATTTTGGGATCAAAATCGACTTTGTTGCCACCTGAGTTCAGGGCATCAATGGCATTGTTGACAACGATTAATACAACCTGTAGTAACTCTCGGCGATACCCTTCTATTTCAATATCTTTGTCGATATTGATCTGCAAATCTATCTCCTTTAAACGTTGGGCGATAATCCCTCTCATCTCATCAAAAACCTCATAGAGATTAAATCTCTGCTTCTCTTTTTTGGTACTAAAAAAATTCATAAACTCCTCGATTGTTTTGGAGAGATAGGAGGTTAAATTCTCAATCTCATCCAGATAGGAGTTGAATTTGGATTCGGTTAGCCTATCTTTTCTAAAATCAATATCAAGATTCATAACAACACCATTGATAACCGCAAGGGGTTGTCTCCATTGATGAGCGATCATATTGATCATCTCACCCATTGATGCCAAGCGACTTTGACGCAAAAGTAGTACCTGTTGATTCTGTTGCTCCCTCTCTATCTCTTTGATTCGATATGCCAAAAAAACTGCCAAAAGCAGACTCTCCACCATCATTGCCCCCTCAAAGAGATACTCTACTCCTAAATCTGTAGAGAGGAAACCTATATGGGTTAAAATCAACAATAATCCAAAAAATGCCAAAATACTCCACCCTACCGCATAGAGAAGTGCCAGATAGTTTCGCTTCTTAAACACAAGAGAGTAGAGTGCATAGAGTACCAATCCAGCATAGATAGGGATAGTAAAATTGATCACATTAAAAAAGCTCTCCACCCAAAAATGTATCTCTAGCCAATTAGAAATCAATAATCCTCCTATTGCAAAATAGAAAACAGCAACCAGAAATGAGAAGATTTTTTGAATTTTTTGGGGAAATACAAATAGCTGACACAAAAAATAGATAAGGGCAATAATAAATCCAATAGAGCTGATAATCATTAGCATATAGATTGTTTTGACCCCTATATTTGTCAAGAGATGCAAATACCCAAAGTAACTCCCCTGATAGAGAACCAATAGCAGACTATAAGCGATATAGTAAAGATAGGATTTGTGTTTTGTAATAAAGTAGATCACCATATTATAAAGAGCCATAATCAAAAGGGTAGCAAAAAAGAGACCCTGAAAGAGATGATAAGAGATATTGTACTCTGCTAGATACCTATAGCTCATTAAGTGAAATGGAATGTCCACACGATTGCAATTTTCGACTTTAAAATAGATATCCAAACTCTCATTGCTCTCAATATTGAGAGGAAATACTCTATGAGAAGAGCGAAAAGGTGAGCTTGATGCTCTTGAGAAGAAGCCATCACTATCATGAAGAGTGAGCTTCCCTTCTTTTACCAAATAGTAATCCAAAGAGAAGGTATATCCTCTCTCAGAGACAAGCAGATACTCTCTAGCATGATTTGTATTGTTATGCAGACGAAAATGTATCAAATAGGGTTGGTAGGTGGCTGTTTTCAATGCCTCTTTACTCTTCACATAGTGATGCTCTTCTCTCCAAAACTCCTCCTTGTCAAGATTCTCATCACTATACTCATAAATTGGTAATAATCTATAAAACTCCTCCTCCCCAACCTGAAGCGTATTAGCAGATAATACCCCCATAAATAAAACAAAAAGAAGTATTATTCGTTGCATCTATTAGACCTATTCAATTTTTTATTGAGAGATTATAGTCTATTTTTTTTAAAATAAATGGTATTAATTTTTGATATTTAACCTTAAAGTAACTTTGGGATATACTACTCCATATTATATTTAATGGAGCTATTTTTGAAACAGTTAACTATTTTTTTGATAATATTTATCTTTACAGCGTGTGGAGGCGGTGGTACGAGTGATAATTCACAAGAGAGTGATCGCGTTCGTTTTAGTAGTTTTTATAATTATGAAGATGCTGAGGATAATAGTAGCCAACGATGGAAAATTCGTTCGGGAGTGGAAGGTGATATTGAGAATATCTATGATTCAACTGCTCAGAGTCGTGTGATCAAATTTAGAGCAGGAGGCTCTTATATGATTGGGGCAAGAGGTGGAGAGGGTGCTTGGCAGGATACCCAAAACCGTACCCTCTCTTTGCGTATCAATAGCCACTTGGCAGAGACTATCTATATCGCAGTCGATACCAAAGATGGAGCAAGAACAATCTTCTATCGTACAGATACGCCTAATAGAGGGTTAAAGCATGGGTTTATAGGGGGGATACATCATGGTTTAGGTGCTTCGATTACAGATGGAAGATGGCGAACCATTACTAGGGACTTGGTAGCCGATCTGCATGATGCCGAGCCAGATAATGAACTCTTGGCAGTTAATGGATTGATTCATAATGGAGGAGAAGGAACTATGATAGATGATATTATTCTCTATAACCCTATCAAGACCTCCTATTTGGAGAAAGAAATAGAGGTTGAGGATTACTATCAAATCTCTTTGGATAACCCAAAGGATCATATTTTACAGTGGTCTTTTCGAGGATTTGGTGCTACACCACATATCCTAAGTGCCGAACCTGACGAGCGAGGAGAGATCGAAGATCCCCATGCTTTTGAGTTTCGTGTTACTGTTGAGACAGATCATGGAGAGAGAGTATTGAGTTATACTTTGGGCTTAGAAGATAGAGGATTGAGTGAAGATCATAGTGAGATTCACCATGCCTTAGGAGATGATCGTACCATAGGTTCTGTATGGGCAGGTGATGACCCTATCAATACCATGGGACTTTGGCAAAGAGTAACCAGAGATCTCCAAGAGGATATCTACGATTTTGAACCTGAAAATCGACTCCTAAGGGTCAAAAGATTTGAGGTTAAAAATCATGGATCAATAGATAAAATTCAGATGTTTAGTGGGATTAAGGCGTATTGATTTTGAATCTTTTTGCTTTTTGGGGGTCTCGTAGGGTGTTTCCCCCTGAAAACACCCTCTTAGTGCCACATTCAGGTATCTTCTGCCCACACTAATTATAGAAATCCTCTTTTTTATCACTTTTCAAATCTACTTTTATGGGTATCATTTTGACTGTTTGACCTTTGAGCATCTCCTCTGTTTCAGGTCTTATAAGCACCATGCCATCTGCTTTGGCAAGGGGAGAGACCATTCCTGGCTTTTGATTATCTAGTGGTTCAAAATCATTACCATCCCAATTTCCTAAAATAGCTGTATACTTTCCTGATTTAAAGTGATAATCTTTTCTCATTTTGGTGTAGATGAGAGGATGATAAAAGGCTTTGTCTCCTGCAAGTTTGAGGATAGTAGGCTTGACAAACATCTCGAAATTTACCATAGCTGCTAGTGGATTGCCTGGCAGATTGATTACCAAACAGCTATCAAGTCTTCCAAAGGTGGTTGGTTTTCCTGGTTTGATATTGACCTTGGAGAAGAGAATCTCCATCCCTAGCTCCTCAAATGCCTGAATGGTAAAGTCCTTGTCTCCTACCGAAACCCCACCAGAGGTCAAGATAAGATCTGCATCCATCGCTTCATTGATGGCACTCTTAAGCTCCTCTATACTATCTCCTGATGAGGAGAGGTAGCTTACATCACATCCCAACTCTTTAGCACGAGCGAAGAACATTGGGGCATTGGAGTTGTAGAGTTGATGCTTCTCTATTCTCTCATAGTGTGCTTTTAGCTCCTCTCCTGTACTGAAAATAACCACTTTGGGTTGGCGATAGACCTCAATATGGGTAATCCCTTGGGAGGCGAGTAGGGCAAGTGAGTAGGCGGTGATTTTGCTATTGGCTTCCAAGAAGATTTTGCCACTTTTGATATCCTCTCCTCTCCAGCGTATCATCATATCTTTTTTGATATTTTTGGGTAGGATAATGCCATTTTGGGTAGGGGTTACCTCTTCGATAGGAACCACAGCTTCACAGGAGAGGGGGATCGGTGCACCTGTCATGATCTTGATCGCCTCTCCTGATTCAAAATGCTCTTGAGCTTGATCCCCTGCGTAGGTAATCTCTTTGATTTTGACCTCTTTGTTGGCATCAGCAACTTTGACCGCATAACCATCCATAGCTGAGTTATCAAATCGAGGAAGATCAAAACTAGCATAGTAGTCTCTAGCAACAACAGTACCAATACTCTCCTCTATGGGTATAATATGTCTGCTTTTTGGGGTGACATTTTGATAGATTTTCTCTAATGCTTCCGTAATAGTAACCATAAATTTTACCTTAGTTGAAATTTAGTTGATTATAGCAAAATAGGGTATAATTCATCTAAAAAAAGGGTATAAATGTTTGGTGAATTTGAAGAGATGGTATTCTATCATGCTCTATTAATCAAGATTATGTTAGGTATATTGATAGTAGGGGTAGTGATACCTTTTATGAGTAATGAATGTAAAATTATCATTAAACGAATGCGTATCTATATGTTTTTCTCTCATGGGATGATAACCTCTGTAGCATTTTCTGGGATGGTTGCATTTGTCTTTGCAAAGATCTCGTTTGATATAAGTATGGGCTTAATGGTTGTGGTCTACATTTTAATCTCACTATTTGAAACCATCAAATATTTTAAGATACTTAAATCTGCAAAGAGAGGGCATTGCCACAAAGAGGCAAGAGGGGTGGCTATACGTTATGGGTTGCTCAATATTACTCTGTTGGTACTGCCAATAGCCTACAAGATTATGGAGCATAAGAGTGCAGTACCTCTATCATAAAGCATCAGGTAGCCCCTCTTTGATAGTAAGTGGAGATCAACACCGTTATCTCTTCAAAGTTCGTCGTCATCGCGAGGGGGAGGTGATTGCGTTGCGTAATCTGCAAGATAGTAAGATCTATCTCTATCAAATAGCATCACTAAGCAAAAAAGAGGCACATCTCTTGTTGAAACAAGAGGAGGAACGCACCATCTGTGCCAAACGAAAACTCCATATTGGTTGGTGTGTGATTGATCCCAAAAGTGTGGAGAGACTTCTTCCCTCTCTTAATGAGATAGGCGTAGATGCCATTACCTTTATCTATTGTAAACGCTCACAAAAGAGCTTCAGGATTGATTTCGCACGATTAGAGAAGATTTTGCTAAACTCCTCCCAACAGTGTGGACGAAGCAGGATGATGCAACTTCATTTGGCAGAGACTCTTTCTGATTTTTTAAAAGAGAACCCCAATGCCATGATGCTTAATTTCTCCCAAGAGACTTTGAACAAGCAGAGCGATATAGATAGTTTGGTTGTTGGGTGTGAGGGTGGATTTACCCCAGATGAGGTGGCACTCTTTGAAGCCAACAGAATAGTAGGATTGGATACCCCTTTGATTCTAAAAAGTGAAAGTGCGGTCTGTGCGGTGGCAGCCAAACTGCTCCTTTGAGTCTTTAGATAGATCTTTTGATAAAATTATTAAAATATTACTCAATCTTGTGTTTAGATTAAACAATTTTTTGCTACGATTAACATTAAATAAAAACCAATAAATTTATCGATAAAAGGATTCTTATGTCTCTTGAAAATCTCACTATTTTATATGTTGAGGATGATGCAGATACGCAACGGCTTATTAAACGAATATTAGATGCATCAGCCAAGGAGGTCTATATAGCTAGTGATGGAGAAGAGGGATTAAGGGTCTATAGTGAGAGGCAACCTGATATTGTGTTGACTGATATCTGTATGCCCAAAATGGATGGACTAGAGATGTCCAAAGCGATCAAAGAGCAAAATCCTCTGCAACCCATTGCAATCTTTACTGCATTTAATGAACCAGATTATCTAAAACAGGCAGCAGAGATGGATATCGGTACATATATCCTAAAGCCATTTGATCGAGAGCAGTTTTTTAACTCATTGGAGTATTTAGCCATGATTGTAGAGAGTCAAAAGGGTGAAGAATGAGAAAGAGAGTATATAGCAAGGCATTTAAGCGTGCTTCCATTGGATTGTTATTGAATATCATTCAAAAAGTCAATCCAAAAGATAATCAAAAATATTATAAGTTTTTTGAAAAAGAGTTAAAGATTGATCCTCGTGAATTTGAGAATATCAAAGAGTTCAAAGAGTTCACTCAAGCACACAATATCAAGTTGGATAATGAGATTGATATCATACGCGAGGAGTTGGGATATAAGCGTCATAGGATTATGAACTTTTTGATGATGCTCAATCGGTGTATTATTATTGATGGGTGTGATGTTGAGAGTTATCGTCGTTTTGAACAGGTGCGTGATAATTTTCTCAAAAAGCTTTGATATTAACAGGTGACAGGAAGAATAATTTCAAACTTTGCTCCATACTCACTGTTTGATACCAAGAGTTTACCCTTCATATGCTCCTCGATAATCATCTTGGACATATAGAGTCCTAATCCTGTTCCATTTTTGGATTTGGTGGAGAAGTAGGGATCAAAAATTTTGTTCATAATCTCCATAGGGATTCCTCCTCCATTATCCTCAATAGAGAGATGAATCTCCTGTTGGATTCTCTCTGCTTTGATCCATATTCTGCGATCTTTTATCTCTCTTTCAATAAGCACATCTTTGGCATTGTTTAAAATATTAATAATCATCTGTCCTAGCTCATTGGGATAACCATATAGAAGAATCTCTGTTTTATAAGTCATATTAAGACTCACAACAATATCCTCTTTGATCAAGATGGGCTTGAGAAAATCGAGTGATTGTTGTACTACATCTTTTAGATAGAACTTATTGGCACTGATCTCAGGACTAAAAAAATTGGTAAAGTCTGAGATGGTCTGAGACATTTGATTGATCTGTTTGGAAGACTCACTATTAAATTCATGGATTGTATTATGGTCAAGTTTCCCACTCTCAAAATCAAGAATAAGCATCTGATTGATAATTGATAGGTTATTTAGTGGCTGTTTCCATTGGTGTGCAATCATACTAATCATCTCCCCTTTGAGAGAGAGACGGTTCTGTTGGAGGAGATGACACTGTTGCTCTTTGTTTTTTTCAATCTCCTGTTTGACCAAACGTTTTAGTCGTTTGTTCTCATTTTTTTTCTCAGTGAGCAACGTTCCAAAGAGTAGCACCAATAGAATCTGAAAGAGAAAATAGCTATTAAGGTTAATGAGGTTACTTTGTGGATCTTCTGAGACAAATACCCCCATCCCATTGTGGGTTAAGTAGAGAGAGACAAAAGCGACAATAACCGTTGCAAATGCACCATAGTGTACCCCCATTTGGTAGGAGAGGAAGAGAGTAAAAAAGGTAGTTAACCCCAAGAGTAATAGAGGGTTCTTGATAGGATATCCCTCTAGGAAGATATAGCTTAAAAGAGCAGTGAGTAGGGCAATACTAAGTAGTTTGTAGATATCTTTTTTGGTAAAGTGGGTATGCATAAGTAGTAGCATAGGAGCAATGAGTAGTTGTCCCATACTGTTTCCTACAAACCAAAAGAAGGTAAAATTGAGATACTCTGACTTTTCAATAACATGAAAAGAGACCAAAACAATATTGCCCAATAGCGCACTAAATGGTTGTAAAAAGAACCCAATAATAATAATCAACCAGAAGATATCATAAAAAGTAGAGAGGTGTTTGTTAAGTTTAAACTTCTTAAATAGAACTACTGCAAGTATCGCCTCCAAGGAGTTGACAATAGCAATACCTAAAGAGGGTAGCCATGCCATACCATGTAGGTATGCAAGAAAAAACTGCCCTATTAAAACCCCTAGCCAGATACGTTTACCATAGAGAATAGCACTAGCAAGTGCTATTCCCTCTGCAGAGAAGATAACAATGGTAACAATATTGTTATCAGGAGAGATAGCCAGGCTTAGGTTACCTGCCAAAAAATAAGTAATAGCGACCAGAGATATTTTTGTAAAATAAGAGTGCTTCATCTTTAAGATTTTATCATAGGAATGTTAGAGTAGTATGAAAAATAAAATCTATTTAAAAAAATGAGATACTTTTTTGATTTTTTGAGATTGACAGTATCAATTTAATCTTTATTTGGCTATAATTCGCCCGAAAATTGTTGTCTCGACTAAGATCGTTGCAACGACCCCTGAGTTCTCAGCGGAAGAGCCATAAGGCTAGAACAGGTTAGTTGCCTGTCATAAATATTAACCAAAAGGTAGAATAATGAAAAAAGATATTCATCCAGAGTATAAAGAGTGTAAAGTAACATGTGCATGTGGAAACAGCTTTGAGATTAGAACAACTAAGGAGGCAATGACCATCGATATTTGTAACGAGTGTCACCCATTCTTTACAGGTTCTGAAAAAATTGTTGATGCAGCAGGTAGAGTTGATAAATTCAAGAAAAAATACAACCTCTAGCAGACCGATAAGAGCAGTGATTTGGTACTGCTCTTGTTTATAAAATGATATGCTAACATTCGTCCCCACCCCTATTGGAAACCCCCAAGATATCACTATTCGAGCTCTACGTATATTTGAAGAGAGTAGTCTATTTTTATGTGAAGATACACGTGAGACCAAGAGACTACTTCGGCTTTTGGCTGAGCGTTTTGAGTTTGATTATCCTGATGTAGAGTTTCTCTCTTTTCATGAACATAATGGGGAAACACGACTCAAAGAGATTGGCTCAAGACTTCAAGCTGAATCTGTCGTCTATGTTAGTGATGCAGGTATGCCTGTAATCTCTGATCCTGGACAGCTATTGGTTGCTTACTGTCAAGCACAAGATATTAAATATGATGTTTTAGCAGGTGCAAGTGCGGTGACAACTGCCTATGCAGCGAGTGGATTTGAAGCGGGGAGTTTTACTTTTTTTGGGTTTCTTCCCTCCCAAGGGGCAAAACGCCATACCGCATTGATTGAGGTGATGAATAGCACTTATAATATGGTGTTGTATGAGGCTCCTCATCGTATTCAAAAACTGATTGAAGAGATTCTCTTGATTGATGAGAATCGAGAGCTATTTCTCGCCAAGGAGTTGACTAAGAAGTTTCAACACTACTATAGAGGAGATGCCAAGGGGATTTTGGCACAATTTGAGAGGATTAATACCAAAGGGGAGTGGGTAGTTATTATCCAAGCAAAAGAGGAGCAACCAAAATCTCTTTATCTCGATGAGCTTTTGGTTTTGGATATTGCCCCCAAACTCAAAGCCAAACTGTTAGCAAAGGTAACTGATAAAAGTACAAAAGAGTGGTATAACGAACTGATTGCAAAATAGCAGTGAAAAGATACAGCAAAAGTTCGATAAAATCACCCTTATGATTATTTATGGAAAGCAGGTATGTCTTCACGCACTTAAAGAGCATGAAGCGACCGTAAAAACAGTATACATTGCAAAAAAAGGCATCCTTCCTCAGAAGCTTTATGACCAATACAAGTCTCGAATTAAATTTTTGGAGACCAAATGGGCTCAGAGTATGGCAAAAGGGGGAAATCATCAGGGGATTCTTGTTGAGATGGAGGCGTTTGTTGCTTCTGATCTTGCGACTATGAAGAGAGAGAATTTTATTTTGATTTTAGATGGCTTGACGGATGCAGGTAATATTGGGGCAATTGTGCGTACTGCTTATGCTCTGGGGGTTGATGGGATTATCGCTACAGGAGTTAAAAATCTTAATCTCTCAGCGATTATTCGTACTAGCTCAGGGGCGTTATTGGATATGCCATTTATGATTGTTTCAAATATTTTAGATCCTCTCAATGAGCTCAAACAGGTAGGATTTAAGATCTATGGAGCATCAATGGCGGGGACACCTGTTGATCAGACCATATTTAAGGGGAAGAGGGTTCTTGTTTTGGGTTCAGAAGGAGAGGGGATCTCCAAAAGAGCCAAAGGCAAGATAGATGAGATGGTATCCATTGAGATGCAAAGAGTATTTGACTCTCTCAATGTGAGTGCAGCAGCAGCGATATTAATACATAGGATGAAAAATGCAATTAAATGAGTTAATAGAAAAAGAGGGATTAGAGTCTGTTAGTAATAAAACCAATATATCGATAGAGAATTTAGAGAATTTACAAAATGAGGTTTTTCAAAGGCTAAATCGTGTCAAGTCTTTGGGGTTTATTAATATCTTAGAGCGTGAATATAATCTTGAATTAGATGAGATGAGAGAGAAGATCAAAGTATATTTTGATGATCACCATACTGCCAAAGATGATGAGGTTGTTATGCTCTCTCCTGATCGAGTCGAAGAGTCAGGAATAAGTCTCTTCAAGTGGTTGGTAGTAGCTGCGCTACTTTATGGATTTTGGCATCTCTATAACACTGGAAAGTTTGATAAGCTATTTGGTAAAGTAGACAACAAAGAGCCTCTTCTTGCTGACCATAAAGCTTTGGAGAGTAATGCCACCCAAACAGAAGCTGAGCATGTTGTGGTTAATATAAAAAATAAAGAGGAGTCAGTCGTCATTGATACCAGCAAACAGCCACTAGAGAAGGTGACTAAGGATGAGGTTGCTAAGGATAATAAAGTTGTCAAGGGAGAGAAAGAGGAGCAAAAAGTTGAATCTAAAACGTCAAATGAAGTACCAAAGAAGATAGAGGAGAGTGGCGTTAACCCCCAAAAAGAGGAGAGCAAGAAGGAGGTTGTAGAGAGCCTCTTGGAAGAGGTTTCAGATGCCAACCAGAGTATAGATACTCAAGAGGAGGAGAAAGCAAAGATTATCTATAATCTAACCGTTAATCCTACTCGTGGTATGCTCTGGTATGGCTTTATCAATATTGATACCAAAGAGAGACGAGAGTTTATGAAGAAGACCTCTACCCCATTTGAGTTAGATGGTGGTCGTTGGATTTTGGTGACAGGACATGGATATTTAGAGATTGTCTCTGATATCTCAACGGTAAAGGTAACAAAAAATATACGAAAAAAACACTATTTTTATTTAGATAGTAGTGAGATCAAAGAGATAGATCGTAAAGAGTTTGTCTCTCTAAATGGCGGTAGAGGCTGGTAGAGGGTCTCTTGATATTAATAATTAAGGAATAGGAATACGGATGTTTGATGAGATTCAATTTGAAAAAATAAATAGATTGCCAAAATATATTTTTGCTGAGATTAATGACCTTAAAATGGAAGCAAGAAGAGCAGGTGCTGATATTATCGATTTTTCTATGGGGAACCCTGATGCCAGAACACCTCAACCTATTATTGATAAACTCTGCGAGACAGCTCAGCGGGATAAGACGCATGGTTATAGTGCTAGTAAAGGGATCTATAAATTGCGTTTGGCAATGGCAAATTGGTATAAGAGAAAATATAATGTTGATCTCAATCCCGAAACGGAAGTTGTGGCTACCATGGGGAGCAAAGAGGGGTATGTGCATCTGGTACAGGCGATCTCTAATCCTGGTGATGTTGCTATTGTCCCTGATCCTACCTATCCTATTCACTCTCAGGCATTTATCTTGGCAGGAGCCAATGTAGAGAAGATGGAGTTGATCTTTGATGAGGAGAGCTTTGAGGTTGATGAGGATCGATTTCTATCAGATCTCAAGGAGGCACTGGATAACTCCTTGCCAAAAGCAAAGTTTTTGGTACTTAACTTTCCTCATAACCCCTCGACGGCTACAGTTACTCCTGATTTTTATAGACGTGTTGTCGCCTTGGCAAAAGAGAAGAGGTTTTATATTATCTCTGATATTGCTTACGCAGATATCTCTTTTGATGGTTATAAAACACCCTCTATTTTGGAGGTAGAGGGGGCTAAGGATGTTGCCGTTGAGGCGTATACTCTTTCAAAATCTTATAATATGGCAGGATGGAGAGTTGGATTTGTGGTTGGAAACAAAAAACTTATTGGTGCGTTGCAGAGTATTAAATCATGGCTTGATTATGGGATGTTTACTCCTATTCAAGTAGCGGCTACTGTTGCATTAGATGAACATGGGTATATCCCTGATGAGCAGATTACTCCTCGCTATCTCAAACGTCGAGATGTCATGTTAGAGGCATTTGCCAAGGCGGGATGGAAGATGGGAAAACCGAGTGCTTCGATGTTTATTTGGGGGAAAATCCCTGAGGTTTGTCAAGATATGGGGAGTCTACTCTTCTCCAAAAGACTTTTGGTTGAAGCAGGTGTTGCGGTAAGTCCTGGTATTGGATTTGGTAAGTATGGGGACAATTATGTGCGTATTGCTCTGATTGAGAATGAGAACAGAATCCGTCAAGCAGCAAGAAATATTAAGAGGTTTCTTAAAAAAGTTGAAGCAGAAAAGCAAAAGGGATAGAGAATGATCAAGATAGGAATACTTGGAGTGGGAACAGTAGGGGCAAGTGTTGCTAATATTTTAGAGACCAATGCCAAGATCATTGAGGCTAGAGCAGGTAAAAAGATCGTGGTCAAACATGGTGTGGTCAAAAATATGAGTAAGGATAGAGGAGTAAACATATCTCTCTCTGATGATCCTATGGATGTGATCAATGATCCTGAGATCGATATTGTTGTTGAGTTGATGGGTGGGATAGAGGAGCCTTATACTTTGGTCAAAAAAGCTTTGGAGAGAGGCAAAGCTGTGGTCACTGCCAACAAAGCACTTCTTGCCTATCACCGTTATGAGCTTCAAGAGATCGCAGGAGATATCCCGCTGATGTATGAGGCGAGTACCGCAGGAGGTATTCCTATTATTGGGGCATTGCGTAATGGATTGAGTGCAAATCATATTGAATCCATTCAGGGAATTATGAATGGAACTACTAACTATATGCTTACCAAAATGATCAATGAGGGAGCCAATTATGATGAGATTCTCAAAGAGGCTCAAGAGTTAGGTTATGCTGAGGCAGATCCCACCTTTGATGTGGGTGGATTTGATGCTTCGCACAAGCTACTAATTTTGGCAAGTATTGCTTATGGGATTGATGCTAAGCCTGAAGATATTTTGATTGAGGGGATTGAGCACATCACCCAAACAGATGTGGCATTTGCCAAAGAGTTTGGGTATGAGATCAAACTTCTTGGTATCGCCAAAAAAGCTCAAAATGGGGTGGAGTTACGGGTACATCCAACCATGATCCCCAAAGAGTCAATGATCGCCAAAGTTGATGGGGTGATGAATGCTGTCTCAGTCGTTGGCGATCGTGTTGGTGAGACGATGTATTATGGTGCAGGAGCAGGTGGGGATGCAACAGCATCAGCAGTGATTGCTGATATTGTGGATATTGCACGAGGCAATACCGCACCAATGTTGGGGTACAAAAGAAGCCTAGAGAGTGGTATGGAGTTGCTCCCTGAAGATGAGATTGTTACACAATACTATCTACGAATGCAGGTTGATGATAGATCAGGTGTGCTTGCACGCATTACCAAAGCGTTAGGGGAATTTAATATCTCTATCGAATCGATGCTTCAAAAACCTCACCGTAATGATGAGCGTGTCAAGCTTCTCTTTACTACCCATGCTTGTCAAGAGGAGAAGATCCAAGCCGCGATCTTTGAGCTCAAGAAGCTTGAGTGCGTTCATGACGATATTGCGATGATTCGGATTGAGAAATAAGGGATATAATGAGCCCTAGTCTAAATCCAGTTGGGGCTAAGAGAGGGAGTGTTAAAGATATGTTTTATGTCTCTTTCCTTTTGAATTTTACCTCCCTCCTAAGACGCTACAAAAAGATAAACTCCACCAAAGAGGAGATTCATATCCTAACACTCAATGAAAAAAAAGAGCAGATACTCTATAGCTCTGATGTGTTTCAATATGGCAGTGATGGGTCACTCTCTGTGATTATGAATCGGTTACGCAAAAAGGTTGGCTCGTAGGTGATGATTAAGACTATTTGAGGGGTTGGGTATCGGCTTGTGTCATAAAACCTGCTATAATAAACCATGAATTTTAAAAAACTAGACCAACTAAAAGCCAAACTAGATACATATCGTCCATTAGACCACAATATCGTCCAAAATCTAAGAGAAGATTTGATTTTACGCTGGACATACAACTCAAATGCCATTG
>CAZEUB010000045.1:0-12208 GCA_964515605.1 uncultured Sulfurovum sp. | reverse complement strand
GGTTTTATAGATGAGCTAAAAGAGCCATTTGAGAATCTGTTAACCCAAGGAATGGTACTGATGGATGGGGCAAAAATGTCCAAGTCCAAAGGGAACACCGTTGACCCAGATGCGTTAATAGAAAAATATGGAGCAGATACGGCAAGACTCTTTATTCTATTTGCAGCCCCACCACAAAAAGAGCTAGAGTGGAACGACTCAGCAGTAGAGGGAGCATTTAGATTTATCAAAAAGCTTTATGATAGAAGAGCCAAGGTAGCAACAAATGAGATGCCAACCATTGAGCATGGCTCTTTAACCAAAGAGGAGAAACTGGCTCGTGCTAAGGTCTATGAAGCACTTAAAAAATCGGTAGATGTCTATGAGAAGACCTTTGCCTTTAACACCCTGATTGCTGCCTGTATGGAGGCACTAAATGCACTAGACAAACAGAGTAATGAGCAAGTATGGTCAGAGGGTCTATACATCATCACCCACCTACTAGAACCTATCATCCCTCATATCTGTGCAGAGTTAAGCGAAGAGCTTTTTGACTCTAAAAACTTAGCAGGAAAGATAGAGGTTTTAGAGGAGGTATTTGTGCAAGAGACCATCACCTATGCTGTGGCAATCAATGGTAAACGAAGAGCAGAGATCGAGGTAGATGCAGGAGCTTCCAAAGAGGAGATTGTAGCCACTGCCAAAGAGAGTACACCTAAGTGGTTAGAGGGCAAAAGTGTTATCAAAGAGATTGTGGTTCCTGATAAGATGGTGAATTTGGTGGTGAAGTAGGGTCAATTTTATCAGGGGTTTAAGCACACTATTGGTAGCATATCCAAATGAATGAAAAAGAGAACCTATTAAAAGAGATTGAGACCCTAATGAGCTATGCTCCTGAGCAGAAAACAACCATAAATCCTAACTATTTGGACTATTTTGAGATTGAGGAGCTACGCTCTATTCGAGATAAGTTACAACAAAAAGTAGGCAGACTCAAAGAGGAGGATGTCGTTTGGTTACAGCAGTTTAAAAAAGATAGCTAAACTCCAAACGAACCTCATTATAGGAGGGATCTGATTTGAGTGTGCCATCCTCAGCAACAATCTCATCCTCCCCTACTACATGGGCTACTCTAATCTTAGCAGAGAGGCTATCAAAAATAGCGAATCTCTTTTTGATTAGATCCAAAGTAAATACTTGAGAATCACTCTGCACTCCTGCCTTATTATCATCAAAGTCTTGAATCACATAACGCATCATCGCTTTGGTGTGTGGCAACCACCCCGCCTGTCCTAAATTGTAATCAATACGGACCATATAGCTATCTGTATTGGCATACCAGTTATACTGCCCCATTGCTCGACTATAACCTCCTGTGGGAAAACCTCGCCAAGGAGCCACAAGATCCCCATCATCTGAAATGGTGCTATATCCAAAACGCAAACGCCATAAACTATCAACAAAATCAATACGCGATGCATAGAGCTCTCCATCTAAATGCTTAGGGTGACGATACCCTATGGTATTGTTGCGAAGATTTGCCCCACCAATTGCTCCTGCACCGTTATCAAACTGTCTCATATATCGAATAGAGGGGATAATCCTAAGATCGTCATAGGCAAACTGATAAGAGCCCTCCATCATCCAATAGGCAAGAAGTGAGGGCGCTAACGTATAGTTAAGATATAGTGTGCTGTTTCTCAATGAACTATTTTTTAGATCCATCACCAAAAGATAATCCTCTATCCCACGATCTTTTAGTTTTGAGAGGGTTAATCCTCGGTGCATTGCACCATCGTCATTCTCTCGCCACTTAGCATAAGGATCATTGGGGTCATCACCATAGGCTAAGAGGTGGTGAAAGTTCTCATGATCACGAAGCTTCTGTTTGGTTAAAAGAGCAAGTTTGATCTGAGTATCAGAAATCAGTGTGCTTTTAGCAGTAAATCCAAAAAAGGCATTGGGGATCATCTTGGTATCATTACTGTTGGTCAAAAAGCTTTGGAATAGTTGTCGTCCAAACTTAAGGCTATTTTGCTCATTATGATACTCCAAAAATGCTTGTGCTAGACTCTTAATCCCTCTATCCTCTCCATGACTAACCCGATAGCGACTGAGAATATCCTTGCTAGATTTATAGTGAGAGACCTCATCCATTGACCCATGCCAAAGCTCCCATGAACTATAGGCAACCGCTGTAAACCCTAAACCATAAAGATAGTCACTCTTAAATCCTAAACTCCCTCCAGCACCAACAATCTCTTGGGCATAGGTTCTGTCTCTATTGTGATAAACAAAGCTCTTTAAGCGAAAATCTCCATAAAATTTTCCCCTACTTAGCAACGCCTCTGATTTTTTGGCTTTGGGCTCTTTTTGTGTGATTGATATTGAGTCAGAAGCTAGAAGATTTATACTTAAGAGTAGTAAAATATAACTATTTTTCAATACCATATAAAACCTCAGCATCTACAGCTTGAATCCCTCGATCCAGTGCTACCTGTGCCATCAATCCTGCACCACGCCCAATGAGATCTCTGTTTTGGTTATAAATTTTTGCACTACAGACACCACAACTAGGGCTACGATCTTTGCCAACAAAGAGATCAATATCAGGATGCTTATCAAAAAAATCATTTGCATAGCCAGAGATAAATAAGGAGAGATCTTCTCCTGTCTCATTGGAGATGGCAATAATATCTTCCTCTTTTTTGATCAGATCCATCGTAGGACGTGGAGAGCCAAAGGCATGATCCTCAGGACAAAAGGGGATCAATGTATGACTCTTCAAGCAATCAAGCAGTGGTTCATTGAGATTATCTGTCGCATCATAACGACAACGACGTCCCATCAAACATGCAGAGATGGCTATCTTTTTTTCAGGCAACAAAGAGCATCCAATAGAGTATCATCGAAGAGAAGGAGAGTAGAAAAATACTCCAAACTGCTATTTTTCCCATTCTCTTATGACTCTTACTATAGAGTCCTGGTAGTGCACGTCTTTTTCTATCGGCCTTGGCATAATGGATAGTTAGAAACCATACTACCATTACAGCCATTACAACAAAAGAGTGAAATAGCAAAAAGAAAAAAACCGTCTCATACCCAAGTGACCCCTCTTGAATATAGCTTTGCATAACCTCATCAAAATAGAGGTGATACTCAATATATCCCAAAAGAGTTAGAATCGTCCAAAATATTAGTTGTTGTATTGTATGGTGCAACATATAATGCTCTGATACTGCAAACCAAATTACAATTCCTATTAAGATTGGCAAAAGTGCCATAACAGAGACAAAGATATCCATATAGAGTGGAGCCTCTGTCCCCAAAAAACCTACATGCAACATAGATACCGCCATACCTCTCCTTTCGTTAATCCTCCAAAACCTTTAATAATAAAGTATAGCATAACTTTATTATAATTTAATAAGCACTCTAGCAGATCACCACACTTTTTATCTCTGTAAACTCCTCTAATGCCCACCGTGGACCCTCTCGTCCTACTCCTGAGAGCTTTGATCCTCCATAGGGTTGCACATCAAAACGTAAGGTAGGGATATCATTGATAACCACACCTCCACACTCAGCATCCTCTATAAAACGCTGTGTTAATCTCAAATCATTGGTAAAGATAGAGAACTGTAGACCATAAGGGGAGTCATTCATCTTCTCAATCGCCTCCTCATAAGATTCAACTTTGACCAAACTTACAATAGGGGCAAAGACCTCCTCACAAATAATCTTCATATCATCTCTCACGTCTGCCATTACGGTGGGGGCAAAAACACCATCAATAACCTCTGCTCCTGCAAGTAGCGTTGCCCCCTCATCGATAGCGGAAGCAACCCATGATTTGGCTCTTTGTAGGGATGTTTCATCAATCAATGGTCCCATAAAGGTATCTGCATCATAAGGAGATCCTACCTTCAAGTTTTGTGTCTCTTTTGCTATCATATTGGCAAACTGCTCATAGATATCATGATGCACATAGATACGTTGCAAAGAGATACAGACCTGTCCTGAGTTGACAAATGCCCCAAAAGCACATCGTCTTGCAGCTACTTCTAGATTGGCACTTTTATCGATATAGGTAGCGGCATTTCCTCCTAGCTCTAAGCTCACCTTTTTGATACCTGCTTGTTTGATAATGGCATTACCTACAGAGACCGAACCTGTAAAAGAGAGCACACGAGGAGTAGGACTTTGAACCAATGCACTTCCTACCTCTACATCACCATAGACTACCGAAAGAGCATCTTTGATGGCATACTTAGAGCTGTTAAAAAGTTTTGCCAACTTATAGGCAGTAAGGGGTGCTTCAGGTGTTGGTTTGAGTACGACGGCATTCCCCGCAGCTAGTGCAGGAGCGATTTTGTGAGCAATTAAATTAAGAGGGAAATTAAAAGGGGTAATACACGCTACTACCCCAACAGGCACACGACTAAAGTAAGCAATACTCTTTTTGCCACTAGGAGCAATATCTGTAGGAATTGTCTCTCCATGTAGTGCGACTAGCTCTTTGGCAGTGATCTCAATGGTCTCAATACATCGATCCACCTCCACACGAGCAAATGTCAATGGTTTTGCCACCTCATCTACCAAGGTTAATGCTATACTCTCTTTGTATTTTCGTAGCAAATCTGCTACATCTTCCAACCATGCTACACGTTGATGTAGGGGGGTTTGTTTGGCGAGTTTGGATGCTTTTTGGGCAATCTTCAAAGCACGCTCTACATCCTCTACGCTACAGAGAGGCGAACGACTGACCACCTCACCACTATAGGGGCTACATCGCTCCTCCATCACTTCACGAGACTCCTCAATACTTCCCATAAAAATCTTGGCATTATTAACACGATTGGTGTTTTCAAATAGTTCAAACAAAACAGACCTTTTTTAGGAAAATTATAACGTAAAAAGAGAAAAAAGAAGAGAGACGCCTCTAAAAAAGAGGCGCATAAGAGACTTAATGATTCAAAGATTACTTTTTAATCTCAGCAGCCATAGCCTCAATAGCCGCATCATCAAGAGAGGCTACTTGACCTTTCATTACACCTTTCATTGCACCACCATAAGATCCATCTTTGTACCCTTTGAGTGCTTTGGCAATATCCTCTTTGCTCATATCTTTAACGATTTTAGATTTACCAAGTGCCGCTTTTTCAAAATTCTCTCCATGGCACCCTTGACAGGCCTTGATTCCTCCTGCGAATACTGCTGGGCTCATAAGTGATGCTACTGCTACGATTTTAACGATTGTGTTCATTTTTTTTGTCCTTTTATGTGTTTTTATATTACAAGTTGAAGTATAATTTTTTTTTGTGTAAAAATCGTGTTTTTTGGACGTTTGAAGTTAATAAATGAGATAAATAATAAAAAAATGAGAAACTGTGGGGATAGCCTCCCCCCTTTTTAAGGAGAGGTTGTAGTATAGGATTATTTTCCTACTTTGTTAGCAATCGCTTCTATTGTAGCATCATCCAATGCAGCAACTTGACCTTTCATCAATGCCTTCATAGATCCACCATAAGAGCCATCTTTGTACCCTTTAAGAGCGGCAACGATATCTGCTTTGCTCATAGTATTAACCTCTTTGGAGACACCCATCGCTTTTTTCTCAAAGTTTGCACCATGACATCCTGCACAAGCGGCAGTATTCACCTCTGCTGTAGCAGTTTTCTCTGCTGGTGCTGCTTTTTCCTCCTTGGCAGCAGGTGCAGGAGCCTCTGCTTTAGCCACAGGCTCAGCTGCTTTGGCTTCATGTGCTGGAGCTGCTTTTTCTGCTTTGGCTTCATGTGCTGGAGCAGCTTTCTCTACTTTGGCTTCATGTTTTGCAGGAGCGTGACTCTCACTTGCTTCATTGGCAGCCCTTTGTGAAGCTCCTGTCTCTGAGTTAAAACAACCTGTAAAAAGCAGTGCCGCAACAGAAGTTGCAATTAAAATCTCTTTTTTCATTCTTGATCTATCCTTTTTGTAGAAATATAAGCGACAAAAATTTGCCCCTTTAATTAATAATAGTCAACTTTTCCTTGTAGTTTTGTATAAAGTCAAGTTATTTTTATCATCAAATTGAAAATTGTTATAAAGATTAACAACTTAACCCTATAAAAGGGTTTTTTTTGGTTTAAAAACGTTTTTTTAGATCCCCATTGTAGACGATATCCTTAGGATCAAGCGTATCATCATTGAGCATCTCAGGAACAGGATTGGCAAAATCTAATTTGGCTCTCTCCTGTTCCAACTCCTCTTGGTAGGTCATCATCATATCTGCGGCCATCACATTAGGGGTCTGCTGAATCTTGATGAGTTTCTCTATCTCCTCTTCTACCCCTTCACCCTCAACTGTTACGATAATTTTGCCCTTCTCTTTATCATGCAGGTGATAATCGACATACTCCTCTTTTTTGAAAATCTCAACCAACTCATCAATATGCTCTGATCTTGCTTGTACTACGATACTTGAAACATTCATTTTCTCTCCTTTGTTATTGTCCTAAATTTATTTACTTAAATCCCATACCATTACGGTATTATCATCACTTGCTGAGTAGATAATGTTCTCATCTTTGAAGAGTATTACGTTGAGTGTACTCTTCTGTCCCTTAAGCAGGGCTATTTTGCTCTTTGAGGTGGTATTATAAACAGAGAGATTATTCTTCTCATCCATTGCAAAGATAACTTTGGATGCAGAGGGACTTAGTGCTGTTGAGTAGATAAGGAAATTCCCCTTAATATACTCTCCTTTGCCTGTTTTGACATCATAGAGAGATCCTCTTTGATCCTGTCCTGCACCAGAGACCATCCCCTTTTTGAAATCAACCCGATAGACATTATCTACATTTTGTCCCTGTAGCTCTTTGAGTATTTTTCCACTCTGAACATCAACTACAGAGAGAACACCACTCTCACAAGAGAATACCACTTGACTCTTATCCTCATTGAGTGCAAAATCAGAAAATTTTGATTCACTAAGCTGTACTCGGTAACGCTCTTTTTTCTCTTTGATATTTAGCAGGGCTACCTCATTACTCAAATACCCCAAAAGGATATGATTCTCATCTACAAAACGTGCCTTGATAATCGCTTTTTTGTCCTCTGCTGAGAGGAGTTGTGTTAGATTATTATCATAGATATATAAATTGGAGTATCCCCCCTTTCCACTATCACTAAGAAGTAGGTATTTACTCTCTATCCTATCTACACTCATAACCCTAGCGGGGATAATATCTCCCATAAAATCCTTGATATCAGGAATAGAGATCTCTTTGATCTTTTCATTTTTAGAGCTATCATATATCTCTATATGTCCCATATCTGTAGCAATAACCAGATGATTATCTACAAGGATCATATCTTTGGCAGTTCCATTAACCTCGATAGTATCTACAGGTGTTAATGAAGAGGTAGCGTAGAGATAGAGTGTTAATAAAAAATTTATTATCAAACCCCTCATACAAGCTCCTCTACAAGCCCTAGTACCAATGAGATAATCTGCTCCTCATTTAGCTCTGTTTTGACCCCATAGAGATCTTTTTCTGTTGCTAGAAAATTAACAAAAGCCTCTTTGTCATGCAGTTTGACCATAAACTCTTCCATCTTTGCTTCACCCAATGCTTTCTGGATAGGTTCTGCGATATAGATAACATAGTTGTACTCTTCAAAGTCAAACTCATACTCCTCTGAGTCAAAATCCTCATAGTTGTGATCAACATTGAGTAGATGACGTAACGCTAACTCCTTATCCTCCAACTTCTCAAATAGTTTTGGATATTTGGTTGGTAGACTCATTTTTCTCCTTTGATCAATAGAAATTAATATCCCTTACAAGGATGGCATATTATGGCATAAGTAACCATAAAATATCTTCTATAGTGCTAATACTCGGTAACTAATTGCTTGGGTTGGACAGCGTGCCATACAAAATCCACACCCCGTACAACGATCTTCGTCAATGACAGGATTAAACATCCCATTGAAGAGTATCGCATTATCAATACAAGGCTCCTTACAAGAGTTGCATATTACCCCTTGGTGTGCTACACACCCTTCAAAGTCGATACGAAACATCGCATTGAGCCTCTCTGATGTTGCCACATTTTCCAAGGAGAGTACCCCCTCTTGACAGGCATTGGCACACTCATCACAAAAGGTACACCCATTTTTAGAAAAATCCAAACTTGGTGTGCCATCATCTAAAATAGTAATGATCTTCTCATCACAACAGGTGGCACAAGCTTTGCTCTCGCAACCAAGACACTTGCTCTGAAAAGTAGACTCATCAACACCATAAGGGGGGCGAACCAAAAGGGGCGATTGCTCCTCTTGATTAACCCGTAGTGGTTTGGCAAAAGATCTAAAAAACTCTCTTCTATCTGCCATTATTTAATATCCACACCCTCATTCATTGCATCTGCCAATGTAGAGTGACCTTTAAGCTCATCTGTTAGACCATCTGATTGGAAAGTATTTCCCACAACAGTATCAACTTTGGCTTGTGGTGCATGACACTGAGAACAGTTAAATCGTCCTTGGTAGAGTTTATCTAATTTTTTTGCTTTTGCAATTTTAATATCACTTACATTTCCAAGCTCACCGCTCATACCGACAGTTTTACCCTCTTTAACCAATTCACCATCTTTATAAACTGTGGTTGGTCTATAGTTGGTGAAGTGAGATGGTGGAATTGGTGTTGCACCCATCGCTTTTGCACTCTCTGGCATATGACATCCAATACACTGGTTGTTGTTTTGTGTAATGGGCAACAATCCATCTACTGAGTGAGGAATCATTGGTGGAGCATTCACATAGGCTCTCTCAAATCTTGTCGATTGTCCAGGTGCAGGTCGGCTATAGTCTGTTTTTACACCAGCAGTATCATCTCCTTCAGAGTAGAGATCAGTCTTTCTAAGACCTAAGGTTAGCTCAGAAACCTCTTTTTTGTTTCCTAAATCCTCTTTGTCTAATCTTGCTTTCTCTGCTACTTTGGCATTAATATCCTCTAGCTTTTTAGTAGCAGGTGCCGCAGCTTTGGTAGCAGGAGCAGCACTCGCACCTTTGATCGCATCGGCAATAGCAGCCATATCTGCATCACTAAGTGTAGCAACTTGTCCTTTCATCATCCCTTTCATGGCACCACCATAAGAGCCATCTTTGTACCCTTTGAGTGCAGCTACGATATCTGCTTTGCTCATATCCTTAACGACTTTGGATTTTCCCATCGCTTTTTTCTCAAAGTTTGCACCATGACATCCAGTACATGCTGCTGTGCTTGCAGCATAGAGTGCAGATGAAGCAAGCAGTGATCCTAAGGTTAACACTTTTAATACTTTAATCATTTTTTCTCCTTCATTATTTATCTCGAACAACCACCATTGGTAGTTGTTTTTACTTTTTTGCAAAAGAACGAATAGTAAACTTCAAGGCATCATCATTACAAACATCAACACAGCGACCACAATTGGTACACTCTCCATCTGTAATAGAGATACTCTCTTTGTTTATCATAAACAGAACCTGATTCTCAGGACAAACCACTTTACACTCCATACATCCTGTACAGTTCTCATGGTTATGATCCACCCGAATCAGACTCTTTGAACCAATTAGTGAATAGGTAGCTCCTAGAGGACACAAGTGTCCACACCATCCATTTTTGACCCCAAAGAGGTCAAAAAGGAAAATAGCAACAATCACTGAGACTCCTGCACCAAAACCAAAGACAATCCCTCTTTGCATAATGGTAATAGGACTCAAAACTTCAAAAGCAGCAACACCTACTATAGCTGAGACGATAATCCCAAGCACCATAATCCAATAACGTGCTTTTCTTTTGATGAAACGATAATTAACCTCTTGCTGATCTAGTTTTAGTTTACGTCGAAGCCAGTTGGCTAAGTCTGTCACCATATTGATAGGACAGACCCAACTACAAAAGGCTCTTCCCCCAACTACCATATAGAAGAGTACAATAATAAACGCACCCAAAAGAACATCAGCACCAAGCACAAAGCCTGATGCCAATACTTGAACTACTGTATAGGGATCAGCTAAAGGGATGAAACCAAAAAGCTTAGAGGCACCAAAGGTTCCCTCTAACATATGCCAACCATACGCATTAGCTCCAAAGTACAAAAAGAGAAGTATAAACTGAGTTGTCCGTCTAAGGAGTAGATATTTTATATTTTTCATCAATACTCTACCTCCATATTTAAGTAGTCAGTTGCCTCTTTTTCACTTCGCTCATTTTTGGTATGAATCTCTTTGGCATCTTTGACACGCTCTTGGTCTTTATTGTCCCAACCCTTGACATAGTGAGAACCTGCCTTTCCTGTTGAGTGTTCAATAGGAAGAACAAATATTGCAGGTTTCTCTGTAACACAAGCTTTTTCGCAGAGTCCGCATCCTGTACAGATATCAGAGTGAACCACAGGGAGCAAAAAGGCATGTTTCCCTGTTCGCTCATTCTTCTGATACTCCAAAGTAATCGCCTCATCCAAAAGTGGACACGCACGGTAACAAGCATCGCACTGTATCCCCCAAAAGGCGATACAGGACTCTTTGTGTACTACTGCTAATCCCATTCGAGACTTGTTGATATCAAGTTCGCCTTTGTCATCTGATACCGATGTGATATCCAAAGCTCCTGATGGACAAACAGGCACACAAGGGATATCCTCGCACATATAACAAGGAACCTTAGTCGGTATAAAGAATGGCGTACCGATCATATTATGATCGCCACCCTTTGCCATTTTGAGTGTTCCTGGTCGTTTGCTACCGTCTCGATTTTTGTTACTCTCTCGGTTTTCACACGCCTCAGCACAGAGTCCACACTTAATACATGCCCGAAGAAAATCCTCCTCAGGCAATGCCCCTGGTGGTCTAAGTACCAGAGGGGAAGCTTTTGCCTCATCACTATAACCACTCCACAACAATCCACCAAGAGCTGTAAGACCTACGCTTTGAAGAGTCGTTGCCATAAACTTTCGTCTATTGTTGTTGGAGTTTTCCATCTAATTACGCCTTTGTAATTTTAACTGCACACTTCTTGTAGTCTGTCTGCTTAGACATTGGACAAGTAGCATCAAGACATACTTTGTTGATAAATACTTTCTCATCAAACCAAGGGACAAATACCAATCCTTGAGCTGGTCTGTTACGACCTCTGGTCTCAACTCTGGCTTTAACTTTACCTCTTCTTGACTCAACCCATACTAGCTCTCCACGTTTAACACCTTTTGCTTTAGCATCTTTTGGATGCATATAACAGAGTGCTTCAGGAACTGCACGGAAGAGTTCAGGAACTCTCATGGTCATAGTACCACTGTGCCAATGCTCAAGAACACGCCCTGTACACAACCATGTATCATAGTTTTCATCTGGCATCTCTGGTGGATCCATATATGGTCTAGCAAATATCTTCGCTTTATTTGGTAACGCTTTTTTACCAAGTTTTTTATCTGGACCTTTTAGGCTACCTTGGAGAAGGTTTTTAGCGAGTGGTCCATAGAATGCATGAGTAGAACCATTTCCTGACTCTTTAACCGCTTTGGCTGCATATGGGTCATATTTGGCATTAAATCGCCACTGAGTCTCTTTACCATCAACAACTGGCCACTTAAGTCCACGTACTTTGTGATAAACTTCAAATGGTGCCAAGTCATGTCCATGACCTCGTCCAAATGATGCATACTCTTCAAATAGGTACTCATGGATCATAAATCCATAACCTTTGAATACTTTACCATCACTACCTTTTACATTTCTGCTATCACCAATACACTCAGTATTGTCATAACCTTTTTGTGGGAATTTATCAAGATTTACTTTGTATTTTTTAGCTCTGTCATTTGCAAATAGAATTTCATACATAGTAGTATCATCACTATAACCCATCTTCTTAGCATCTGCTCTAACATCGGCTAGTTTTTTACCATTACGTAGTGTGTATGGTCCCCATAGGTCTTTCACTGTAAATCTTTTACTAAACTCAACCCACTGCCATGTATCACTCATCGCATCACCTACAGGAAGAACTTGTTGTCTCCAGTGTTGAGTTCTACGCTCAGCATTACCATAAGCACCCCATTTCTCATAAATCATTGCAGATGGGAGAACAAGGTCAGAAACTTTTGCTGAAATACCAGGGTAACCATCAGAAGTTACAATGAAGTTGTCCATCTCACGTGCTGCTTTAATCCAGTGAGAAGCAGAAGCAGAATCTTGGTAA
>CAZEUB010000044.1:0-32511 GCA_964515605.1 uncultured Sulfurovum sp. | reverse complement strand
AACCTGAGATGTTGGGGTGGAATTAGATCTCTTTATGACCCTTATTTAAAGGGTCATGCCAATTTGGCTCTCCTTTATAATCCTCTTTTTTTCTTTTTTGAGTATGCTCTACTGTTGATTATCTATTAAATATGCTAAACTTCCAAAAAATTTAAGGATTTTTATTGAAAAAGTATATTTTGGGAATAGACAGAGGGATTCTGTTTATGTTGCTTGCCTCTTTTTCATTTGCCTTTATGGGTGGATTTGCTAAAGTAGTAAGTGCTTCACTTCCTGGTGTTGAGGTGACTTTTTTTCGTAATATTTTTGGTGTGATATTGGTAGGCTTTGCCATCTACAAATCCCCGCTCAAGCAGAGAGGAGGAAAACCTCTACTGCTTCTTTTTCGTGGGATGATGGGGTTTATGGCACTACTTGCCTATTTTTATATTATTGCCTATATGCCTCTTGGTGAGGTGGTTACTTACAATAAAACCTCTCCGATATTTGTCGCTATTTTTGCCTATATCTTTTTGGGAGAGAGGCTTAATGGCTGGTCTGTCTTTGCTATTCTTTTAGGCTTTATCGGTATTGTCTGTATCTCTCAGCCCTTTGGTGGATCGTTTGATAAGTATGATATCTTAGGGATCTTCTCAGGATTGGGTGCAGCTTTGGCATACACCTCTATTCGTGAGTTAAGAGCATATTATGATACTCGTGCTATTGTGATGAGTTTTATGGGAGTAGGGACAGTAGCACCACTGCTTTTGATGTTAGTTACTCCCTATTTTGATACGCCTAAGGCATTGGATTTTATGTTCTCCCCTTTTGTCATGCCTGAGGGAATTTTGTGGTTCTATCTGACCTTGATGGGACTCTTTGCTACTCTTTCTCAGGTCTTGATGACCAAGGCTTATGAGCATACCAAAGCAGGGATTGTAGGGACAATCTCCTACTCCAATATTGTTTTTGCCATTATTATTGGTATGGTACTTGGGGATGCTTTTCCTGATCCTTTGACCCTTCTTGGAATTGTTTTGGTTATTAGCTCAGGATTAATTGTGGCTTTTTCTAAGGAGAAATAGATGTTCAAGCAGATAGTGACTTTTTTGATAGGAGTGGGTGTTATCTTTGGTACGCTCTTTTGGATAAATATTATTAGCATCAATAATAAAACACTCACCAAAGAGGAGGCAAGAGTTGCCCTTTATCAACAAGATCCTCAAAAGAGATGGATCGCTTATAATCGAGATAGTAATGATAGCAATCGAACCATCAAGAGTGTTATCACTTTTTATAAAAAAGGAGAGATCGCTCTGCACTTTTCTTTGGAGGAGGATAAAGAGGTTGAATCAATCAAATATACTGTCAAAAAGGGAGAGAAGAGCTATTCGCTCTCTCTTTCAGGAACCAAAACCGCAACGGTTACTTTTTTGGTCTATCCCAAAGATAAGATTGAGATCATTACCAAAAAATATGGAAGCAAGGATAGATACTGGGGAACACTCAAAAGCTCCTTTTGGCAGTATCACATCACTTTAGATAAGCTATATACGCTTATTGGGTTGTGGGTACTGCTCTTTCTCTTTTTGCTCTTTTACCACTATATCTATTTGAGTATGGTCTCTTTTTTACTCTTTTTGTCTCTCTTTTGGGCAGAGAAACTACAAGGGACAATAATAGATATTGAGTTACTTTTGGGTTATACGATGTTTATCTTTTGGATTACTTTTGTATTGATTTGGCTCTTTGAGTTACTCTATCGATTTAGAAGATATAGGATCTCATTTCTGCTCTCATGGATTGTGATGATGGCTCTTTTGATTGTGCCGATCTTTTTTATATTTTACAAACTAAATTTTGATGCCTTAGTGACCAAAGAGACACTCTATGCAATTTTTCAATCCAACAGTGATGAGACCTATGAGTATCTTAGTAACTTTGTCGATCCTCTCTATTTGGTGGTGGGATTTGGTATGGTTTTGCTCTTGGCTCTTTTGCTCTATAGACAGGAGCGACTGATTGAGGTGTCGTACAAGAAAATAGGCTCTTTGTGGTTTATGATCGCTACCTTCTCCTTGATAAGCTATGCACTTTTTAATCATCTACATACCGTATCACTCGTTAGTGATGCTTGTATCGCTTACCAAAAAGAGCTTACTCTTTTTAAGGCGATGCGAGAGAAGAGAGCAAAGGGTAACAGGCAGGTAGATGCCAACAAAACAGCCCAAGGGGAGACCTATCTAGTGATTATTGGGGAGTCACTCAATAGAGCCTATATGGGACTCTATGGTTATGAGGAGGAGACAACACCACTCTTGAATCAGATGAGAGATGAACAAGGGTTAATGGTGTTTGATAATCTCTACTCTAACCATGTGCATACCATGCAGGTACTTAGCTATGCTTTGACCCAAGCTAATCAATACAATGACAAATCCTACTTTAGATCCCTCTCTATTATAGATATTCTCAATCAAGCCAATATTGAGACCTATTGGGTAACCAACCAAGCACTCTATGGAGGGTGGGACAATATGGTCTCTGTCTTAGCACACAGTGCCAAGCACCTTATTGGTTTGAATCATACCATAGGGAAGAGTACCCGAACTCAATCTTATGATGGTGTCGTAATTCCTGAGGTCAAAAAAATTCTTGCTCAAAAAAGTAGCAAAAATCGGGTAATTTTTGTCCATCTTATGGGGAATCACTCTACCTATACCTTGCGTTACCCCTCTACTTTTGAGAGATACAAAAAGCATCCCAAGGGAAAGCGAATAGCCAGTTATAATAATAGTGTCTATTATAATGATTATGTGGTTGCCTCCTTGATGAAACTGCTTGATGACAATCAGAGTGTCGCTGCCGCGATTTATCTCTCTGATCATGGAGAGGAGGTAGAGAAGAACTATGGACATAATATTGATCGCTTTACCTATGAGATGACCCGTATCCCGATGCTAATTTGGTTAAGCGATCACTATCAAGCACGTTATCCCAAAATCCAAGCAAACTTGATGAGAAGAGAGCATCGAATCTTCACCAATGATCTGCTCTATGATACGTTGATTGGGTTGATTGGGGTAGAGACCAAAGCCTATGAGCAGAAGTATGATTTTACCTCCGATTACTATGCGTTAGAGGAGAGTAAGGCACTGCTCAATCATGGAGAGCGAAAAGTTCAAGCTCCTGATAACTATATCTATTGGAAAGAGAAGCAGTAGAGCTTTCTCTTCTATTTTGCCTTTTCGAGATATTTCCCCTCAATGGTATCAACCTTGATCTTATCTCCTTCAAGAATAAAAAATGGCACTTGAACCACTGCTCCTGAATCAAGCGTTGCTGGTTTTTTACCACCTTGCGAGTCTCCCTTGAAGTTAGGTGGGGTCTCAACAACTTCAAATACAAATGTTTGAGGGATCTCTACAGAGATCGCTTTGCCATTATGAAAAAGTATCTCAGCCTCCATACCATCCACCATAAAGTTAAAGGTGTCTTTGCCAACCTGCTCATGGGTAAGTCCAATTTGATCATAGGTAGTGGTATCCATAAATTGTAAAAACTCTCCATCATCATAGAGATATTGCATGGTTTTTTGCTCCAGATCAGGTGTCTCAAACTTATCTCCTGCATGGACTGTCTTTTCAATCACTTTTCCTGTACCTAGATTTTTGATTTTAATGCGAACAAATGCTGCCCCTTTTCCTGGTTTTACATGTTGAAAGTCTACAACGCGATAGGGGTTGCCATCTAACTCTAATCTAACACCTTTTTTGAGATCTCCCATTGAGATTGTTGCCATACTATTAACTCCTAAAATTTTTATGGGATTATATCATATTAATTTTACATTGATAAATTGTTTATGTTTCTTTGATATACTTACAAAATTTTAAACTAAAGGTATTAAATGAAAAGATTATTAAGAGTATGGATTTTATTGGGGATATCTCTTTTATTCTCTTATGCCAATGATGCTTCTATGGATATTGAACGCTCTATTGTTAAGATCTATACGGTATCAAAAAATCCAAACTATTTAGAGCCATGGAACAGTATAATACAGCGATCTAATGGTTCAGGAAGTATTATTTCAGGAAATCGTATTTTGACCAATGCCCATGTGGTTGCCAATCAAACCTTTTTGGAGGTTAAAAAATATGGAGATACCAAACGATATAGAGCAGAAATTCTCTATGTTGCTCATGATATTGATTTGGCACTACTGGAGGTCAAAGATAAGGCATTTTTTGAAGATACAAAGCCTTTGGACTTTGGTGTATTGCCTAATATTCAAGATAAAGTAACTGTTTATGGTTATCCTATGGGGGGAAATACCATCTCTGTAAGTACAGGAATTGTCTCTCGTATAGAGCATAATCGTTATGTCCATAGTGGCAAAAGTTTTCTATCAATTCAGATAGATGCCGCGATCAATCCTGGAAACAGTGGAGGTCCTGCTATCTCTAATGGGAAGATTGTCGGGGTGGTCATGCAACAGATTACCATGTCTCAAAATATTGGCTATATGGTTCCTGTCGATGTGGTTCAGCACTTTCTTACTGATGTTGCTGATGGGGTACATGATGGGTTTCCAAAGTTAGGAATCTATACTGAGAAGATAGAGAATCCAACACAAAAAGAGTACTATCATTTAGAGGAGGATATGGGAGGCTTGTTGGTATTAGAGATTGTCTATAACTCTCCATTCAAGGATGTCTTGAAGGTCAATGATATTATTACTGCTATTGATGGTCATAAAATTGAAAATGATGGTACTGTAGCATTTCGAAAAAATCAATATACCAACTTCAAATACTTTATTGATCTTCATCAGTATGGAGACGAGATCTCTTTAGATATTATTCGTCAAGGTAAAAAGCTGAATCTAAAGGTTCATCTTCCTCTACATAAAGATAAAAGCAAAGAATCTTTGAGAAGTTTAGAGTATGATAAGATGCCAAGTTATTTTATGTTGGGGGGGTATGTCTTTGTCCCCTTGACACAAAATTTACTTAATATCTCTCATCGCCCAATTCTATCTTTGCGTTATAAGTCTACTAAATTTCCAAAGAAGGATAAGCAGGAGATTGTACTGTTGCTTAAAGTTTTGGCATCAAATCTTAGTCAAGGAGATTATGACCTTGGTTTATGGGAGATAGATAGAGTTAATGGTAAAAGATTTAAAGATTTTAAAACTTTTCATGATTTAATCAAAAATAGTAAAGAGAAGTATATTGTGATTGAAGATGAGGATGGATCCAAGATTATTATCGATAGAGAAAAAGCTCTAGCGATAGAGGGAGAGTTGTTGCGTCGCTATAGTATTAAAAGCACTGAGTCAGAAGATCTCAAACAGAGACCTTAAAAGTTATGTTTGAGACCCAAAAAAGCACTATCTTTGTTAAAATAGAGTAGTAGAGGGGAGGTTCGTCTACTTGCCCAATATCCACTAGCAAATCCAGCCAATGCTCCAACAAGGACATCACTCTGCCAGTGGGCTTGTGCCTTGATTCGTCCACCCATTTGATGCAGTGGTAGTATCCAAAGTAGATTGATCCATGGATACTCATCTTGATACTCTAAAATATAAGGTGTTACCAGTGCTGTCATGCCTGAGACATGTCCACTGAAAAAGCTCTTGCCTCCCTCTCCCCACTCATTTGGACTTTGGGCATCTTTGGGTCGATTACGTCCTGTGGACTCTTTTGCAACTTCTGTTATTAATTGAGAGATAACTCCCGCATCGAGACTCTGCCACGTTGTTTTGCCAAGCCTACTCTCTGTTCCCTCATAGAGTGCCATACCAAAAACAACTACAGCAGATGCCTTTGGAATATAGTAGTGAGATCCCCAAAAGCCACTATCATCTTTTTTGACTTTATGGTCAAGCTCCCAAGCAGATAGAGTATCAATACAGAGGAGAGAAGCAAATAGTAAATAAAATATTTTTTTTAGTAGCCATTTGGGTAAAAGCATCTCTCTCCTTTTTTCTATTTGATTATATCATAGAAAAACTTTATCAGGAGTCTTATTCTTTTAGTTATCTCCTGTCCCAAAAAATCTAAAGAGTTTTTGAAAAAAAGAGAGCTTTTTTCTCTTCTGATTAGAGGATTTTCTCTCTAAGTCCTCCTCCTCTTTTGAGAGGGTTTTGAGGTAGGCTTTGGCTGCTTTGATCTTTTGGGGGGTGAAATTAATCTGCATCAAGAATCCTCTCTATCTCATACATTGCATCTTCATTTTTGAGTCTAAATTTTATTTCGATACGGCGTGAAGCATCTTTGTTTTCAGTACCATTGATTAAGATAGGATCGAGATAGGATCGACCACTAGCAACAAGTTTCTCTTTGATATTATGGCTTTTGATATACTCCAAGGTAAGTAGATAGTTCATAACCGCATAGGCTCTTTTTTGGGAGAGACCTAAGTTGTATAGATACCCACCATCACTATCGGTATGCCCCTCAATGATAATTTTATCCAAATGACTATAGATATTGTGATTGTTTATTAAGGTTTTGACATATTGAATAAAACTCGATTTTAGCTCTCCCTTTGCCTCTTCCTTGAGAATGGCTGAGCCTTTATCAAAAAGAATATTGGAGGAGAGGCGTAAGGAGCCACTTTTTTTATCAATATTGATCTTCTCACCTAAAGCAGATTTGAGTTCTGTAATGACCTTGAGTTTAATTCCTGTAAGAGATTTGATTTGTGCTTTTTGGGCTTGAAGTTTTATTAAGAGTTTATCATATTGGGTCTGTTTATCATCTACTGCTTGAAGAAGTTGGAGCAGTTTTTGATCATTGAGTTTGAGTTTTTCATCTTTTTTTGTCAGCTCATTAGAGAGGAGTAACACCTGATTTTTGTACTCCTCTAGTGAGATCTGTTGTCGGTTTAGTGTTTGATTCTGCTCCTTTTCTAAGTTCTGCAAGAGAATAATATGGTTGGAGTATTGATCAATTTTGCTGTTTTGTGCCAATAGTAGTTGATTGAGTTGCTCTAACTCTTTGGCTTTGAGTTTCAAACTCTCTTTGGTAAGAATAAGCTTCTCTTGAGTGGTTGCAAGGGTATCCTCTCGCTTGGCAAGAAGATTACGAAGTTTATTAATCTCGCTATTTTTAATATTAATGGTCTCTGATTTATCTTCAAGGTTCTCCTCCTGCTCTTCTAAAATTTCAGATTGACTCTTGAGGGTTGACTCTTTCTCTTTGAGGGTATTTTTGAGGATGGTTGATTTGACGATTATTGCTCCAATAAGTAGAATAAAGACAAAAAGTAATCCTGCCATCAAATCAGCATAGGAGATCCAAAAATTAGTATTTTCCTCTTTTGTTTTATCACCTTTAAACATCTTATCCTACTTGATTAATCTATTGGAGATCTCATGATGGTATTGTGAGATGCTCTCCTGAAGTAGATGATTTTGCTCACTAATGCTGTTGGCAAAATTCCCCAATTTGACAATAATATCACCCAACTCATTATCAATCTTATGAAACGTAAGATTGAGTGCATGCTCCAAGGAGTTGTCAAACTTATCAATAGAGTGTTGTAAGTTTTGGGTGAGATGGTTAAACTCTTTTATGTTGCGTTGCAGGTTAAGATTGGCATCAATAGCATCTTGGGAGTGATGAATCTTGGCGATAGTCTCTTTGAGATCTGTGGAGACCATCTTCATATGATTAGTTACTGTGGTGAAGTTTCTGTTGGTCTCATCGATAATCTTCTGGAAGTTCTCCAGATGGGTTTCGTTGAGTCGTTGAATAAACTCAAGATTAAAAGTCTCTTTGAGTCCTTGGATAAGTCGCTCATCTCTCATGGTGTGTTGCATATGCTCATGCCGTTTCAACTCACTCTCTGTCCAGATAAATTTGCTATAGCTATGTTGTAGGTGGTAAGCATCTTGATCCGCTTTAGAGAGACCCCTTTTCTCAAAATAGTTCCATAATATAGAGAGAAAAATACCAAAAATAGAGGCATAAAAAGCAGTACCAATACCACTTAGCAACAGAGAGATCTCCCCATCAAGTGCCTCTGCATTGGTGCTACTAAAGTCAGGCATTGAGAGGGCAATAGCAGTGAAAGTTCCCAAAATTCCTAGCATAGGGAAAAAAGAGGGGGCAATAGAGGCAAAGTTGTCATTTCTAAACATACGGTAGTAGTGACCGATCTCCTCTTGAATATTGATGGTTGATTTGGTTTGCTCTCCAATGGTTAGGGCATTCTCTTGGATGCTTTGTTGTAATCTCTCCTTAAGATTACGATGATTTTTTCTCATGCGACAGATAACATAATTGGCATTGTGTTGGATAAAGAGTAGGTAGATAAAATAGATAAAACCAATAATAATAACAGAGTGAAGATCTACCTTTAGGGGGATAATACCTAAATAGCCTATCACAACTCCTACAACAAAGAGCGTTGGGAGTAGGGCAATAACCATAAAATTTAAAAAACAGGGAGTAGAAGCACTATTGTTTGACATGATGATACTCTTTATATTAATATTTATTAATAATCATATCAAAATATTATTAATAAAATATTAATGCTTTGGTTGCTTCTTTTTGGCTGGTTTGGTTTGATTGTTTTCTAGGAGTTTTTTTGTTTTATTAATATCATAGAGTTGGATAGGAACTTTTTTGACCAAATAAAAATATTCAGGATGAAGCACATTGGCATAGGTCTCAATGATAGCGGTTTTGTAGGTGCTTCGTGTCAAGATTTTTTTGACTATTCCTACAGGGATATTTGCTAAAAAGATATTATCCAATCCACTGGTTACTACCTTGTCACCAATGGCAATCTTTGACCATTTTGGGATGAAATTGATCTCCATAGTCTTCTCATCAATTCCTTTGGCAATTCCTGGCATTCTCTTCTCTCCAATAAAGGTTGAAAATTTGCACTTCTCATTGGAGAGAAGAATTCCCTCTAAGAGATTATCATTTTTGATGGCAATACCTGCGGCTACATTTTTTTGTATCAGTCCATAGATTTTATCATTTTTTAGTTTTTCATGATTGCTAAGATAGATACTAGAGAAGTCATTCATCTTCTTATATGAGATGGTCTGTACCTGTAATACATTCTCATCACTCTCATACTTTTTAAATCTTGAGTGGCTATATTGTTGGAGTTGATTGATGGTCATCTTTTGTTGATAGAGATATTTGCGAAGCAGTATATTCTCTTTTTTGAGTTCGCTAATACGTTTGGCTTGAGAGGTGTGTTTCTCAAACTTCTCAGTAGTTTGGTTTGTAAAATTAAGGTATGCCTCTTTGATTGGGAGAGTAAGTTTGGAGAAGCTCTCTTGAAACCTCTCCTCTTTTTGAAAAAGAAGGAGCGCAATAATAGAGAGTATAATGGTAAAAATAAGTTTATTATTCATCATAAGCAGTATGGTGGAGTAGGTCTATCTCTTCAAGAGCCTTTCCTGTTCCATTGGCAACAGCTAGAAGGGGATCTTCACATACATAAACAGGGAGTTTAACAATATTTGAGAGATACTTGTCTAAGCCTCGAATCAATGCACCCCCTCCTGTTAGAACAATACCATTCTCAACAATGTCTCCTGCCAGATCAGGTGGTGTCTCCTCAAGAACCAACTTAAGTGCCTCTCCAATCTCTTTGAGTGGAATTTTCATGGCATCTCTCATATGCTCAGAGTTGATCTCTATTGAGGAGAGCAGACCTGTGACTTGGTCTCGTCCTTTGACATTCATGGTAAGCTCTTCATCAAGTTGTATCGCTGTTCCAATTTGGATCTTCATCTCCTCTGCAACACGATCACCAATAAGAAGGTTAAAGTTCTTTTTCATATAGTCAATAATAGATTTGTCAAGCATATCCCCTGCGACACGAATCGATTTACTCTGAACCAATCCTCCCAAAGAGGTGACCCCAATCTCAGTAGTTCCCCCACCAATATCGACCACCAAGTTACCATTAGGCTCTTTGACAGGGATTCCCGCACCAATTGCCGCTGCCATAGGCTCTTCGATAAGATAGACCTCTCTAGCACCTGCTGACATGGCAGACTCTTTGACCGCTTTACGCTCTACTTGGGTAAGTCCAAAAGGGACACAGATAATGATTCTTGGAGAGAAGAGACCTTTTCGGTTATGTACTTTTTCAATAAAGTAACGAATCATCATCTCTGTAACATTGAAATCAGCAATGACCCCATCTCTCATTGGACGAATTGCTTTGATATTGCCAGGAGTTTTACCAACCATATCTTTTGCCTCTTGTCCCACTGCAAGTATATCTTCTCTGCCATGTTTATCATACTGAATGGCAACTACAGAGGGTTCATTGATACAGATACCTTTACCTTTGACCAATACAAGAGTATTTGCCGTTCCTAAGTCGATTGCTAAGTCATTGGAGAACATCCCTAAAAATTTTTTTAACATTATTAATTCCTATGCCGATTTTGAGTTTTTTATATAGAGTGGTTTAATACCATTGTTGATTACATCATCCGTGATGACGACCTCATATCCTTCTAAATCTGGAAGCTCATACATCACATCAATCAGTGCCTCTTCCATAATAGAGCGTAGACCCCTTGCTCCTGTTTTGCGGTTGATGGCCTTTTGGGCAATGGCTCTTAATGCCCCCTCCTCAAAAGTTAGGAAAGCATTATCAATCTCAAAGAGTTTTTGGTACTGTTTGACAATAGAGTTTTTGGGTTCTACCAAAATACGTACCATATCCTCAAGGGTAATACGCTCTAGTGTTGCTGTAATATGGAGTCTTCCGATGAGTTCAGGGATAATACCAAACTGAACCAAGTCATCAGACTCAATTAGGTGCATTACCTCTTCATTCTCCTTATTGCTACGTTTGATCTGTCCAAATCCTAATTGATTGGCTCCAAGTCTACGTTGGATAATCTCCTCTATGCCATCAAATGCTCCCCCACAGATAAAGAGAATATTGGAAGTATCAATTTGTAAAAAGTCTTGATTGGGGTGTTTACGTCCCCCTTTGGGTGGGATATTGACAATAGAGCCTTCGATTATCTTAAGTAGGGCTTGTTGTACCCCCTCACCAGAGACATCACGAGTAATTGAACGATTTTCACCCATACGGGCAATTTTGTCCATCTCATCAATAAAGATAATCCCACGTTCAGCCTTTGCCACATCTCCATCAGCCGCTTGAAGTAGTTTGGTAAGGATATTCTCAACATCCTCTCCAACATATCCAGCCTCTGTAAGATTAGTAGCATCTGAGATGGCGATAGGAACATTGAGAAAACGTGCAATGGTTTGAGCTAGGAGGGTTTTCCCCGATCCTGTAGGTCCAATCAGCAGAATATTTGATTTCTCTATGCTTGTATCATTCTCTAAATCATTTTTGAAGATACGTTTATAGTGATTATAGACCGCAACAGAGAGTGTCTTTTTGGCTTGATCTTGACCAATGACATACTCATTTAGTATACGGTGAATCTCTTTTGGGATAAGTAGTGTTTGTGATTCAGGAGCAACACTATTGCTCTCCTCCTCTCCAAAGAGTATCTTATAAGCAGAGGTGACACAGTTTGAACAGATATAGACACTGTTTCCTGCAATAAAAGGATTCTCTTCTTTCTCTGTTGTATTACAAAAGCTACATACTTTTCTAGCCATTAATATTTTTCCTTACAAATGGAATACCACGTTTGGATGTTGTGATAAATACCAATAATTTTTTTATAATTTCTGTCTGTTTTTCTTTTAAAAGTCTATTCGCACTCTCTTGTAGTGGCTCTCCACTCTCAAAAAGGGTTCTATATACACTCTTTAGTTGATTGATCTCATCTCTATCGATATGTCGTCTTAATCCTGTGAGATTAAGCCCTCGAAGGGTAGCTCTATTGCCCTCTGCTAAGCAGTAAGGGGGAATATCTTGACTCAAAGCACTAGCCCCTGCGATCATAGCAAAATCACCAATCTTAACAAATTGATGCACAGGGGTCAATCCCCCAATGACAACATGATCTCCTAGCTCAACATGCCCTGCTAGAGTTGCTCCATTGGCAAGGATACAGTGGTTCCCCATGATAACATCATGTCCAAGATGAACATAACCCATGAGTAGGTTGTGATCACCAACTCTAGTAACACTCCCTCCCCCTTCTGTGCCAGGGTTAAGAAGGGTAAACTCTCGTATGGTGTTGTGGTTGCCAATAGTGAGTTCGACATCCTCCCCTCTATATTTGAGATCTTGAGGGATGGATCCTACAACTGCATGAGAGAAGATATGATTCCCTCTACCAAGTGTTGTCCGACCTGCAATAATGGCATGAGCATCAATAATATTATCATCCCCAATAACAGCTTGAGATGAGATAGTAACATAAGCTCCAATAGTAACATTCTCTCCAATTACTGCTCCCTCTTCAATAATTGCTGTTGGATGTATCTTTGACACGTAACTCCTTTTTATTTATCAACAATCATGGCCTTGAGTTCAGCTTCAGCCACCAGTTTCTCATCGACATATGCCTTGGCATCAAGTTGCCAAATAGCACCACGCTGTTTAATGACACTGAGTCGATAGACCAACTGATCTCCAGGAGTTACAGGAGAGCGAAATTTTGCTTTGTCAATACTCATAAAGTAGACAACTTTATCTTTAGCCGCCTCTTGATCTGCCTCACTTGAACTCTGAAATGCAAGTACCCCACCAGCTTGAGCCATACCTTCAATAATCATAACACCAGGATAGATAGGATGATCAGGAAAGTGTCCTTGAAATACAGGCTCAGAGATAGAGACATTTTTATACCCCTCAATACTCACCCCTTTTTCAAGTTTGGTAACACGATCAAGTAATAAAAATGGGTATCGATGTGGTAGGATTTTTTGAATTTCAACTACGTTAAATATCACGAGTTTAACCTTTAAAGAAAAATTTATTAATTTTAGCCAAATAAAGCTAAAAGTAGTGTCAAAGTTCTATAAGAACCTCCTTGACATCTTCATAAATATGGCTTTTATGTAAAATTTCAATATTTTTTGTTGGAATATATTCGACAACAAGAATCATTGAGAGGTCAAAAGGGGTTGTAATGATATGTTGACGTATTGCTAGTTCCTCCTCAAATGTTGGGGGGTTATAGATTATATCCATTATCGAGGGGTAGTCTCTATTGGATAATCTGTTGTATTGCTCTCTTGTGATAAATTTAACCTCATCTCGATTCATATAGTATAGCTCTCCTATATGATGGGTGATTTTTCCTCTGGTGTAATTACCTCTAAGTGTTGAGTAGGGAAGGATATGGGAGACAATGTTTGTTTTGTTGACTTTAAGAAGAGAGAACTCCATTCGCCAATTAAGAAATCGCTCTTTGACAATCTTATACGCAACGCCTTGCTCTTCTAGCTCCCAACGCTTCTCATAGAGAGCAATACGTGCTTCAATCGATTCAGGTTGGATCTGTTGAGAGAGAGGAGAGAAGAGTTCATCTGCTAGTTTTTGTTGCTCCGCTCGTTGCATACGAAGTCCAAAAAGGCAACCGCAGTAGTCTTGACGATAGAGTGCATCACGTCTAGCAAGAGTATTTTGCTCTTGGGTACCTGAGGCTTTACGATAATCAGGAGCAATAAAGCCAATGCCATATCTCTTGGCAAGGAGATCTCCTGATTTTTTAAGTTGCTTGAGAGATTTTTTTGGACTGGTTAGCAGGGTGGAGGTAAAATAGTTCTCTTTTAGTTGAGATGCCTTTTTTGCCGTCACTTCGAAGCGTTGATCGAAGCAAACCGCACATCTAGCACCCTTCTCTGGCTCCTTTTCTAACCCTCGAACAGCCTCTAGCCAACGGTGGGTATCATACTCTCCCTCAATCAGATCAATTCCTAGCATCCGACAGGAGCGTTTGACATCAAGTAGACGCAGTTGGTACTCACTATAGGGGTGAATATTGGGATCATAAAAAAAACCAATAAGCCGTTCATGAGGATACTCCTCTTGGAGCTTTTGCAAAAAGTAGTGGCTATCAACAGAGCAGCAGATATGGACTAAGATGGTGAACTCCTATAGATAATCTCTGCTACTTTAGCAGCACTTCCATGTTGTAGATATGCTCTAAGCTCTTGAGCTTTTTGGGCAAACTCTTCTCTATTGATCTTATGGTACTCTGCTAGAAGCCTCTCTACTGTTACCTCCTCTTGTAGGAGTTCATGGTGTAGGGTAGTGTTATTATGATGTGTAAGAATAATATTTGCCAAACCCACTTGGGTAATATTGAGCAGTTTGGTTGCGATAAAATAATCAACTCTCTTGGCGATATAACAGAGTGTAAAAGGGGTTCCAATAAGAGCAGCTTCTAAAGTAGCTGTTCCTGAGCAGATAAAGGCAAATTCAGACTCAGCTAGTGCCTTGTGGCTCTCTTGACGAATCTCAAACCTAGAGAGATCGCCATAGAGGGTGGCTATCTTTGATTTGGAAAAATTTTTAGGAATAATCAGTAGGGCTTTTTTCTCTTTTAGATGCTCTCTAACCTCTCTAAATATTGGTAGAAGTTTGGAGATTTCAGCTCTTCTGCTTCCTGGCATAAAGGCGATACTTTTTGCCTCTTGATAGTGAGAGAGTTTGATCTCATCAAGTAGAGGATGACCTATATATTGAGCCTTTTGAGAATAGTAGTTGATCTCAAAGGGTAAAATTCCCAAAAGATGGTCACAGTAGCGTTGTAGCTTTTTGACTCTTTTGGGACGACTTGCCCATACTTGAGGAAGAATATAGTAGATAATCTCTTTGTTTGGGTAGGCTTTTTTGAGCTTTTTTGCCAAGGGCAGATTGAACCCTGAGGAGTCCATAAGCAAAATTTTGTCTGCCTCTTTTGCCAAAGAGACCATCTCCTCAGCAACTTTGAAAAACCATCGAAGTTTTTTAATGGCATCAACAACCCCCATAATTGCCATCTCAGAGACATCATAGAGAGGATCACCCAATGACTTATCAAAGATACCTAAGAGTTCAATATCAGGAGTGTGCAAAAAAACCTCCTCTAAATGTATATTAGAAGAGGGTTCAAGTGCAGAGACGAGTAGTTTCATCAATTAACCAAATTTAATACCCGCAAAAAAACCTGCTACGGCACCAACACCTGAACTGATCTCCATTTGAGAGAGTCGATCTTTGAGCATTGCTACAAGATTTTGAAAAGAGTCTATCCCTGATGATACCCCATTTTGAATCATTCCATCATTGACTTGAAAGTAGCCTTGAGACTCCAATACAAAAAGTGCCACCAATCCTAATCCTAAAAGGAGGAGTAGAAACTTAAAACTCTTTTTCAAAAAATATCCAATGGCCAGACCAATTACAAAACTAGTACCCATCTCCAAAAAAGGGAAAGCCGAAACATCCCCACCTGTTGTCGTTGCAGTTGTATTTATTGCATATTCATCATTCATGTCTTATTACCTTTTTTTAATATTTTGAAATTATAGCTTAACTTTGTGTTCTAATTGTTTATATCTCCAATAAGTGCATCACATAGATCAAAACGGTTATGGGTCATGAGGTGCATTTTGGGATGAATTTTGAGAATCTCATCAAAAAGTTGTTTGGAGAGATTAAACCCAACCTCTTGCTCTTTTTGGCTTCCATCCATCGCGGCAAGGTTCATCTCATCAATAATAGATTTTGGAACCGTTATGCCTGGAACCTTATCAGAGATAAAATTAGCAGTTCTGGCACGAACCACAGGAAATTGTCCCAAAATAAGCTCAGCACTCTTGGCAGTCTCTCGAACACTTTGAGCTTTGCACTCTTCAAAAATTTCAATCAACTCTTTGGCATTATCAATATCATAGACAGGTTGAGTGATAATACCTCTAGCACCATAGTTGAGTTTTTTGAGCATCTTTTTTTTGATATGACGCATATCTTTGGCATAGGAGTTAGCAACCGCAAATGGGTAGATTGGTTTTGGTTTTGGCATAAGCTCTTTGTTGCTATAGTCTACACCATTATTAAGATGATAGATAATGCTTAAAAGCAGTGTAGAGTCACGCTCCAATACCCCTTTGACTTCAGGTTGATCAGAGAATTTTGCAGGATCACCAGTCAGTGCAAGAATACAGCGTAGATCAAAATCATTAGCACCTAGTAGTGTAGATTGCAAAGAGAGTTTGTTTTTGTCTCGCATACTCATGGTAGCAATCACTGGTTTAGAGAAAGCCTGTTGTACTTGGATTGCTGAGAGAACCCCTGACATTTTAAGTTTCGCAAGTGGGTTATCTGTTACAGAGAAACCTGCCACCTTTTCATAGAGTTTAAGAGCTTTGATCTTAGCAATGGTAGGCTTAATCGAAGCACCATGAGGTGGTGTAATCTCAACGGTTATAAAGGGTCTATCACTGTGGAGCGTTTTACAAAAATTATCAAACATAAATTTATTTTAATCCTAACTATTAATTGGCTATAATTCTACCAAATTTTAACAAAAAAGTAGGATAAAGTATGAAGTTAGCTGTATTTGATTTTGATTCAACTTTGATGGATGGAGAGACTATTGATTTTTTTGCAGAGGAGTTGGGTTTCAAAGATCAAGTGGTTGCCATTACCAAAAGAGCTATGGAGGGTGAGCTAGATTTTTATGCCTCACTAGTAGAGCGTGTGGCACTGCTTAGAGGACTCTCTTGTGATAGAGTAAAAGATATTTGCGAATCATTACCAATAATGAATGGTGCATCAGAGACAATAAAAGGACTCAAGGAGAAGGGATATACTGTGGTCTGTTTCTCTGGAGGTTTTCGAGATGCGACCAAGCCTCTCTGCCAAAAATTGGGTATAGATGCTGATTTTGCTAACTTTTTACATGCTAAGGATGGAAAACTTACAGGAGCTGTGGGTGGAGAGATGATGTACTCTGATGCTAAAGGAGATATGATTGTGCGTCTACAGTCACTCTTGGGAGTTGATCGTAGTGATACGCTAGTCGTTGGTGATGGTGCAAATGATTTAAGTATGTTTGCCCATGCCGATAGGCGTGTGGCATTTTGTGCTAAACCGATCTTGAAAGAGGCAGCAACGCACTCTGTAGATATTAAAGATTTACGAGAGATTTTGAAAATTATTACTTAATTATGAGTTTAATTAGAGTATTATTTGATAATAATTTTTAACATTTTTTTGCTTTTGAACTCAAAAAGCGTCTGAATATGAGACGTTGTGGTAATTTTAAGAGAAAATTGCAAAAAAAGCTATTAGTTTTAAATAAATTTATATAGGATAATAGTGCATGGAGATAATACAAGCCATTATAATCGGAATTATAGAGGGATTTACAGAGTTTTTGCCTATCTCCTCAACAGGTCATATGATTATGGCAGGACATTTTTTGGGAATAGAGGAGAGTGCGGTAACCAAGGCGTATGAGGTAATTATACAATTTGCAGCAATTTTAGCAGTAATTTTACTCTATCGAGAGAAGATTAATCTTAGAGAGATTGACCTCTGGACGAAGATTATGGTAGCCTTTTTGCCTTTGGCAATTATAGGATTTTTGCTAAAAGATTGGATCAAGATGCTCTTTGATCAGCATCAGATTATTGCATGGATGTTTATTGTTGGGGGAGTTGTCTTTATTGTTGTAGAGTATTTTCATAAGGAGAAGAGGGCTACGGCTATAGAGATTGAAGATTTAACATGGATGCAGACGATAGTTATTGGTTTTGGACAGGTACTCTCTTTGGTACCTGGAACAAGTCGCGCAGGATCAACAATTATTGCAGGAATGCTCTCAGGAGTGAGTCGAAAAGCCTCAACAGAGTTTTCGTTTCTTTTGGCAATTCCTGTGATGATGGCAGTAAGTGGCTATGATCTATTGAAGCACTACCATGAGTTTATGGGGGCAAATATAACAGCATTTGCTGTTGGCTTTGTGGTGGCATTTATTGTTGCTTATGCAACCATAAAGTTGTTAATTGTTTTTTTGCAACGATTTACTTTTGTTGCATTTGGCATCTATAGGATACTCTTTGGGGTGATGCTATTGATGATTTTGTAAACGAAAAGATAAGGTAATAAGATTGACATTTAAAGAGTTTGATTTTCATAAAGATCTTCTTAAAGGGGTGAAAATAGCAGGGTTTAAAGAGCCAAGCCCCATACAGGAGATGGTAATCCCTATTATTAAAAATGGGGAAGATTTGGTGGGACAAGCCCATACAGGGACAGGAAAAACAGCAGCATTTGGTCTGCCTCTTATGAATAAAATTGCCCAAAAAGAGATTGAGAGGGCATTGGTCATTACCCCTACTAGGGAGTTGGCAACACAGGTAAGTGACGAGCTTTATCACTTGGGACGTTTCTGTGGTATACGAACCATTACAGTTTATGGTGGGGTAGGATATGGACGACAGATTGCCCTAATCAACAAAGGAGTTCAGGTGGTAGTCGCAACCCCTGGACGGCTCAAAGACCTTTATAAAAAAGGAAAAATTGATAGTTTTAATCCTGAGATTGTGGTTCTGGATGAAGCTGATGAGATGTTGGATATGGGATTTCTTGAGGAGATCAAAGAGATCTTTGAGTATATCCCTCAAAATAGACAGACACTACTCTTCTCTGCTACCATGCCTGATCCAATCAAAGCACTAGCTGATGAGATTTTAACCGCTCCACAGTTTATCTCTGTAGTAGGAGAGGATGAGAGTACGACTAATAATGTGATTGAGCAATACTATTATGTTATTGATGAGTCTCAGCGTGATGAGGCGATTGTGCGTCTATTAGAGACAGAGAAGATCAAAAAATGTATTGTCTTTTGTCGAATGAAGCGAGAGGTTGATCGTCTAACAGAGCATCTTCAAGCATTGGGCTTTAATACCAAAGGTCTGCATGGTGATTTGGAGCAGACTGAACGTGATGAGGTGATCCGAGCCTATCGTCGTAATCAGGTACAGATAATGGTTGCGACAGATGTGGCAGCCAGAGGATTGGATGTCAAGCAGGTAACCCATGTCTTTAATTATCATATCCCTTTTGATCCTCAATCTTATGTGCATCGAATTGGACGAACAGGACGTGCAGGAAGAAGTGGCAAAGCCATTACGCTTGTTAGTACCAATGAATTTAAAGAGCTTCAGCGAATACAGAGTGAGGTAGGAGCAGAGATGAAGCTCTCTACTATTAAAATTGATACAAGTAGCGATCAAGATCAGGGTTGTGGAGAGTTCTCTTTGTTAGAGACTTTGGTACGTGAAGTTGAAATTACAGAGTGTGCAATAGATTTTATTGACAGTATGGAGGATATGGATTATCATGAGTTTGTTGAGAGGGTAGTGACACTTCTTCTGAAAGAAAAAAGATCTACTGAGGGGAAAATAGGATATGACTTAGCTACCGTCAATAGTATGATAGAGGAGTATGAGGATGAACAAAAAGTAGCACGGCAGAGTAATCGTAAGAGAAAGCGACGGTAAATTAAGTTTATTCAAGTATAAATCGTTAAAATATTGCATAAATTTTAGTACGGAAGGTTTTTAAATGGCTGAAGTGAATAATGTAATGGAAGCTTTGAAGTTTATGGTACTAGGAATGGGAGTTGTATTTTTATTTCTCTTTATCTTAGTTAAAGTTGTGGAACTTCAAGCTTTACTTATCGCAAAGTATTTCCCCGAAAATACCCCTAAGACACCTGCTACTCCAGCAGGAAACGCAACAGATGAAGATGAGAATCGTCGGGTTGCTGCGGTTATCGCTGCGATAACGGAATTTCGTAAAAACAAATCATAAAAAAAGGGAAGGTAGACTATGGCAAAAAAGTATATTGATGTAATGGACACCACCTTCAGAGATGGATTTCAATCGGTCTTTGGTGGTCGTGTTTTGATGGAGGATTTTTTCCCAGCCGTTGAAGCTGCAAAAAATGCAGGTATTAATCACTTTGAGTTTGGTGGGGGAGCAAGATTTCAGAGTCTCTTCTTTTATCTCCAAGAGAACGCATTTGAGATGATGGATAAGTTTAGAGAGATCGTGGGACCCGAGGCAAACCTACAGACACTCTCTCGTGGTATTAATACTGTTATGCTTGATACAGGGAGTAGAGAGCTGATTGATCTTCATGCCAAAATGTTTAAAAAACATGGAACATCAACCATTCGTAACTTTGATGCACTCAATGATGTTAATAACTTAGCCTACTCAGCAGAGTGCATTAAGCGTCATGGGCTTAACCATGAAGTAGTAGTGACCATGATGGATCTTCCTCCAGGGTGTAAGGGAGCACATGATGTTGACTTCTATGAGAAGACTTTGAGAAATATTTTAGACTCTGGAATAGAGTTTGACTCTGTCTGTTTCAAAGATGCTTCAGGTACAGCTAACCCCCGTAAAGTCTATGAGACGATTGCTATGGCAAGAAGACTTCTAGGTGAAGAGGTTCATCTTAGACTTCATACTCATGAGACAGCAGGAGTCTCTGTAGCATCATACCTCGCAGCACTTGAAGCGGGTGCCAATGGTATCGATATGGCAGCTAGTCCTGTTAGTGGTGGTACCTCTCAACCTGATATTTTAACCATGCTACATGCAACTAAGGGAATGGATTATAATCTTGGTGATCTACAATTAGACAAAGTGCTTAAATATGAAGAGCGACTTCAAGAGTGCTTAGCAGAGTATATGATTCCACCTGAAGCGACACAGGTCTCACCACTTATTCCATTCTCACCAATGCCTGGTGGTGCATTGACTGCCAATACGCAAATGATGAGAGACTCAGGAAACTTAGATAAGTTTGATGAAGTTATTGCTGAGATGAAAGAGGTGGTTGAGCGTGGTGGTTATGGAACCTCTGTTACTCCTGTTAGTCAATTTTATTGGCAACAGGCTTATGCCAATGTTATGTTTGGTAAGTGGAATCAGATCGCTCCAGGTTATGGTCGTATGGTACTTGGATATTTTGGTAAAACACCTGTTGAACCAGATCCAGAGATTGTTAAATTGGCATCAGAGAAGTTAAAGCTTGATCCTACAACAGAGAATCCTTTGGATTTGGCAGACAAAGAGGTAACCAAATCAATTGCCTACTGGACAAAAGTTCTTGAAGATGAGAAACTAGAGACAACTGAGGAGAATATCTTTATTGCCGCATCATGTGATCAAAAGGGTATTGCGTTCTTAAAAGGTGAAGGACCATTAATGGTCAGAAAAGGTAAAAATAATAATCAATCAAGTGGAGGAGAAGAGATGAGTGGAAGTTATACAGTAGTAGTAGATGGTAAGAGTTATAGTGTTCAAGTAGCAGAGGGTGATGCGGAGATCACCGTTGCTCCTAGTGCGGCTCCAGCAGCAGCATCAACACCAGCCGCAACTCCAGCGGCATCAACAGGAGGCAAAGGCTCTGTTGAGATCAACTCTCAAACGCCAGGTAATGTTTGGAAAATTCTAAAAGCCCCAGGTGATAGTGTTAATGAGGGTGAGCAGATTATGATTCTTGAGGCGATGAAGATGGAGATTGATATCGTAGCTGAAAAAGCTGGTGTGATTAAATCTATTGATGTTAATGTAAATGACGCTGTAGTCGATGGACAGCTTCTTGCAACAATGGAGTAATCCATGAAACTTAAACATATATTTATCTCACTCTTTTTTGCTCTATTTGCATTGACAAGTATGGCACAAGCTAGTGGGCATGAGGCTACTCCTGAACAACAGGAGAGTGTCAAACATGAGTACCAGCCTAAAAGTATCAGTGAGTTAGCAGCAAGTTTTTGGGAAACCACAGGAATTAAAGCGATTATTGATACAGAGGATGGAGAGATGTCAGCTGATCCCGCAGGGGAGTCCAAAGAGCATGTGATGAGTGCTTTTGAGTCCTCTTTGGGGCGTATTATTATGATTATGATAGTCTTTACACTCTTCTATCTAGCCATCGCTAAGGGGTTTGAGCCACTACTATTAATTCCTATTGCCTTTGGTGGACTGTTGGCAAATATCCCTTTGGCTCATATGGCAGGTCCTGAGGGGATGTTGGGGGTTATCTACAATATGGGTATAGCCAATGAGTTCTTCCCCTTGCTCATCTTTATGGGGGTTGGAGCGATGACCGATTTTGGTCCACTTTTGGCCAATCCCAAAACAGCACTACTTGGTGGTGCGGCTCAATTTGGTATCTTTGGCTCATTGGTAGGAGCTACTATTCTTGGATTTGATCTTCAAGATGCCTCAGCTATCTCTATTATTGGTGGGGCTGATGGACCTACTTCTATTTTTATTGCTAACCGATTGGCTCCTGATATGCTAGGTGCAATTGCTGTTGCCGCTTACTCTTATATGGCACTGGTTCCCGTGATTCAGCCTCCAATTATGAGAGCATTGACAACCAAAGAGGAGCGACAGATCAAAATGGGTGTTCAGCGTCCTGTTCATAGATTGGAAAAATTGATTTTCCCAATTATTGTTTTGATGTTATCTATTATGGTTCTTCCTGAGTCAACACCACTTATTGGTGCTTTTGCCTTTGGTAACTTTGCCAAAGAGTCAGGAGTTGTTGATCGTTTGAGTGATACGATGCAGAACTCTTTGATTAATATAGTTACTATTTTCTTAGGCTTGGGTGTTGGTTCAAAACTAGCAGCTGATAAGTTTTTGGTCTTGGAGAGTTTGGGGATTATGATTATTGGTCTCTTGGCATTCTCAGCAGGTACTGCGATGGGTGTTTTGATGGCAAAATTGATGAATAAGTTCTCAAAAGAGCCAATTAACCCACTAATTGGAGCAGCAGGAGTATCTGCTGTGCCGATGTCAGCACGAGTTGTCTCTAAAGTTGGTGCTGAGGAGAAACCTGGTAATGTATTGCTTATGCACGCTATGGGACCCAATGTAGCGGGTGTTATTGGTTCTGCCGTGGCAGCTGGAGTATTGCTTTCTATTTTTAAATAAGCTAATTAACCTCTATTCAATAGTATAATTGCGAAGTTATATATTGGATAGGGTTATATATCAAATAAAGTGAGCTAATGATTCTCGTTTTGTTTGCTATATACGCTATGGCAAGAATATTAAAACAAATCAAAGGGCAAAAGAGATGAGCACCACCAGGACACCAAATAGTCTGGAGAAACTTGGACTTGAAAACATTGGTAAGGTTTACTATAACTTAAGTTATGATGAGCTTCAAGCACATGAAATCAATAAAAATGAGTGTAAGATCTCATCTACTGGTACAGCAATGTGTGATACAGGTATCTTTACAGGTAGAAGTCCTAAAGATAAATATTTTGTAGATCAATCTCCATCAAACGAAAATATTTTTTGGGGTAAAGTAAATCGAAAGATAGAAAAAGATACTTTTGATGAGCTTTATAGTTTAACCAAAAAACAGCTTTCAGGTAAAGATATTTATATTATGGATGTTTTTGCAGGGGCTAGTATCGCTAGTCGAAAATCAATTCGTTTTGTGACAGAAGTAGCATGGCAAGCACACTTTGTTAAAAATATGTTTATTCGCCCAACTGACGAAGAGTTAGAGAGTTTTGAACCAGATTTTTTGGTCTATAATGGATGTAAAGCTATTAATAAAAACTTCAAAGAGCAGGGATTAAACTCTGAAGTTTATGTCTGTTTTAATATAGAGGAGAATGTCTCTATTATTGGAGGTACATGGTATGGTGGAGAGATGAAAAAGGGTATCTTCTCTATGATGAACTACTGGTTGCCTTTGGAGAATAAGCTCTCAATGCACTGCTCTGCTAATGTTGGTAAAGATGATGATGTTTGTCTCTTCTTTGGACTCTCTGGAACAGGAAAAACAACACTCTCAACAGATCCCCAAAGAGCATTAATTGGAGATGATGAGCATGGTTGGGATGATGATGGTGTCTTCAACTTTGAAGGGGGGTGTTATGCCAAAGTCATTAATCTTGATGAGTCTTCTGAGCCTGAAATTTTTGGTGCGATTGTCAAAGATGCCTTGTTAGAAAATGTGGTTGCAGATGAGACAGGTGAGGTGGACTATAGCGATGATAGTAAGACAGAGAATACACGTGTCTCTTATCCAATTGAGCATATTGCCAATCACAAAGAGAGTCTTCAGGCAGGACACCCAAAGAATATTATCTTCTTAAGCTATGATGCTTATGGTGTTTTGCCTCCTGTATCTAAGCTGACCAAAGAGCAGGCAATGTATTACTTCTTGAGTGGCTATACTGCCAAAGTAGCAGGAACAGAGCGAGGTATTACTGAACCTACTGCCACATTCTCTGCCTGTTTTGGAGAGGCATTTTTGCCTCTTCATCCAACAGCCTATGCCAAACTTCTTGGTGAGAAGATAGATAAGCATAATGTAAATGTCTATTTGGTCAATACAGGACTTAATGGTGCAGGTAAGCGTATGAGTATCAAAGATACCCGTGCTTGTATCAATAGTATTCTTAATGGATCAATTAATAATGCTGAGTTTGATACATTAGAGATATTTGATATTAAGTTTCCAAAAACTCTGGAAGGGATAAAAGATAATGCCACACTTAATCCTAAGAGTAGTTGGGAGAGTGAAGAGGCATACAAAGAGACCTCTTTGAAACTTGCCAAAAGATTTATCGAGAACTTTAGTCGTTATAATGACAAAGGTTCAGAGTTTGATTACTCCTCTGCTGGTCCTCAAATCTAAATAGATGGGCATTTTTTGCCCATTATAACTCTTTTTTTTCTTCTATTGCTCTTCTAATTTGGTTTTATCTGATAAAACTCAACCCAAATGATGTAATTTTTTGTTAAAATACCTCTTTAAAAATCTAAACTCATTTGTTTAAGGAACTATCTACCTATGTCTTGTCATAAATCATATATTACAACCCCTATCTATTACGTTAATGATGTTGCCCATATTGGTCATGCTTATACAACTATTATTGCCGATTCATTGGCACGTTATGCTCGTCTCATTGGGCAGGAGACCTTTTTTCTTACAGGAACCGATGAGCATGGTCAAAAGATCGAAGAGTCTGCCAAAAAGAGAGGCAAAGAGACCAAAGCCTATGCAGATGAGATCTCAGCAACTTTTAGAAATTTATGGGATGAGTTTGATATATCCTATGACAAATTTATTCGTACTACGGATGAGGATCACAAAAAAGGGGTACAAAAAGCCTTTACAAAGATGTTTGAGAATGGAGATATCTACAAAGATACCTACAAGGGTCACTACTGTATCTCCTGTGAGACCTTTTTCCCTGAATTGCAACTAGTAGATGGTGAGTTTTGTCCCGATTGTGGCAAACATACCTCTGTGGTAGAGGAGGAGAGTTACTTCTTTAAACTCTCAAACTATCAAGATAGATTGTTGGATTGGTACCGAGAGAACCCTGAGTGTATCTTACCCAAGAGTAAGCGAAATGAGGTGATTCGCTTTGTGGAGGGGGGATTGAATGATCTCTCTATAACCCGAACCAGTTTTGATTGGGGGGTCAAACTCCCTGAGAGCTTCAATGATCCTAAACATGTGATGTATGTGTGGTTAGATGCGTTGATGAATTATGTAACAGCTCTTGGGTATGGAACAGATGATGCCAATATGGATTTTTGGCCTGCACGTGTTCATCTTATTGGTAAGGATATTTTGCGTTTTCATGCTATCTACTGGCCAGCCTTTTTGATGAGTTTGGATCTTCCGCTACCCAAGCATATTGGGGCACATGGATGGTGGACACGAAATGGTGAAAAGATGAGCAAATCCAAAGGCAATGTGGTCAACCCCAAAGAGGTGGCTGATGCTTATGGGTTAGAGAATTTTAGATACTTTATGTTGCGTGAAGTCCCTTTTGGTGGGGATGGTGATTTTTCACAAACGGCACTAATTGATCGTATCAACTCTGATCTTGGAAACGATTTGGGGAATCTACTCAACAGACTTATTGGGATGAGTGGTAAGTATTTTGAGGGACGTGTTGCGTCTGATTTGGTAGAGAAGTATTATCAAGAGGAGCTTGATGAGGTCAATAGCTCATTAGCCAAACTTGAACCACTACTCTTTGAGCTTCAGCTTCATCGGTATCTTGAGGAGTTATGGCGACCACTTGGTGTTGCCAACCGAGCTATTGATAAGTATCAACCATGGACAATGATCAAAGAGGGCAAGAGTGAAGAGACCATGGCACTCAATGGATTGATCGCCACAATCTTAGCCAAAGTCTCACTTATGCTCCATGCATTTATGCCCAAAACCACTGATATTATTGCTCAGGCACTTGGATTTGAGATTACGCCTGAGAGTTTTGAGAAGATTATTAGAAACAATGAATTTTTAGCACCATTTGTCACCCAAAAGAGAGAGCCTCTCTTCCCTAGAATAGAAGCGCCACTCCTTGAAGAGGTCAAAAGAGAGGAGAAGCCAAAGCCTACACCAAAAAAAGAGCAAAAAGAATCAGAGGGTATTGCTCTTATTGGGATTGATCAATTCTTTGAGACCTCTCTAAAGATAGGTACGATTGTCTCTGGTGAAGAGGTACCAAAAAGCAAGAAACTACTACTTCTTCAAGTAGATATTGGAGAGGAGACTCCTCGTCAAGTGGTTGCAGGGATCAAAGAGTGGTATAGTGCGGAGGAGTTGATTGGCACACAAGTTTGTGTTGTTGCTAATCTTAAACCAGCCAAACTTATGGGGCTCAAGAGTGAGGGGATGCTACTTGCTGCCAAAGATGCAGAGGGACTCTCTCTTATTCGCCCTGAGAAGCCAAAAACTGTTGGTACATCGATAAGTTAGGGATTATATGAAAATAGAAGATTTACTAAATTTAACATCAGGAAACTTGATAACAAAACCAACAGTGACAGGTGTCAACTCAGTCTCTGTATACCCCTCAAAGATAGAAGAGGGCGATCTCTTTATCTCCAATAGTGAAGAGGAGATCGCCTCTGCTCTTAAAAAAGGGGCGTATGCTATTATCTTTTCAGATGCTTCAGTTAAGATTAGTGATGATGAAGTGGCATGGATACAGGTTGAGGATATTCAAAAGGCTGCTTTTAAGTTGATCCGTTATGTCTTGATCTCTCGGGAGGCAAGTTTCTATCTGCTTAATGATCATGAACTCTCTTTTCTTAAGATGGTAGTTACCCAAAAGAGTAACATGGAGATTTTGCCAAGTGATTGGCGTAAGATGTTTGAGAAGATTCTCAACTCCCCTCTTAAGATGTTTATTGGAACCAATGAAGAGTTGATGAGGATGATCAAGCCTGATCTCTCTATCTTGAACAAGGATGCTAGTTGTGAGATTATCAGCGATACACTCTTTCGGACAACTTTTAAGATCAATGGCTATATCTATCAAGAGAAAGAGATTACCCCTTTTCATGTCGACTATCTTCAGCGGATAGTAGAGTTTTGTGATCTGCATCACTTCCCTTATGATCTTGATAGAGTGAGATATACCAAACACTTTGTGCCTGTCTTTATTGATGGTTTTCTCAATGTGATGAAACCTAGTAAGAGTGATAAAGTAGCAATCTTTACAGATAATCTCAAAGATATCTATAAGGCCAGGGAGTATGTACGATATAACGGTACATGGGTCAAAACAATTGTGCTTACCCCTCCTAAGACCAAAGTCGATGGGGTTGATCGACCCAATTGGTATGAGAGTGTGGATGAGGCACGAGATATCCTAAAGAGTGCTTATTTTAACTATGCCTTTGTCTATGCCCTAGATAGGAGCATGCTTCCCAAGATCAGAGAGGAGTATACCCTCTTTTGATCCTCTTGGTAACCTCTTATCTCTTTAAGGGGTTTAGACTTCCTTCCCATAAGCCAAATCCGATATAATCTCAAAAACTATTATTTACAAAAAAAGGTATGAAATATGGCAATAGAAACCATCAATTCAACAGAAGAGTTCAAAACATTGGTCGCAGAGATAACAGCACAAGAGGGATATAGAGAGCCAATCGCATTTGGTATCGCACGAGTAGATAGAGGTCAAAAAAATGCCGACAAGGTACTTCAAGCCAACTATCCTCTCATCAATTGGCAAGAGAATTATGGCTCTGCTGCGATCTTTATCAAGGCACTTCAAGAGGCAAAATATGAGATCGACTATACAGGATCAGAGTTTGTTACCACAATCAATGATGAGTTTATCGCCAATGCTATGGCGGCTTTTGCTCCCTATATTGGTGAGGCAACAGGTGAGGCACACAAAAATGTACAGGTGATCAAAACATTGGCAGCAATGGAGGATGTGGCGAAAAACTTTAGAATCACATTTTTATTTGAAGATGAGGCTCCTCAAAGTGTGGAGGCGGTCTATCTTAAACTCTATGCTCTCTCTTTAGGCAAAGTAGAACTTAGAAGCGTCAATCTCAATGGCGCTTTTGGTATCCTTAGCAATGTTGCGTGGGTAGGAAATACCCCTTATGAGTTAGCATATCTTAGAGAGAATGAGATTGAGATGAAACTCAACGGTACCTTCCCTACCGTTGATTCTGTCGATAAGTTCCCTAGATATCTACAGCATATTATCCCAGCAGATAATACCAGAATTCTCGACTCTTCCAAAGTACGAATGGGGGCACAACTTGCAGCAGGAACTACTGTTATGCCAGGGGCATCTTATATCAACTTCAATGCAGGAACATTAGGAGCGGTAATGGTTGAGGGGAGAATCTCTAGCTCTGCGATTGTTGGAAGTGGTTCAGATGTAGGTGGTGGAGCAAGTATTCTTGGGGTTCTCTCAGGAACGGATGGTAATCCTATCTCTATTGGAGAGAACACACTTCTTGGAGCCAACTCTACTTGTGGTATCCCTCTAGGAGATGCGTGTATCTTGGATGGAGGTTTGGCAATTTTTGCAGGAACCAAGGTCAAGATCACTCCTGAGCAGTTAGCACTAATCAATGAGGCTAACCCTCAAGCCAATTTGACAGAAAAAGAGATCTTCAGAGCAGATGAGCTTCAAGGGCTTAATGGTCTTCACTTTAGACAAGACTCAACCACTGGTGAGGTAATTGTTCGTCGAAGTACCAGAGAAGTGAAGCTTAATGCCGATCTACACTAAGGCTATTGATGGAAGAGCTAGATATTATTAAACGGGTCTTCCTCCTTGCCATCTCAAAAAGAGAGCAAGGAGAGAGCATGCAAGATATATTGAATAGTTTGGTGAATACAGGGATGTTTGAAAAAGGCATGAGTGAAGCCAAACAGACCCTAGAGGAGTTACGTGCCTCCAAGTATGTTGTAGGAGATGAACTCTCAATGTTGGGTGTGATGGTTGCCAATCAAGCGGAGAGAGAGTTTAAGCAGTAGAAGAAGATTTTTTATGCTATAATGCTTTTATGAAAAAAATTACAAATATTCTTCTTCTTATCGTTATCGGGTTTTCGATAGCTCATGGCGTGGTATTGGATACTCATCAAGATAACCACTGCTCTATAGAGGAGTTTGTGACTGAATTTTCAGAACCTATTCAACACGATTTAGATGAGCATGATGGTGATATTTGTAATACCCATTTTATGCTTCATCTCCTATTTTTAGTGCCATCCTCTTTTGCTCTATTCGTAGTAGAACAAATAGATTATTTGCTTCAAAGTAAGCCCCTTCTTTATGCTTATCAAAATCAAAATAGTACTTTTCGCCCACCTATAATTTAATTTTTCTTATCCCACAATACCCCTCCTTGTGTTCAAAAGATTGAACCTACTGAATTTTATTTTATAGGAAAAAATAATGAAAACAACAATGTTAATATCTATAATGATACTCTTTTGTGCATGCAGCACCAAGAGTAATTTTGAGCAAACTATCTATCAAAAAAGATACAACCATAAACCCTATCTTCAATTAAAAGAGAGGCGTCAACAGCAGAGGTTATCTCATGAATAGAGTAGTTCCTTTTATCTTTTCTTCTCTCTTGGATCTCCATGCTCAAAGTTATGAGATGCTTTTGGATAGAGCGATAAAAAATAATCTGAATTTGAGTTTAATTCAACGTAGCCAAGAGCAAACTGCTCTAAATGGAGAGATATTAAAACGTCAGAAAAATCCAAGTCTAGAAGTAGAAGTTACTGATTTTTCAGCTCAACCCATACTCAGACCTAATAGTTTTGGAGTAAGAGTAGGGGTTAGCCAATCCATATTGCTACCCCATATTCAAAAAGGTAGAGAGTCCATTACTCAAAATCAGATAAATGTTGTTCAAAAGCAGTATAGTGTAGAAAAGTCTAATTTTATTTATGGCTTTAATTTAAAATATTTAGCCTACAAAAAAGCCAAAAATCTTTTGGCACTACATGACAAATCAATAATGCTCTCTAAAGAGATTTTGGATATTGTAAATAGCCGATATCAAGAGGGGGCTATGGCAAAAAGCGACTATTTAGAAGCCAAATTAGACTATATTAAAATGCAAAATAAAACCAAAGAGTTAACTGTTGCACTAACCCAAGCCAAAAATGAGCTACTACAATTTGCTAATATTACTGAAATCACAACTATTGATAGTGGGCATCTTTTTTTAGCTACAGGAGATACTACACCACACCCAACTATTCAACTATATCATGCCAAAAACCAAGTAAGCCAAGCAAAACTTGAACTACTGCAACACTCCATTGACTCTATTGAGTTATTCTCTGAACTAGAAAAAGAGCCAGACCAAGATGTATTTAGAGTAGGAGTCTCTATCCCTTTGCCAACTTTTGACACCAAAAATGAGGAGAAGCAGTTAGAGAAGATAAAAATAGCCAACCAAAAACTACTTATCTCAAACCAAGAGCGTTTCTTAACTCTTCAAATTGAGCAGTTAAAGAGTGAGAATTTAGAGCTAGAGCAGCTAAAAGAGAGTTATCAATCTCTAATATCCTCACAAGAGCAACTCTTTAGTATGTATAGAGAATCTTATGCCATTGCAAAGGTAAATCTACGAAAACTACAACAGATAAAAGAGCAACGAATAACCACACAGAGAAAAATCTTGGATACCAACTTTGCCATAGAGCTAAACAATATAAAAATCAACTACCTTCAAGGAGCATACAGTGAATAGATATTTAACAACTTCACTTATTTTAATCAACACCCTTTTCGCTTTGGATGTACCTATAGATAAGGTACAAAAGAGACTATTTAACAACTCCATTACCACCAATAGCCAAGTAGTCCAACTCTCATCAGCTAAATCAACACTTATGGCACGACTAGGAGGAGAGATTTTAAACTATCATATAAAAGAGGGAGATAGAGTAAAAAAAGGTCAACTCATTGCTACCATTGACTCTTTGGAACTCGCCTCTTTGATAACAGAATTAGAGGGGCTAAAAAAAGAGCTTACAGTAGTTCAGAAAAACTATAACATTACAAACAGACTCTATAAAATAGGTGTTGAATCTTTACAAAAGCTCAACCAACAAACCCAAGAGAAGATGGTTATAACCAATCAGTTAGAGGCTATAAAAAGTAAACTAGCCCTAATCAAAGGTCGAAAAGGTAGCCAATATAGAGTCTATGCACAAAGCAGTGGAAGAGTAGAGAAGATATTAGCCCCTATTCATTCGGTAGTTAATGCAAATGAAGCTTTGGTATCTATAGTTAAAGGCAAAGAGAGCTTTTTGATTAAATCTTTTATCCCTCTAAAATATGCAACCAAAGTGCGTGTAGGTCAAAAGGGAGCTATTATCTATGGAAAAAAGGAGTATAAAATGCACATTACTCAAATCTTGCCAAATATTGACCAACAGACTCAGAAAATGACTGTTTTGTCTGTTTTAGATGAGTCTGTAGAGAATCTATTTGTCAATACCTTTTTGGATTCTAAACTATTTTTAGGAAAAGGGAAGAGTTATCTGACTGTTAAGAAATCTGCTTTGTCATTTTTTAATAATGAATGGGTGGTATTTGTGCCTGAACAACATGAAGATGAACATGAAGAGCATGAACATCATGAGGAGGAAGAAATCCCTTATGATATAAAAGTGGTAAAGATTTTGAAAAAATTTGATGATTATGTAGCCATAGAGGGATTAAAAGAACATGAAGATTATGTTAGCGATAAGAGCTATTATATCAAATCTCTATTATTAAAATCCTCTCTTGGTGGACACGGACATTAATTTGTTTCTCTTTGTCACTTTTTTTTCTTTGTTTCGCAACGAAAGAAAGAAAAGTAACCAAAAAAAAGAAAGTGCGAGGAGCTGTCGCTTATTGGAATCTCCTTTTGATATTCTAATGTGTTTTTGGCTTCTTGATTTATTGATATATAAGGAAAACCCATGCTAAATAAAATAATCGACCTATCCCTAAAATACAAACTCTTAGTCATAGTCCTATTTATGACCTTATCATTTCTAGGCTACCGTTCCTACCAAACCGTCCCCATAGACGCATTCCCCGACATCACCCCAAAACAGGTGGTCATCTACACCGAGAGTTCAGGAAATTCAGCTGAGGACATCGAAAAGCTCATCACCTATCCACTCGAATCAGCCCTATCAGGCATGGCAGGGGTCAAGAGCATTATGAGCAACTCATTTTTTGGACTCTCCTATATCTCTATCTTTTTTGAAGATAGCTACGACATCTATTTT
>CAZEUB010000043.1:0-16956 GCA_964515605.1 uncultured Sulfurovum sp. | reverse complement strand
TTATGGCTTGAACCATTGTCAGAATCACTTAAATATTTGCTATCTAAGTAAATTCTTATCACTTTTTAATAAAAATGCAAAAATTAAATCTCAAATAGACGTTGATTTTGTTTACTTATATTTGGTTGTTATAGATCACTTTCCACCTCAAACTTTAATGCAAACCCTTAACTCTTAGGTCCCTCTGTTTGTGGACGCGTATTATAGGGAAAAAAAATCCTCTTGTCAAGGATTTTTTGATGTTTTGGGGATTATTTGATCCTTTTGAAAAAAGACATACATAAAATATAAGACGTACACTATAATCATCACTCATTAACTTTAAAAAGCACATAATACAACTTTAAACAACAATAAGTATTTGTAATAGAGAGTGAAAAATATTTTTTTATTATTTTTTGTTTTAAGCTCAAAAATAGGAAAAACTATTTATAATTGCTAATGCGTTAATTTTTTGCATACAAATACATAGGAGAATGTTATGACAATAAAAGATACACTAAAGTTATCATTAGTTGCGGCTGCTGTCATGGTAACAGCAAATGCAAATTCAGCAATTGATGGAGATGATCTTCCTCCAGCAAAGCCAGGTCAATGTTTTACAAAAGCGTTTTTCCCTGCCAAGTATACTACGATAACAGAGAGAGTATTAGCAAGTGAGGCAAGTGAAAAAGTTCAAGTTATTCCTGCAAAATATGGATGGGTTACTGAAAAAATAAAAGTAAGTGATGGAACAGAAAAAGTAATAACGACACCAGCAACATATAAAACTGTTTATGAAAAGGTATTAGCAAAACCTGCACAAAAAACATGGAGAACAAGTTTAAACCCAAATGCGCCAGAAGCTTCTGATACATGTGTACAATCTGCTGCTGCTGCAGGAATGAATATAGACGGTGCTACTCCTGGAACCTGTTTTTATGAACACTATAAACCAGAAAAATATGTAACAACAACAGAAAAGGTATTAGCATCTGAAGCCAGTGAAAAAGTCATTGCTGTACCTGCAAAATATAGAACAGTGACAAAAAGAATTTTGGTTTCTGAAGGTACAGAGAGACTTGTTAAAACACCTGCTCAATATAAAACTGTAAAACAAAAAGTATTAGTGGCACCTGCAAGAACAGAGTGGAAAAAAACCAAATGTCAAGATAGAGGATGTAATCAATCAGAGGTTGTCTGTTTGGTAGAAATACCACCTACTTATAAAACTGTTACAAAACAAGTTGTTGCCAAACCTGCAATGACAAGAAAGGTGACTACTCCACCTCAATATAAAACAGTGAAAATTCAAGAACTAGTATCGCCTGCAACTACAAAAACTATTCCTGTTCCTGCAACATACAAAACAGTAACTCGTAAGAAAAAAGTACAAAATGGTCAATATTTTTGGACTGATGCAAGTGGTAAAAATGCAAGAAGTAGAGCAACAAACCAATGTAATAGAATTTGTTTAACTGCAACTCCTGCAAAGTATAATAAAGTATCCAAAAGAGTTGTTGCCAAACCAGCTACAACCAGAACTATTAAAACACCAGCAAAATATACTACGGTTAGAGTTAAAAAACTTATCGAACCAGCAAAAGAGAGAAGAATTCCAATTCCAGCAACATATAAAACTGTTACAAAAAAACAGAAAATTTCAGAAGGTTATGCTAAATGGATTCCAATTGTTTGTAAATCAAGCATGACTAGTACTACCATTAGAAATGTTCAAAAAGCACTCAAGGCTAAAGGTTTCTATAATGGACCAATTGATGGTATATGGGGAGCGGAATCAAGAGCAGCAACACGTGCTTATCAAAAAGCCAATGGATTGCCAGTAGCTGGTCTATCTGTAGGTACTATGGAGTCACTAGGTTTATACTAATAGATACCTCTTTTCCTAGAAAAGTTTTTTCTTTTCTAGGAAACTTCTCACACTAATAAAATCAAACTCATTTTAATAATTTATTCAACTTTTCTTAAACTCCAACTTAATATACTACCAAAAATAATTTTAATTGATTTTGCAATAGATCAAAAAAAGGATAAATTAATGGCTCTTTATGATAGAGATTATAATAACAATACTATAGGTGCAGAATATACCTATAGTGAAGAGAGTGCCTCTGTAGCATTTATGAAGAAAACATATCAACTCTTAGGTGCAAGTATGGTAGCTGCGGCATTAGGTGCTTATCTAACCATGCCATATGCGGCGACTATTCTTCAATATAAATGGTTTATTTTTGGAGCGGAGCTTCTTGTTTTGTTCTTTGGTTTAAGTTTTTCAAAAAATAAACCAGGCCTAAACTTGGCAATGCTTTTTGGCTTTACCTTTCTAACAGGTGTCTCCTTGGTGCCACTTTTAGCCTCATTAATTGGTGCAGGAAATGGTTTGATGATAGGTAATGCATTTCTTATGACCTCTGTGCTTTTTGGAGCATTAAGTCTTTTTGCAATTAACTCAAAAAGTGATTTTTCAAGCTGGGGGAAACCACTCTTTATCACTTTAATTATTGTTGTAATAGCTTCACTAGTTAACTATTTTTTACTTCATAGTCCAATCATACATATTGCTATTACCGCAGGGATTTTACTTCTTTTTTCTCTTTTTACTATTTATGATACACAAAATATTGCAAATGGTGCTTATGATTCAGAAGTGGATGCTGCCGTAGCACTTTACCTTGATTTTCTTAATATGTTTACCTCTATCTTACAACTTTTAGGTATACTTGGCGATGACTAAATCTATTCCATCTCTGAAAGAGAAGAGAGATCTTTCAGGGATGGTTGATCGACTTATTGACGCCAATTTAAATCGATTAAAGGAGGGGCTTCGTGTTGTAGAGGATATCTGTAGATATATTCACAATGACAAAACACTAACCTCCTCACTCAAAATAATTCGACACTCACTTCAATCAACTTATACAATAACAAGGGTCTTTTGTCGAGATACTCAATCAGATATTCAAAAAAAGTCAATACCTAGCGAACAGTTAAGAAGAGATATAACTGATATTGTCATTGCCAACTTCTCCAGAGCAGAAGAGTCTTCACGAGTATTAGAAGAGATTTTTAAATTAACAGATATTGAGGAGTCAGAAAAATTCAAAGCCGTTCGATACAAAATTTATGCTCTAGAGAAACAGTATCTTATTGATTACCTTCTACCTTCTGAGTCGCCTCAATAAAAAGGACTTCAAACTCCAAATAGTCGTATGGATAGTTTTTCATTAAATATTTGATCTCTCTATAGGAGAGTTGCCGTTTTCCTCCACCAACACCACTTCGCTTGATATATTGAAGCATCTGACGAGTATTATCAAATTGAAGACGATAAGAGAGTTTGGTTCTTTTATAATGATAGTATCGATCTAAAACTTCAATAATATAAGACTCTGGATATATAGGAGAAGTAATCTTTGCAACTTGATGAAGCGTTGAAAAAGTTTTGGAGGTAAAGAGGGAAAAATAAAATTGAGATCCTAATCTACTAATTTGGCGAAGTGTAAAATCTAAATCTTGTGACCACTGCAATGCAGAAGAGGAGAGTATTAAATTGGTAGCAGAAGAGGGAAGTTTAGAAAAGTACTCTTGACTATTAAAATTGAAATGTTCCTTTTTAATTATGCTATTATCTGGATGGATAGATAACATCTCTTTTGAGAAATCCAATGCCCAAAAAGTCTTAAAGTTAATATCTCTCTTCTTTAACTCCTCATATAGAGCGCCACTACCAGATCCTATATCAAATATATTGGTATAGTCTGCCTTTTTGACCATTGAGATCAATCTTTTGGCTACCCTCTTTTGTATTATATTATAGGAGTTGTATTGCTCTGCAAAACGTGAAAACTCTTGAACTACATTCATCACTTTTTATTTATCTCAATTTCAATTAATTTTAGGTATAATCCACGAAATTATACCCAGTTTGGAGTCATATCTCCAAAGTTTAAAGAGGAAACATGACATCAACCCTACTAGTTGTTCAAATTGCATTAGCTATTGCTATTATTATTGCTGTTTTATTACAAAAAAGTTCAAGTATTGGATTAGGTGCTTATAGTGGTAGCAATGAATCTATGTTTGGCGCAAAAGGTCCTGCAAGTTTCTTAGCAAAAACTACTTTTGCACTTGCACTACTATTTGTAATCAATACATTGGCTATGGGTTATCTCTATAACCAAGATAAAAATCAATCTGTTACAGATACTATCAATCCCGCTTCTGCCGTACCTACTTTAGAGGTTAATAGTTCAAAAAAGTAACAAATTTTTAAGCTGAAGTCTATCGCTTCAGCTCTTCAATACACCTATTTGTGAAACACCTCCGTTCAAACGATTCTTCAAGCTAAAAAAAGGTAAAATTACCTCATAAAAAAATAAGCTTAAATGCCTACTCAAGGAAACTTCAATGCTAAATGAGATTTATAAGAATACAGCTACTCAAATGGGGAAAAGTATAGAGGCACTCAAACGAGACTTCTCTACACTACGAACAGGTAAAGTAACAACCAATATTGTAGATCATATAAAGGTTGACTATTATGGTACACCAACTGCACTTAACCAAGTTGGGAATGTTATTGCTACTGATGCAACTACTATCTCTATTACACCTTGGGAGAAGAGTATGCTATCTACCATCGAAAAAGCCATTCAAGAGGCCAATATTGGTGTAAATCCAAATAATGATGGAGACTTTATCAAACTTTTTTTCCCACCTATGACCAGTGAACAGAGAATAGAGATTGTCAAACAGGCCAAAGGCATGACAGAAAAGGCAAAAATTTCTATTCGTAATATTAGAAAAGATGCCAATGACAAAATCAAAAAACTTGAAAAAGATAAAGAGATTAGTGAGGATGAATCACGAAAAGGGCAAGATGAAATTCAAAAAATCACCGATACTCACATCAAAGAGGTAGATGCTGTTTTTGCAACCAAAGAAGCAGATATCCTCAAGGTTTAACCAATGAATATTGAAGAGATATATAAGAATGCAGATGCCCTACTAGAGGGGCACTTTGTTCTCTCTAGTGGCAATCACTCCAATCGATACCTACAGAGTGCAAAAGTTTTAGAAAATCCTAAACAAGCTGAACTTTTAGCCAAGTCACTAGCAAAAATGATTCAAAAGAGTAATCTTGAGATTGATACAGTATGTGCTCCTGCTCTTGGTGGAATTTTGGCAGGGTATGAACTTGCTCGTGCTTTAAATGTTCGCTCTATTTTTGTTGAACGCAAAAGTGGAATGATGGAGCTTCGCCGTGGATTTAAGGTAAGCAAAGGCGAAAAGATCCTTATTTGTGAAGACATTATCACCACAGGGGGATCAGCCATGGAAGCAGCAATTATCATAGAAGAGCTTGGAGCCGATGTTGTTGGGTTTGCTTCCCTTGCCAACCGAGGTTTTTGCCAAAGGGTTGGGAGTAAAATAGTGCCAAAGGATACCTGTAAACTTCCCACAGATAAACCATTTTTTGCACTAGAGGACTTCACCTTTGAGATGTTTTTGCCAGAGGAGTGTCCTATGTGTAAAGAGGGAAGTACCGCTATTAAACCTGGTAGTCGAAGTAACTAACCATCCACCAGATAAGAGAAGCGTATTCTCCTATCTCTATTCACAGTTAATTAACAAAAGTATGCTATACTGTTAAATCTAACCTAAATACTTCATTAAATTTAGGTTAAAATCAAAATAATGTATATAAAAAGGATTATATTGTGAAACACAAAAAAATTATATCAATAGTCGCATCATCTTCTCTTCTTTTCATGCTTTCAGGTTGTGTTCAAAATACAATGGCAACTCAAAATGGTACTAATGGAACACGTTCAAATACCCAAACAGGGGCAATGATCGGTGGACTACTTGGTGCAATTGTAGGAGGTACAACGGCGGACAGAAGAGGTACAGTGGGTAAACGAGCCGTTATGGGAGGTGCTATTGGTGCTGCGGTTGGTGCTGCAGTTGGGTATAGTCTTGATCAACAAGCAAAAGAGGTAGCTCAAGTACTTAATACCAATGTGGATAACAATCCTAATGCAGAGCAAGATAAAAATAAGGACCTCATTGTCTCAAACACAGATAAACATGTCAAAATTATGTTTAGAGATCCTATGATGTTTAGAACCAATTCATCAATCCCAACACCCTCTGCTCAAGCCGAAATTAGACAGATGATCCCAGTCCTTCAAAAGTACCCAAATACCATTATCCAAGTTGTAGGACATACAGACAATCGTGGTAGTTATGCATACAATATGCAACTCTCACAAGCGAGAGCATCATCTGTAGGAGGAACACTCCACCAAAGCAATTTGCCTAATCAAATCTATTCAAAAGGTTGCTCCTTCTCTAAACCAGTAGCTCCAAATACAACCCCTACAAACATGGCACTGAATCGTCGTGTAGAGATCTATCTTTATCCCAATAGAGAGAGTATCATTGATCCCTGTGTCAAATAATTTATATATCACCTATCTTGAGGATTAAAAAAAAGATAGGTTTTTAATAACATACTCACCAAGAAAAATTTTCTTACTCAAAAAAAGATGACAATTTGACATATTTTGCTTTAGATAAAAAAAATTCTATTAAAATATCACTATAACTATTTCAGAAGGATTTAAATATTATGGATGCAAACAGACAAAAGGCCTTAGATATGGCACTCAAGCAGATCGACAAAACCTTTGGAAAGGGAACAGTAGTTCGTCTTGGAGATAAAGTTATTGAGCCAATTGAGTCTATTAGTACAGGTTCACTTGGGCTTGATATGGCACTAGGCATTGGTGGTGTTCCTGTAGGAAGAATTATTGAGATTTATGGACCTGAGAGTTCAGGGAAAACCACTCTAGCATTGCAGATTACTGCCTCAGCTCAAGCAGATGGTAAGGTGTGTGCTTTTATCGATGCGGAACATGCTCTTGATGTTTTGTATGCCAAAAATCTAGGTGTTGATGTAGAGAATCTTCTGGTCTCTCAACCAGACTTTGGAGAACAAGCACTTGATGTACTAGAGACCCTAGCACGCTCAGGTGCCGTTGATGTTATCGTGGTTGACTCTGTGGCTGCTTTAACGCCAAAAGCAGAGATAGAGGGGGAGATGGCAGATCAGCAGGTGGGTCTTCAAGCCCGTTTAATGTCCAAAGCCCTTAGAAAGATTACTGGTATTTTACACAAAACCAACACCACGGTTATTTTTATTAACCAAATTCGTATGAAGATTGGGATGATGGGGTATGGAAGTCCTGAAACGACAACAGGCGGTAATGCCCTTAAATTCTATGCTTCTGTTCGTATCGATGTAAGAAGAATTGCCACACTCAAACAGGGAGATTCTCAAATTGGTAACCGCGTGAAAGCCAAAGTGATTAAAAATAAAGTAGCACCACCATTTAGACAAGCAGAGTTTGACATTATGTTTGGAGAGGGGATCTCCAAAGAGGGTGAATTGGTTGACTATGGTGTCAAACTTGATATTATTGATAAGTCAGGAGCATGGTTTAGTTATGGTGAGGGCAAACTGGGTCAAGGCAAAGAGAATGTCAAAGCCAAATTCAAAGAGGATACAAAATTGCGTGATGAGATCGAAGCCAAAGTCAAAGAGGCATTAGGCATTACAAGTATGCTCACCATGGATAGCCAAGCGATCAAAGAGAGCGATGCAGAGTAATCATCCTCTATTATTAATTTTTTTATGGCTTATCTCTATGGGACAATATGGTAAAATTCCACCATTAAATTATCTAAGGGTAAAACATGATTTTTATTGATGATGTAAGAGCAAATGAGGTGATGGACAGCCGAGGGAATCCTACTGTTCAAGCAACTGTAAGTCTTAGTGATGGAACGGTCGCTTCTGCTATTGTACCAAGTGGTGCAAGTACAGGAAAGAGAGAGGCACTAGAGCTTCGTGACGGTGGCGGACGGTACATGGGCAAAGGAGTACTCATGGCATGTGAAAATGTCAATGAGAAGATCTCTGATGCACTCATTGGTCTCTCACCATTTAACCAAGCAGAGGTTGATCTTACCATGAAATCACTTGATGGTACAGAGAACTACTCAGAGCTAGGAGCCAATGCTGTACTTGGTGTCTCTATGGCAGTTGCTAGAGCGGCCGCAAAATCCTTGGGTATGCCACTCTATCGATATCTTGGTGGTGCTAATGGTGTGACTCTTCCTGTACCTATGGTCAACATTATCAATGGTGGAGAGCATGCCAACAACTCAGTAGATTTCCAAGAGTATATGATTATGCCGGTTGGATTTAATACCTTCTCAGAGGGACTTCAGGCTGTTGCAGAGATCTACCAAAATCTCAAAAAAGTTATCCATGATATGGGACAAAGCACTGCTGTTGGAGATGAGGGTGGGTTTGCACCAAATCTTCGTAGCAATGAGGAGCCATTAGAGGTTATCATGCAAGCTATTGAGCTAGCAGGATATAGAGCAGGAGAGGAGATTGTCCTTGCACTTGATGTTGCAGCATCTGAACTCTGTAATGATCAAGGTCTCTATGTACTAAAATCTGAAAACAGAGAGCTGACCTCAGAGGAGATGGTGGAGTATTATGATGAACTTTGTGACAAATACCCTATTCGCTCTATCGAAGATGGTCTTGATGAAGATGACTGGGAGGGGTGGAAGATCCTTACAGAGAGATTGGGACACAAGGTACAACTGGTAGGAGATGATCTCTTTGTTACCAATGCATCTATTCTTACAGAAGGAATTGAGCGAAAAGTTGCCAACTCTATTCTTATCAAGCCCAACCAAATTGGTTCTGTCTCAGAGACCATGCAAACTGTTCGTTTGGCACAACGAAATGGATATACCTGTGTTATGTCTCACCGTTCAGGAGAGAGCGAAGATACTTTTATTGCTGACTTTGCTGTTGCACTCAATACAGGAGAGATCAAAACAGGATCAACTGCGAGAAGTGATAGGATTGCTAAATACAACCGTCTTTTGGAGATCGAAAGAGAGTTGGGGCAATTTGAGTACCTAGGTGCTTCTATTTTTGAGTAGATCATGCCCCAACTACTAGAGAATATTGCCCCCAAAATCAAGAAGATAGAGGAGATCCTTGGTCTCTCTATCAAGATATTTATGATTACCATAGTGATTGTTATCTTGATGGGGGTCTATGTTGCCAATCTTATCTATGGCAACAACTCACTTCATGTCTTGAAACGTCTTCAGGCAGAAAATAGACGTCTAAAAATAGAAACTTCTGTACTAAAGCAAGAGAATGCCAAACTGCACAAAGAGTATCTTGAGTGGACTGATGCAAAAGAGTAAGCCTACTTTTTTTAGGAATTATGGTTTTATGGGGTTTAGTTTGATTTAGAAAGTATGCTCAATCGTAAAACTCACTCCTATTGTGAACATTAAATTATAAGGGAGGTCTCAAAAGACCTCCCCTACTTTAGATAAAAATCAAAAGCACCAAAAGGACAAAAACCACCGTAATAATATAACGATACTTCGCCTCTCTACTCTTAAGTGCCCTATTCATTGCCCAAAAAAGCACCCCTAATAGCGCCAATGATACAACAAGCCATGGGATTAGTAGTGGATCAGATCTAACAAGCTCTGTCTCTTTTGCCCAAAGAGATAGATTGGTTAAGAGTAAAATTAAAAAAAACTTTTTCATTCCTTTATCAACTCCTCTTTTGCCAACTTATCAACCATCTTAATACTCTCTAGTGCATTTTCAAGAATCTTTTTAGTTGATGTTAGAGGCTTCATATGCAAATTGGTATACTTTTTATCCAATGACTCATCCATCAAAACCTCCATTACCTCTCTCTCCAACTCAGCATAGATCTCTTGGAGCTTCTGCTCTATAAACTCAATATTCATTACTTTGCCTTGGGTCTGAAGATAGTAATCACCTCTCTATTTGCCTCCATATAGGCTCCTCCAATAAGATCAATACAGTAAGGTACCGCAGGAAATACCGCATCGAGACACTCTCGAATTGATTTTGGTTTACCAGGAAGATTAATAATCAAAGAGCCATTACAAATCCCTGCTGTTTGACGAGAGAGAATTGCAGTAGGAACATACTGTAGACTCACCGCTCTCATCTGTTCACCAAACCCTGGCAAGAGTTTTTGACAAACTGCTTCAGTCGCTTCGGTAGTTACATCTCTAGGAGCAGGTCCTGTTCCTCCTGTAGTGACAATAAGATCACACCCTTTATCTGAGGAGAGTTCTATTAGTGTACGCTCTATGATCTCCTGCTCATCAGGAATACAACGATACTCATAGAGGCACTCATTTAGTAGATAATCCTTCATCGTCTCCATAATCGCCACACCAGATATATCCTCATAGATCCCTTGACTTGCCCTATCACTAGTAGTTACTACTCCTATTTTTATCTTATCCATTTTGACTCCTAATCTTTTTTAGAGCATTACTATACTCATGCTTAGCTAAATCTTACATAAAGACAGATTTATTACTCTAGCAATATCTCCTCAATGGCTCTTCTTTTTGATAGGCAGTCGCTACAAGCCTTGATGGTATTTTTCTCCAAAATAATATGGAGTGCTTCTATATTGCAGATTTTGACTTGGTGTTTTTCTATCTTGATAATCTCTTTTTTTCTCATCTTGGTAAGAATACGCGAGAGGGTCTCTGGAGTAATATTGAGAATAGAGGCAATTTCGTTGTTTTTGACCTGATTAAAGATATCAGACTCATTGAGAAGGAGATCTGCTACCTTGGCTTCAGAGGAGAGGATGGTCTCTTTGTGTACCAAGGAGGAGAGTATCATGACTTTGTTGGTCATCGATTTGAGCAGTCCTAGTGTAAAGTTCAAATCCTGAAGATACTCACTAAGGTCTCTAAAGTGCAACAGCCCAATACTCCCTCGTGGGGATATCACCTCACAGGTTGCAGGAAAGGCAACCCTCTCAAGAGAGGCATACTCTCCAATAGTTGCAGGAGCATGAAGACGGTGAATCTGAACAATTTGATCTTTGGGAGAGGTTTTGTAGAGTCTCACTTGTCCCTCTAGCAAGATATGGAGATAGTCACTACAGTCACCCTCATAAAAGACAATGCTATTTTGGGTAAAGTGACGGATATAGATACTATCATGGAGTCTTTTGTGAAATTTTTTATCTAAGTTGCTAAACATTGGTATATCAGCTATCTTAATCATACACACCCTTTTATTTCAACAAAATTAAGTATACTAAAATATTTATCAATATAAATTGAAATAAACTCTTAATTTGTAATCTTGTATTGATAGAAAAATAGTAAAATATCAAATAGTATGTTCATAGGAGTGATTATTGAATCCCATTATAGAGAATATCAAAGCAGAGATATCCAAGGTTATTGTCGGACAGGAGAGATTGATTGATGGTCTACTTATCGGGCTATTGAGTCGTGGTCATATTCTCCTTGAGGGGGTACCTGGATTGGCAAAAACCACAGCAGTCAATGCGTTGGCATCCTCGTTGGGCTTGGATTTTAAACGGGTGCAGTTTACCCCCGATCTTTTGCCTAGTGATATTATCGGTACAGAGATCTATGATCCCTCTAGTAACTCCTTTAAGATCAAACAAGGACCTGTCTTTACCAATCTACTTTTGGCAGATGAGATCAACCGTGCACCTGCCAAAGTCCAATCGGCACTGCTTGAGGTGATGCAGGAGCGACAGGTGACCATTGGAGATGAGAGTTTTCAGATCGATCTGCCCTTTTTGGTTATGGCGACACAGAACCCTGTCGAGCAAGAGGGAGCTTATACCCTTCCTGAAGCACAACTTGATCGATTTTTGATGAAGGTGGTTGTCGGATACAATACCAAAGCCGAAGAGTTAGAGATCGCTAGACGGGTTGCCAATAATGGATTTGGCAAGATAGAGCAGGTCGCTACCCTTTTGGATTTAGAGCGTATCCGAAAAGAGGCGATGCAGATACATATCGATGAGGAGGTGGAGGCGTATATTATTGAGTTGATCTTTGCTACGCGAAACCCAGAAGAGTATGGAATGGAGATTGTTGCTCCCTATATTCAGTTTGGTGCCTCTCCTCGGGCGAGTATCGATCTCTATAAGGCATCTCGTGCCATTGCCTATCTCAAAGGACGCGATCATGTCTCTCCTATTGAGGTGGGCTTGGTTGCCAAAGAGGTTCTGCGTCACCGTATTGTGCTAAGCTATGAAGCGGAGGCAAGTGGTGTGACATCTGAGCAGATTATTGATCGTGTACTAACAGCAGTTGATATCCCCTAGTATGGCACTCCCTATCAAGAAGATTCTACTCAAGACCAAACGTCAAGTCTTTGGAGATATGTTAGGTAATAACGCTTCACTCTTTCAAGGAGAGGGGTTTGAGTTTACGGAGTTAAGGGAGTATATTTATGGAGATGATATTCGTAAAATCGATTGGAAGAGTACTGCCAAACTTGGTAAACCCTATATTCGTGTCTACCATGAGGAGCGAGAGCTAAATATTGTAACAGCTGTAATGATGGGTGGATCGAGTTACTTTGGTACAACCAAACAGAAATCAGAATTGATGGCGGAGTTGGTAGCAACCATTGGTTTTTCTGCTATCAAAAATAGTGATCTCTTTAGTCAAATAATCTTTGCTGATAGACTCTATCATCACTCACGCCCTAACAAAAAAAATTTTGCAGTACAAGATGCGATAACCAAGATAAGTCAATTTGAGAGTTTAGGAAAGAGATCAGATTATCAGCTTTTTGCTCAGAGTCTCTTTGGGCGAATCAAACGCAAATCTCTCCTCTTTTTGATCGCTGATTTTGTGGGAGAGGTCAACTTGGCACTTTTGAGCAAGAAACATGATGTGGTGGTTTTGATCGTTCGGGATCGTTTTGAGGAGCAACCCAAGGAGATGGGCTATTTACGTCTTATGGATATGGAGAGTAGTAGAGGGTTTGAGGGCATTGTGGGCAAAAGAGAGCTAGAGAGTTATCAAGAGGCATTGAAAGCCAATGATATGCGTCTTGTTGCACACCTCAAAAAACATAACATACGTTATAGCAAAATCTACACCGATGAGGAGCCATATCTTAAGTTGGTTCGTCTCTTTAAAGGACGATAAGATGGATGAGTTACGAGACATAAAACCACTTATGCAGATACCTGATTATAGCTATTATCTCTTTTGGGGAGGGGTGATTATTTTGATACTATTGGGGATTGTGGTTCTCTTCTTTTTACTCAAGAGATACTATAAAACAAAAGGCTTAACGCAACGTCAACAAGATTTTGCCTCTCTCAAAAATCTTGATTGGAGCAATCCTAAGAAGTCTGCCTATGCGGTGACACTTTTGGGGCGTAGACTCTGCAATGATCAACGCTCTCAAGAGATCTTCTCTCAGATTTTGCCTATGTTAGAGCAGTATAAGTACAAAAAAGAGGTTCCCTCTGTCGATATTGAGACCCTAAAACAGTATAATCTTTTGGTGCATGTAATCGATGAGTCATTATAGTTTTGAGTACCCTTGGGTGGGATTGTTGATTGTGCTTTTTGTGATCTGTCATTACCTCTGCCATGAGAAGTCTCAAAGCCTCTATTTCCCTCATCTTGATAAGCTACTTCTCAAAGAGCATTATCAAAATCCTCTGCTTTGGCTGCTCAAATGGCTAGGTATTGTAATGGCAATTATCGCACTTGCCTCTCCCGTAGTGAGCAAAAACTACAATAGTAGTCAAAAAGAGGGAAGAGATATTGTGCTGATTATTGATACGAGTGAGTCGATGAAACAGGCACGTTTTGATGCCAAAGATGAGAGCAAAAATAAATTTACGGTTGTTCAAGAGGTTGCAAGTGACTTTGTTGCTAGACGAGTTGATGATCGTATTGGTTTGATAAGTTTTGCAGATGTTGCTTTTGTGGCATCTCCTTTAACCTTTCAAAAAGATTTTCTCCAACAGATCATCATCTTGCAACGATTGGGTGTTGCTGGTAAACGTACAGCCATCAATGATGCACTGGTACAAGGGTACAATATGCTCTCACACTCTCAAGCTCAATCCAAAGTGATTATCCTCTTGACTGATGGAATGGACAATATGAGTCGTGTTCCATTTCCCACACTCAAAACCCTTATTGCCCAAATGCCTGTAAAGCTCTACACCATTGGTATTGGAAGCAGTCGAGATTATGATGGAGCCTACCTAAAAGAACTAGCCAAAGCAGGAGGAGGAATCGCTTTTGATGCCAACAGTGCCAAGCGTCTGAGCCAAATCTATCAAGAGATTGATCGGCTAGAGGCATCCAAAATAGAGGCTAGAGGTTATGAGGTACGCACCTATCTCTTTGTCTATCCTCTCTTTGTCTCTATTCTCTCTTTGCTCTTTTTTCTCTATCTCAAAAATAGAAAAGGAGCCATATCATGAGTTTTGTCAACCTACAATTTGTTGTGGTAATGGTGATACCACTTTTGATCTTTGGGTATCTGATCTTGACTGATCGAGATCACTCCTTGGAGATATTTGAACCTAAAGTTTTGGCACGTTTGCGAGTTGCCAATAGTCATCTATCCAAGAAGGGACGAAATCTGTTACTGCTTTTAGCTCTCTTTTGGATGATTATTGCAATGGGTCGTCCCGTGATAGATCATGGATCAAAGAGGATCTCACTAGAGGGGTTAACGGGTGTAGTAGCACTCGATATCTCAGCTTCGATGCGAACCAAAGACATCTATCCTAACCGTTTGGCATTTGCCAAAGAGAAGATCTCTCAGATTCTTGATGCCATGCCTCAGGATGAGGTGAGTCTAATCGCTTTTGCTCATGCGGCATTTATGGTCTCTCCCTTTTCTACAGATAAGATTATTCTCAAAGAGATGATCTCAGGAATCTCCTCGGAGTCTATTACCATGCGTTCAACTGATTTTGGAGCGATGGCAAGATTTGCAGCAACTCTGCTCAGAGACAAAAAAGAGAAGATCTTAATTATCCTCTCCGATGGAGGTGATGAGGATGGATTTAAAGAGTTTGCCTCTATCCTCAAAAAAGAGCAGATCACCCCTTATCTTCTCTTGATAGGGACAAAGAAGGGAGGAGCGGTATTGGATGCCAAAGGAAAACCTCTGCTCTACCAAGGCAAAATCCCTATTACTAGACGAAATGACCATCTAGGAGAGATCGCTATAGCAAACCAAGGAGCCTATCTCATCGCCCAAAGAGGAGCAGAGGATAGTCAAAAATTGGTACAACTCATAAGAGAGAGACATCACTCCTCTCAACAGGGATCTATTGTTATCCCTAACCAAGAAGAGTATTTCATCTACCCTCTCTCTCTAGCAATGCTCTTTTTGCTCTTGGCATTTAGCTCTATCCCCACCAAAAAAGAGCTATCCCAAAGAGTTAAAAATCTATTTTTCATGTCTCTTTCCTTTTGAATTTTAAATTCTATCAGATCGACACGGAATTTTGAACAGTCTCCAATTTTACCTAAATTTCAAACTCCTTTTCTAATATATTTTCCTTTTTTAAGTTTGAATATATTTGCCTATTGAGCAAAGGGCAGACACCAATGTCTCTCCTGAAATCACTCCATCTCTAGGCTCATGAGGTACATATCTTCACCATCTATCACCTTGACACGCAAGCTTTCACACTTTTGGCAAAAGTAACGTACCTCATCCTCTTCATAGATATGCCCACAGTCACGACACTCTAATTTGAGTCTCTGTATGTTGATGACAAACTCTGCCCCATCACACATCGTACCCTCTTTGAAGGTATCAAACGCTACTTGAAGTAGATGCGTCTCTATGCCACTCATCACCCCTATTTTACAGACAACCTTGGTCACTTTAGTTGCACTGTTCTGCTCTGCGTGTTCTTCACACTGATTTAGAAGAGCTTGTACTATGCTATATTCATGCATGTTGAATACCTGTTCATTTTTTTATTTATTATACAGTTTCAACCTTTTGGGTGTCTTTGTTGGGCATATTTTCCAAACAAACTCCCTTCTAAGCTTATGAAAAGAGGAGTCCTCCTCCCAAAACTCTGGGTACATCACCTCTATCTCAGCCTCTTTGAGTTCCTCCATTTGTTGGCTATTGGCTTCTAAATACTCCTGCTTATCCCAAATAAAATCATCATCAAATTTAGATGAAGCAAATTGGTGTAGCTCTTCATAATAGCCATCATGAGCAAACACCTCATCAACCATACCAATCTCTTTGGCATACTCTACTGAGATAGGCACACAAGCATCAAGCAACTCTTGAGCCTTATCCTCTCCTACTCTCTTTGGCAAACTATAGGTATGATACTCACTCCCAGTAAGTCCCAGTGTTTTGTAGTGAGGATTTAGCACAACCCCCTCACGAGCCACCACATAGTCACAAGCCAACCCCAAAAAGACCCCACCAGCCCCTGCATTTCTAGCAAATGAGGCGATGGTGACTATCTCATCAGCAAAGAGTATAGATTTGATAAGGTCATTCATAGCATTGATATTTGCCCAACCATCTTCACCCTGTTTTTGGCTATCTTCTAGTATATTTAGATGAATCCCATTTGAGAAATAGTCCATGCCTCCAACTAAAACCAACACTTCACATTGGGTCTTGAGATACTCCACGGCATACTTTAACCGTATACACTGAGCCGTACTCATCGCTCCATTATGGAAGTTAAAGCAGAGGTAAGCGACATTGTCTCTAAACTCCACGCTTGTCTCATAGAAAGTGTTATAGCTTTTATCAAAAAGTAGAGGCAATCTATCCTCTTTTATCCCTTTGATTTTATCTTTTAGCACATAAGTAGCAGGTAGTTTAAATCTATCTACCTCTTTTAGATGACTAATCCAAACAGCCCCATCAACTGTACCTAAACAGATAGCACCATCACGCTTAGCTAGTATCTCCTTTGGCTCTCCTCTAAATTTGTCTTCTTTCCAAACTCCAAAAAGATAACACTCAATCCCCAAGAT
>CAZEUB010000042.1:0-10441 GCA_964515605.1 uncultured Sulfurovum sp. | reverse complement strand
AAGTGCTACTAGATTTACAAATGAGAGAATCAGAAGAGGTGAAAACACAATCGCTGTTACAGGAAATGTTCTAAGAGATCACCTTACAGATATGTATCCGATTTTGGAACTAGGAACTAGTGCTAAGATGCTCTCTATCGTTCCACTTCTAGCTGGTGGGGGACTATATGAGACTGGTGCTGGTGGATCAGCTCCAAAGCATGTTGATCAATTCCTAAAAGAGGGACACCTTAGATGGGATAGCCTTGGTTAGTTCTTAGCTCTAGCTGAGAGCTTAAGATTTATTGGGCAAAAACACTCAGACGAGAAGCTTACTGCCCTTACAGAGGCACTTGATAAGGCAAATGAGGGTTACCTAGATAACAACAAAGCCCCTTCAAGAAAAGCAGGAGAGCCTGACAACAAAGCATCTCACTTCTATGGAGCTATGTACTGGGCAGAGGCACTTGCAAATGGTAGCAATACAGAACTAGCAGAGAAGTTTGCACCAGTAGCACAAGCACTTAAAGAGAACGAAGCTAAGATTATCGAAGAGCTTTTGGCTGTTGAGGGTCAAGCTCAAGATATCGGTGGATACTTCAAACCAAATGATGAGTTAGCAGAAAAAGCTATGAGACCTTCAGCTACTTTGAATGCTATTATTGATGGAATATAATTACTTATAGAACATCTTGTTCCACCTTTTAAAGGTGGAACAAACCATTTTAAAGAGTCCAATCCTCTAAAATCAACCCCTCTACTCTCTCAAATTTTCTGGTATTATTTGTAACCAAAACAGCCCCAAGACGCAAAGCATAGGATGCTATTAGCAAATCATTTGAATCGAGTTACTTTGGTCGTTATTATACTATTTTATCGCTTTCAAAGTACCTGTTTTAGGGGAATGTTCTGGTTTTTCAGGGGGGACTAGATATAATAAGCGATAATTAGATATGTTAAAAAGGATCGTAAATAATGAGATTTTCTAGGATGTTGATTCCCACAATAAAAGAAGCCCCTAGTGATGCGGTACTCCCATCACATATATTATTGCTTCGTGCTGGTTTTATTCAGGCATCAGGAGGTTCAGGGCTCTACAACTTTTTGCCTCTAGGCAAAATTACTTTGGATAAGATCAGAGCCGTGGTCAAAGATGAGCTGGACAAAGCAGGTTGCAATGAGGTGCATCTTCCTATGGTGACACCTCTTAGTCTGTGGGAGGAGACCAGTCGTGCTGATAAGTTTGGCAAAGAGCTTCTAAGATTCAAAGATCGACATGATAATGATTTTACACTTAGCCCTACCAATGAAGAGGCGATGGTAAATTTGGTGCGACAGACAGTTAAGTCCTATAAGCAACTTCCTCTGAATCTCTATCAAATCAACTGGAAGTTTCGTGATGAGGTACGCCCTCGATTTGGATTGATGAGAGGGCGTGAATTTTTGATGAAAGATGCTTATAGTTTTCATACCTCTACTGAAGATATGAAACGAGAATTTGATCTAATGGAGGAGACCTACAAAAAGATTTTTACCCGTTTGGGATTAGATTTTAAGGTTGTTGAGGCAGACTCAGGTGCCATTGGTGGTGCAGGATCAAAAGAGTTTATGATCTTAGCAGATAGTGGCGAAGATACCATAATGGTCTGTAGTGATTGTGACTTTGGTGCCAATATTGAAGTTATTGCCGAAGATGAGAAGATCTGTCCAAAATGTAAAGGAGAGCTTACGCAAACCAAAGGGATAGAGGCAGGACATATTTTTCAGCTAGGGACAACCTACTCAGAGGCGATGAGAGCAGAGTTTCTCAATGAGAATCAAAAACTAGAACCATTTGTAATGGGGACGTATGGTATTGGAGTAAGTCGTCTTTTGGCAGGTATTATTGAGCAGTCTCATGATGAGAGAGGGTGTATATGGACAAAAGAGTCTGCCCCTTTCCTTGTGGATATTATTGTGGCAAAAGCCAAAAATGAGGAGCAGATGGTTGCTGCTGAGCGTCTCTATGAGGCATTTTCTGCCAAAGGGATTGATACTATTTTGGATGATCGAGCTGATAAAAAAACAGGTTTTGGTACCAAGATGAAAGATTTTGAATTGATTGGGTTCCCTTATGCTGTGGTGATTGGTAATGATATTGCAGAGGGGAGTGTGGAGCTTGTCAGTAGAGAGGGGTTAACCAAAGAGATAATGCCATTAGATCAGGTAGTAGATAGCATTATTGAGAGGTTGGCTTAATGATACTGATCATTCCCTATTTTTTCTTAGAACTCTATTTCTCATTGAGCGTTGGGGAGGAGATAGGCTTTTTGTGGACGGTTATCTGGATTGTAACCACCTTTATTATAGGAATGGGATTACTCAAAAATGCACATGTTGCGATATTAGGAAATATGAAACTTGCTGCATTAGGGCAACTCAATGCCAAGAGCTTTCATGATGCAAGTACCTCTTACTTTTTGGGGGCTATTTTGCTTATTATCCCAGGGGTTCTTTCGGATTTTTTGGGAGTAATTGCTCTGTTTTATACAATATTTTTACAAATTGGTGGTACAATACCAATTGCAAAAAATAAAACAAATATTAAAAATTCAAATCAACAAGGAGATGAGAATGTCATTGATGTCGAAATTATTGAGTGTGACACTCATAGCAACACTAGGTCTTAATGCTGCATCCAATGAGTCAGAAGTAAAAGAGTATATCAAAAAACATTTGGTAAAAAGCCCAAGAATCAAAGTAGAGAGTGTTGATATTATTGAAAAAAAATCACCCAAAAATTTAAATGGATGGGATGTCTATTTTGTCAATATTCATGCAACTATCAAACAGAGTCCTACCGTTACCGATAAAGTGAATGTTCCTGAGACTATTTTTGTCAAAGATGGTCTTGCTTCTAATACTTTGATTGATATGAAAACAGGCAAAGATTATCACAAAGAGTTAAAACCCACACTAAAGCCCTCTATCTACGATGACAAGCATCTCTTTGCAGGAAACAAAAATGCCAAACATAAGATCGTGGTATTCTCTGATCCTCAATGCCCCTTCTGTCAAGAGAAAGTGCCAGAGATCTATAAGGCTGTCAAAGCAAACCCTGAGACTTTAGCAATGTACTACTACCATTTTCCTCTTTTAAAAATCCATCCCGTCTCTGATATTATCACCAGAGCAATGTTGGTAGAGCAGGAGAAGAAGCATTATGATAAAGTTATAAAAATGTATGAATTCAAAATAGACCCTAGAGAGACGAACTTAACCAAAGTACTTAATAAACTAAATCATGACTTTGATCTTAAATTGACAAAAGAAGAGATTGATTCTGATAAAATTGCCAAAGAGTTAAAGGCAGATAAAGAGGTAGCTACTGAATCAATGGTAAGTGGTACCCCTACGGTTTATGTTGATGGAGTATGGGATAAGTCTCGTAACAAATACAAAGAGTTTATTGGTGGTAAGGCATCGAATAGTAAATGAACTGACCGTATCAAAGATTTCTTTGATAACTTAATAAAATAAATATAGAAAATAGAGAGAGTTTTTTGGATAAGTTAATAATTGCAACCAGAGCCAGTGACTTGGCTCTTTGGCAAGCCTATCATGTCAAAGATAGCATTGAAACTGCTTTTCCCCACATTAGTGTGGAGTTAAACAAGATTACCTCCAAGGGAGATAAGATCTTAGATAAACCACTCGCTTTGATTGGTGGAAAGGGACACTTTACCAAAGAGTTGGAGGATGAGATGTTAGCAGGTAATGCTGATATTGCTGTTCATTCTCTTAAGGATGTTCCTAGTTATATGCCTGAAGGGTTAGAACTTGCTGCCATTACAGAGCGTCAAGATCAATCGGATGTTTTTCTTTCGCATACTTATGCCTCCTTTGAAGATCTCCCCCAAGGGGCAGTGGTAGGAACGACTAGCTTAAGGCGAAGAATGCAACTCTTATCGGTTCGTCCTGATCTAAAAGTCAAAGATCTTCGTGGTAATGTCAATACACGACTTAGAAAATTGGCAGAGGGAGAGTATGATGCTATTATCCTTGCCTATATTGGACTCTCTCGTTTGGATCTTCTCAAAGATATTCCATTTACCCAAAAGCTTCCCCTCTCTATGATGATTCCTCCTATGGGACAGGCTGCTCTAGGAATTCAAATCGTCTCAGCAAATGAGAAGGCTAGAGAGATAGTCAAAGTATTAAATCATGAAGACTCTTTTTTGTGTTCAACCTTGGAGCGAGATTTTATTAGTAAGATTGGAGCAGGGTGTTCTGCACCTGTGGCAGTCAATGCGACAATAGAACAAGAGAGAATAACCATTCAATCGATGATTGGCTTCCCTGATGGTTCTAAGATTTTAGAAAAAAAACTTACTGCTCCCAAGGAGAAAAGTTCTCAATTGGGCATAGAACTTGCCAAGAGCATGATCGATGCAGGAGCAATGGAGATTTTATCCCAAGCTGATTCAATGGCATTTAAAGAAGAGATGCCACAAAGACTTTAAGAGACAGTAGGAGATCCTCCTATTGTTTAAAATTGTTTAAAATTCCCCCCTCTTTGATTTATTAAATAAAACTTAAATAAAAAGTATTTTATTTTGTTTTACTTATGTAAAAAATCTAAAATTTTCAATTAAAGTTAAATTAATATTAAACTTTTCCTCTATATAATACCTTCAAGAATTAACAAGCAGTATAAATCCATAAAGTTTTAGAATATTTAAGGAAAAAAATTATGAAATTAAAAGAGATTGCTAATATCATTAAAGGTGTCTATCTTAAAGAGGAGTTATCAAAAAAAGTCCATCACTACAAAGAACTGAGTATGGTGTCACTAGAGCCTATATCTTTTATTGATGAGCGAAAAGTAATTGATGTCAAAAGTAGTGTCAAAGTACTTCCTTCACAAATTACAAAAGCAGGAGATGTTGTAGTGAGTCTATACTACCCAATGATTGCTTGTTATGTAGAGCAGGGTCAAGAGGGGTATGTGGTTCCTCACTACATGGCAATTATTAGACTGAAACCTTATGTTAATATTGATTCTCGTTTTATTGTTCAGTTTATCAACTCTACACGAGGTCGTAAAGCACTTTGCTCAGAAGTCAATACACTTTATGGCATTCGTCCTACTACATTGCCATTAAAATATTTGAATAATGCAGATATCTTAGAGAAAGAGAATGTTTTGGTGGAGAGTTTTTGATCCAAGATATTTGGATCAAAAGATCACTTAAATTTTGTCAAGAATAAAACGCTCCATCTCCTCAACAATGACCTCAAGGGTTCTCTCTCCGTTGATAACATGGAGCAACTCTTTCTTTTCATAGAATGCTTGAATCTCGGCAAGAGGATCGGTATAGATTTTCATTCTGTCATAAAAGACCTCAATGCTATCATCACTTCGCTCTTCACCTGGTTTTGCCTCTGCTGCACGTCCAAGGATTCTATCTTTGGCGACTTGTTCAGAGACGCGTACTTCAATGGTTGAGACCAGTTCAATCTCTTCCTCTTTTTCAAGCAACTCATCTAGTGCTTTCATCTGCTCAACTGATCGTGGATAACCATCGATAAGGATATTATCTACAGGGGCATTTTTGATCGCTGTGATAATGGTATCTATGATAATATCAAGTGGCACTAATGCCCCTCGTGAGATATAACTCTCAATGGTCTGACCTAGTTTTGATCCGCTAGAGACCTCCTCTCTTAGCATGTCACCTGTTGAGTAGTGTACGATTTTATCAGCATGTTTTTTTGCAATAAGACTTGCATCAGTTGTTTTTCCTGAACCAGGGGCTCCAATGATAAGAAATAGTTTTTTTGACATTTTGTTCCTCTCCTTTTTGTCTATTTGTATAATCGCTTTGGTAATCTATGCTTCAATTTGTCTTCTAACTCTTAAGCTTAGTTCGCTTAGTTGGTCAGAGTCTACCTCTGAAGGTGCTTGGGTCAAAAGACATTGTGCTTTTTGGGTTTTGGGGAAAGCAATTACCTCTCTAATAGAGCTAGCTCCTGTCATAAGCATAATCATACGATCCAATCCAAGAGCAAATCCACCATGTGGAGGAGCTCCATACTTAAAGGCATCAAGCAAGAATCCAAACTTCTCTTGTGCCTCTTCCTCTGAGATTCCTAGCAACTTAAAGATCTCTGCTTGAATATCCTCTCTATGGATACGAATTGATCCTCCTCCAAGCTCTGTACCATTTAGTACTACATCATAAGCAATAGATTCAAGCTCTTCAATATCATCAAAGAGTATTTTGCCATCTACCGTTTTGGGCATGGTAAAGGGGTGGTGCATTGCTTTAATTTTTCCCTCTTCGACTTCAAACATTGGAAAATCTACTACCCATAAGAACTCAAACTTATCCTCAGGGATGATATCCATCACTTCAGCCAAGTGAATTCTAAATCGTCCCATATAATCCCAAACTAGTCTCTTGTTTCCTGCTCCGAAGAATACAGCATCACCTACTTTGAGTTCACAACGTTCAATGATCGTTTGAATATCTGCTTCGGTGAAGAATTTGGTTAATGGACCCTTGAGACCATCCTCTTTCATCTGGAAGTATCCCAATCCCGCAGCACCAAACTTACGGACATAATCCTCAAAACGTTTCATCTCTCTTTTTGAGAAGATATTATCTCCGTTGGGAACTTTAAGCGCTTTGATTCTATTTTTTTTGGGATCTTTGGCGATATTGGAGAAGATCTCATTGTCACATCGCTCAAAAATGTCAATCACATCTACCATCGCTAGATCATAACGCATATCTGGTTTATCTGAACCATACTTCTCCATCGCTTCAGCATAACTCATACGGTTAAACTTCTTAGGGATATCAAATCCACAATTCTTAAAGATAGAGTGAATGAGTCTCTCTCCTACTGCCAAGACATCCTCTTGGCTACAGAAACTCATCTCAACATCGATCTGGGTAAACTCTGGTTGACGATCAGCTCTAAGGTCTTCATCTCTAAAACATTTGGCAATTTGGAAATAACGATCAAATCCTCCCACCATCAAGAGTTGTTTGAAGAGTTGAGGTGATTGAGGAAGTGCATAAAACTCTCCTCCATGCACACGACTAGGAACCAAATAGTCTCTCGCCCCTTCAGGTGTTGATTTGGTAAGAATAGGTGTCTCAACCTCAAGGAATCCTAACTCATCTAGTGCATTTCGTGTGGCGATGGTTGCTTTGGATCGAAGTTTAAAGATATCATAAGACTTTTGAGTTCTTAGCTCGAGATATCGATATTTGAGTTTAATCTCTTCATTAACCTTCTCATCTCCTAACTCAAATGGCATAGGGAGTGAACGATTTTCGATAATTAGATCACTAGCGACAATCTCAATCTTACCTGTTTTGAGTTTTGGGTTCTCTAGCCCCTCTCCTCTAGCACGTACCTTTCCTGTCACAATCAAAACAAACTGATCTCTTACCTCTTCGGCTAATTTATGTACTTCGGCATTTTCAGCTGGGTCACAAACAAGCTGTACCACCTCATCTTTGTCTCTTAGGTCAATAAAAATAAGTCCACCATGGTCTCTTCGACTTGATACCCAACCTGATACGGTGACGATCTCTCCAATATGTGTCTCATTTACATCTGCACAATAGTGTGTTCTCACTGTTTATCCTCTGTCATTCCCATACACGCCAAAGTATATGGTTCAAAATTTTTCGCGATTATAGCAGATTGTTACATAGAAGTAAGACAAAAACCCAATATGCTCTCTTAACCCAATAACTTTTTAGCAAAATGAAGAGCCTCTACATTAGAATTTTCTCCTCCAATAATTCGGGCGATCTCATCAATGCGTCCTGCCTTATCCAAAAGTGTAGCTTGACTTTTCCCCTCTGTTTTTGTCACCAATATATGTTGATTGGCTTTGGAGGCTAAATGGGCTTGATGCGAGATTGCAAATATCTGATAGACACTTGATAACTTCGCAACCATATTGGCAATAGCAATAGACTCATCTCCACTGACATTGGCATCAATCTCATCGAGAATCAATACCCCTCCTCTATCTCTGATTCCCAATAGAGAGACCACCATTAGTGCCAATCGCACACGATTAAACTCTCCTCCACTCAATGTTGATGCTTTAGAACCTGCTAAATCAATTGTCACGCTATCAACACCCATCTCATCTAATGCTATTTTCTCAAAACAGAACCTAATAGGAGAGAGTTTTAGCTCACCAAGATAAACCTCTAGCTCTTTTTCTAAATGGCGTGCCTCTTTTTGTCGTGCCAAGGAGAGTTGATTTGCCAAAACATTCAACTCCACAAACTCTATTTCTAAAAAGGATTCCAACATGCTCTTATCTTGCTCTATATGTTGATATCCTGCCAACTCCTCCTCTTTGAGCTTGAGATATGCCAATGCCTCTTCGATACTACCATATCTATTTTTGAGCCATGAGATCTTCTCTAAGCGATCAAGAACCTCTTCGATATCAATATCAGAGAGTTCATCAAAATGAGACTCAATATCTTCAAAATCAGCACGCAACTGATTCATCATCTCCACAAAGGCACCCTGCTCTTTATCCAACAGTCGATAGACTTCACTTACCGACTCCTCTAATTCAAAAATACGATTTGCCTCTGCCAAAGCATCATTGATTTTATCCATACGCGAGAGTTGATGTTTGATCTTAAGAAGCTCCTCATCCTCTCCTACCTTAGGATCAATCGAGGTGATCTTCTCAATCTCAAAGTTAGCAAACTCAATCAACTCCATAAGTTTGGCTTCACGCTCTTTGATCTCCTTAAGCTCATTGAGCTTAAGTTTATAGTTAAGATAACGTTTTTGGTACTCTTTTTTTAGTTTTTTGATCTTTTTATCTCTTGCCATCAACGTTGTATCAATTAACCCCATTAGCTCTTGACTCTCAAATCCACCTTTGTCTCGTACAGAGAGATATTGAACAAAAGGGCTAAAGAGCTTATGAAGTGCTTTTTTTGAGATATTTTGTCCATCCATATAGTAACGAACCTTCTCTTTTTTGATCGCCTTAAGGGTAATCTCATCTTCTAACTCATAAGCTTCACTCTTAAGCCCTAATGGCTTATCGATAGAGACTTCACAGAGCTTCGCCTCTGCATTTCCATAACCAAATGTTGAGAGAATACTGTTCATCAGTAGAGATTTTCCCGCCCCACTAGGACCAGAGATAACCACCAAACCATACTCAAAATTCAACTCCACCTCATCAAAAGAGATTAATGATTTTAGATAGATACGATTAAGCATTATTCATCTCCCCATGAGAGTTTTTCTCTAAGTACTTTGAAGTAGCTATGCTCTTTTTTGTGTAACAACTTTGCACTCCTCTCTGCCCCTTTAATCACCAATCTATCTTGAGGTCGCAGACAATAGTGATCCTGCCCATCAATCATAACCACCAACTCATCAGGAGAGGTTAATGTGATAATAAAATCCATCGGTACAACCAGTGGTCTTTGAGACAAAGAGTGTGGTGCAACAGGTGTCATAATAAAGACCTCTGAGAGAGGATAGACAATAGGCCCTCCCAAAGAGAGATTATAAGCTGTTGAACCTGTAGGGGTTGAGATAATCAACCCATCCCCTCGATAGGTATTAAACCAATCATTGTTGATAGAGGCATCTAACTTAATCATGTGTGCCATGGTAGGACGGGTAATGACCACATCATTAAAGGCATAAAACTCCTCTTTGGCTCCTCCTTGATGCTCGATATACCCCTCAATCATCACACGCTCATCCACACGATAATCTCCCACAAGAAGTCGCTCGATCATATCATCCACACACTCGATAGGAATATCTGCCAAAAACCCTAAATTACCTGCATTAATCCCCAAAACAGGCTTGTCAAATCCATAACTACGGCGAACCAATCCAAGCAGTGTTCCATCACCTCCAAGTGAGACCAGAAGATCAACTTGTTGACACATCTCATCAAATATAATCCCCTCTAATCCTAACATATCGGCTGATGATCTCTCTAATAAAACCTTAATCCCATGATACTGAAACTTCATGCAAATTTCTCTATAGATATCCAACATATCTTCAGAGTCTGGTCGAAGAACAAATCCTACTTTTTTTATTTGACTTAAACTGCTTTGTGACACAAAAAACTACCTTTTTCAATTTTATGTTAGAATAACATAAACTTTCTTGATACTGTTTTTATATATCAAAATTATTTTTGGAGTGCAGAGTTGATTTAAATATTGTTTAAAAACTGACCTTACGGACTTCGCAAAAATATAGTAAAATAGAGCATTGTTCACAAAAGGGCTTTTACCCCTAAGTTCCATAGATAGAGGGGGTCAAAAAGTTGTCTATGTAACAGTTTCAAATAATCCAAGTCATAAGGAGGGTTACTATATTTTATAAAGCTAATGGTTTTACTTGTTATCTCTCTTTCGGCATTTTCTAAATCATTAAAATCTCT
>CAZEUB010000041.1:0-1849 GCA_964515605.1 uncultured Sulfurovum sp. | reverse complement strand
AAGTTTTAAAAGATTTCTCTATAAAGAGATTGATTTCAAAGCCTCTGTTATTGGGATTAAAGGGGGGAGAGGTTCAGGCAAGACAACACTTCTGCACCAATACGCCAAAAACTCCAGACTCAAAAGTTCTCAAATCCTCTGTAAATTCATATATTTCCCTTAAAATAGTTAGAATTTATTGTATAATAATCAGGCTTAAGAAAAAATCCATGCTTCTCTTCAATTAGAGGAGTAGCACTTATAACTCAATACAAGTTCCTATTCCTTGAGATGTCAAAATCTCTAAAAGCATCGAGTGTTCTACCCTTCCATCAATAATATGTGCTTTCTTAACTCCTCCACGCAAAGCCTCTATACACGCATCTACTTTTGGAACCATACCACCATTAATTGTACCATCTCTTTTGAGCGCTTCTGTTTGTGCTATATCTAAATTGCTAATAAGACTCATCTCACTATCCAATACCCCTGGTGTATCGGTCAAAAAGAGAACTTTACGTGCTTTTAATGCAATTGCTACTTGACTTGCTGCCAAATCTGCATTGATATTAAAACCAGGATGCCCTACTTTTGAAGCCGTGGCAATGGGAGCTACTACAGGGACAAATCCATCTTCCAAGATATTATCCACAATCTCAGGATTGACATTTTGAATCACTCCTGTATAACCAAAGTTTTCAAAATCTTTAGGCGTTGCCTCTAAGAAATTGGCATCTTTCCCCGAAATACCAATCGCTTTGGTTCCATGGGCATTAAGCAGAGAGACAATCTCTTTGTTGATCTCACCACTTAATACCATCTCAGCAATACGCATTACCTCTTTGCTCGTAACCCGTTGACCATCTATAAACTTGGTATCTACCCCAAGATCACTCAGTAAATTGGTAATACTCTTGCCTCCACCATGAACAATAATCGGCTTCATCCCAACAGTATGGAGCAGAACAATATCTTGTGCAAACTGACTCTTGAGATCTTCACTCGTCTGTGCAGAGCCTCCATATTTAATCACAATCTTCTCATTGCGAAATTTTTTAATAAAAGGGAGTGCATCTAATAGGGTTTGAACAACTTCTATTTTGGTTCTCATCATTATCTCTTATCCAATCATAATTTTAATAATGATATTTTATCTTATCAAACTGATAAAGAATAATATACCTAACAACTCTAAACTAAACAGAAATTTTTATAGAGGGAAAAGTATTACTATTATATATTGATAGCAATACCTCTTTTAAAGGTTTTCTATTTATCTTTTTTTTCCAAACTCTTTTTACTCCTTTTTTTATTCAAGCTAGATCTCTTTTTTTTCTTAAGATTTTTTTTATCACTACAAGCAGCAGACTTAATATCTTTTTTTAGATTATTAATAAGTGCTTTACCAAATCCTTTAATCTCAATTAAATCATCCATCGATTTAAGCTTATGTGACTTCCGATATTTCAATACAGCCTCTGCTTTTTTCTCTCCAATACCTTTAATACACATTAATTCTTCCTTCGATGCTGTTTGTACATTGATAGCAGAAAAAAGAAATGAAACACTCATTAACGTAAAAAAGAAAATCCTTTTCATATAGTTCCTTTATTTTTATAATATTTTTTGGACTAAAAATCCAAGTAATTATTATAGCAAAAAAAGAGATTTATCAAACAGGGTATTTCAGAAAAAAATATGAAAAACAAGCAAAAAAGAGATAAAAAAATGGAAAAGCCTAATAAGAAAAGAGAAAAATCAAAGCGGCAGCGACCTACATTCCCAATCCAGAGAGGATAAGTATTATCGGCGATGGGAGGCTTAACTGCTAGGTTCGAAATGGAGCTAGGTGTGACCCTCCCTCTAAAGC
>CAZEUB010000040.1:0-32390 GCA_964515605.1 uncultured Sulfurovum sp. | reverse complement strand
GCTGAGGAAGCAGTATGAGAGGAAAAAGCAGTGAAGCAAAGAGTGCTCCTATATAGTCCATGGTAAAGACATTAGAGATGTTGCTTTTGAGTGAAAAGCTCTCTTTTAGAATACGGACAATAAGGGGAATCTCTACACCGAGCATCGCACCCAATAGGATTGTAATGAGGTACAAAAAAGCCTCATAGTTATGAATATAGGCAAAGGCATAGAAGAGAATAAACGCCGAAAAGCCCCCTAACAGAGCGATGCTAAGCTGAAGCCGTACAAATGCCTCTACCAATCTCTGCTCCACAAAACGTGATAGCCATGCCCCAATTCCCATTGAGGACATAAAGAGACCAATAACCAATGAGAAGTGATAGACAGAATCTCCTAAGAGATAAGAGGAGAGTGTTCCATTGAGTAGCTCATAGACCAACCCACAAATAGCAATAAGAAAAGTGCCAAAGAGTAGCGCGATCTCTTTGGTTTTGATTGATTTATTTAACATAGAGCGAATAGTAGCATATCTCTAATGAGATGGCTCTGTAGAGAGGCCACTATTGGATAATTCTCCTTTGATACTGATCATAGTGATAGACATCATCCCCAAAAGTTAGCTCATGGTTAGGGTTAACCCAAGTGGTAAGATAGATCAGGTGGATAGGGATCTTCTCTTTTATGTAGAACTGTTTTTTCTTTTTGGATGCTAGGATCTGTTTGGTCTTTGATGGGCTAATCTCAGGATCATTTTGCATCATTGCTTCTAAGAGTGAGAGAGGTTTAGAGAGCCGTATACACCCATGAGAGAAGGCTCTTTTCTCTCTACCAAAGAGATGTTTGGTTGGGGTATCATGTAGATAGACAGAGAATCGGTTTGGAAACTTAAATTTGATCTTACCCAAAGCATTTCTAGCTCCAGGAGGTTGCATTAGACGGTAGGGGAATTTATTGTTTGGGTCAAGATAATCTGACCAAACGATCCTATCTAGTGGCATGATTGAGGAGTTCTCTTCCCATGTCTCATGTGCCTCTAAGCCTTGGGTTTTGAGATAGTTTGGATTTTTGATCATCTCTGGGACAATCTCTTTTCTTACAATCCCCTCAGGGACTTTCCAGTAGGGGTTAAGAACAATATAGGAGATCTCATTACTAAAGATAGGTGTAGGGTGTTTGGGATCCCCTACAATGACTTTGAGTCTTTTACTTGTTTGAGCGTTTTCGATATAGTAGAGCATGTACTCAGGGATATTCACCATAACATAGCGATTAGCCTTTTCGCGTGGGAGCCACTTGATACGATCAAGATTGAGCTTGACCTTTCTGATCTTCTCACCTACAGAGATGTTTAAGAGTTTTTGTGTCTCTTTGCCCACAACCCCATCTGCTTTGATTTGATGTCGTCTCTGAAAGCGTTTGACCGCACTCTCTAGGCATCGATCAAAGAGGGTGCTGTTGTTTGCGTTTTGAGAGCAGACTCTATAGTCACCTGATATACGCAGTCTCTCTCTTAGCTTGGTGACTATCTGACTACGGTTACCTATTTTTAGACTCTTAAAAGCAGGAAGCTTCTGCCAACCCCCATGCCACTTGATACGATAGAGGTGAGTGAGTGCCTCTCTTAGTTGATAGTAGCCATACCCTTTGGGGGTGACTTGGTTAATGGTTTGAGAGATAGACTCTTCTGAGAGGAGTTTAAGTATGTCAAGTTTGAGTGGGTATCGAACCCAGTTGGCATGAATACCTTGGCTCTCTAGGTTTTTGAGTTGGGCTTGAAATCCACGCCAATCTATCGCACCGTAGATAGTATGGTGCAAAAAGTCATAATACAAAGAGCTAAGCTGTAGCTCTAATGCGATTAAGCCCTCTTGCGTATGTTTGCGGGTGAGTTCATTGGCTAGTTTTTTTCTCTTTTTAATAATACGACTCTGATAGCCAAGGGTTAGATCATGATCAATCTGCCTAAAAAGAGATTGGATCTTTTGCCCTTTTAGTCTGCTTCCCTTTAGCCAAAGGGCTTTGCCTTGACGCTGTTGATAGAGATTTTGAAGCATCACACTATGTTTGGAGAGATCCTTGTCTCCTTGTAAAAAATCTTCTCTTACTTGGATAAAAATCTCTGGGTTAGAAATCATATCTCTAGGAGTCTTTTGGGGTATTTGAGTTACAGAAGAGTAGGGTTTGGGTGCTTCAATCTCTAGCGTATCAAATGGATTCTCTGCTACAAGCAGACCAACTGAGAGGGCAAGTATTAGGAGGTGGTGCTTTGTTTTTATCATCTTTATCCTTTGATCAGGTGAATATTTTTACTATTTTACTGAAAAATAACAAAAAGTAGTGATAGTATGTTTGATATTGTGATAAAATTAGAGAAATTGGCTAATCTAACTCTTCTCCTCTATAAACATCATTCTCATAGCCAAGTACACTATTTTCAGCAGGTGTTCTTAATCTGTTTTGTATTATAGGTGCAATATTTTCATCTGCCCATGGTTGGATTATGACGGTGCGGATGCGACCCCAACCTCTTTCTCTTCTGAACATAATGCGATAGATGCTAGTGCTATTGAGTGGTCTAAAGAGGAAATATCTAAAATCTTTTTTTTGATGACTGTAGCTTCCATATCTTGCCACCCCAATCTCTCCTAGATGTTGCATAAATGCTTCGGGTGTCATGACCGCTTCATCCTCTTCTGTGTAGAGACCACTGAAATCCATAAGGTCATTTTTGGGGACAATTACTGTGTCAGAAAATAGTTTGAGTAGATCACTTTTGAATCCTACATTTGCCTTTGGGTTAAGCATATAGCGTCCAAAATTTCCTAGCATCTCATCTTGAATATCTACATGTATCGGTTGGGGATCAGGTGGTGGGGGCATATTGATTCCCATCTCTTGCATTCTGGCAAGTTTATTGGCAGTTAAACAGCCACTATAATAGAGCCTTCTATCTGTTAGAAAATTGGTTCTTTCCAAGATCTTGGAAAAAGCAGAGTAGCTATCAAGAATATTTAGCCCGTAGGTTGATAATCGATCTTGAATGTTGATACAGTTCTCTCTGAAGAGTCTAGGGTCTTGAATTTGAGAAAAGGTTGAAATAGACTCCTCTCTGTTTAATCTATCATTGAGTGTTAAGTCCTCATTAATATGGGTATAGACTTGAGTAAGTGGATTAATATCACTGCTTACTTTGGGGGTACTATTGATACTGTTTGAATCAACCACCGTACCACTAACAACTGAGTCTCGAAGAATCAAAGAGAATTTAACCTCTGCAAGTTGTTTCCCATCTTTTGTCTTGACGATATACTTAACAGATTTTTTCTTGGTTGCACTTGGTACAAAATAGAGCGTTGTTGAGGATTTGATTGAGTGGCTCATCATGTGACCAACATTGTCACCGATTAGATCAATAACAGGTAGATTGATAGCTGAGAGGAGAATATCTCCTCCATAGATACTTCTTGTTGCCTCTTTGATACGGTTAAAAGTATCTCTATCTATAGATGTATAGCTAAGTTCAAAAGAGAGTTCAGTATTGGCTTTGATTAAGGTCATTGCTGTTCTTGGCTCTTCGTTGAATGTGGTGATCCACTGTTGTGCCTCACTATCGTAGGAGTAGGTAAAAAGGACAATAGGAGGCAATCTATGCCCATCAATGATTGGGGTAACACTTAGACCAAAATTTTTTCGCTTCTCTTGAAAAAGGTTTGCAACATGAGAGAAGAATGTTTGTGCCTCTGGACCACTAAGCGCATGCATTGTTAGTTTGGGTTCAATAATGACCTGCCCATAATAGTATGACCCTCTTGGTGAAACAGGATACCTCTCTATCTCTCCTTTGGTTAGACCAATTCCTACATGGTTTAGATTGGTTTGTCCTGATATCTCTGTAGATGGTTTAGGGGGTTTGGGAGGTTTGGGATCTTTGCAACCATTTTGCAATAGAAGTAATAGTATACCTACTATTATCATTTTAATCTTAGACATATCTCCTTCCTCCTTAATATTTAGAAGTTATTTTATTGTATTGTATTAATTTAAATAAGTCAACAAAATTAAATCTAAACAAGATTTTTTAATGAAAAAATAATAATTTTATTTAATTTTGATACATAATTTAATTAGCTTAAATAAATATTAATTAATAATATTAAGAAAATAAGTTAAGATTAAACATATATTAACTAAAATAATACTCATAGAACGTTATTGGAAAAAATATATTAAAAAATATTATATAAGAAGGAAAAATGGATATGATAAATATTATAAAAATATCTTTACTACTACTCATCTCTCTACTCTCCTCTCTTGATGCAAAAGAGGCAAGAGCCATGGCTATTTTTGAAGAGGATGGTGTCTCTAAATATATCTACTCAAATAGCTACAGCATCAAAAAAGATAATAATATCACGAAACAGAAGATAAAAAAATCAGATAGAACAAAAGAGGATTTGTGGTTGTGGTTTGAAGATGTCTCAAAATCAGTTTTGGGTATGGGAGAGTTTGTCTCTTACCGGTTTAATATAGAGAATGGCAGTGGCAAAAAGATAGAAGATATCGTTATAGCTATTACACTTCCAGAAGGTTTTAGATATGTAGACAACTCATGTAGGGTTGATAATAGTAGCAACTTAGTTAAGAGGGTATTGTCAAAAGAGGGAAAACTCTTTTTGACGTTGGATAGTTTAGATAAAGAGAGCAGTAGAGCAGTAGAGTTTACTTTACAGGTGGGAGTAATTTCTACAAAAAAGGCAACCATAAAGATAGATGCCAAGGCGGATGATATTAACGCTAATAGCATCACTCGTACCATTCTTTTGAAAGATATGGAATTGATGAGAGACAAATCAACCATTGTTGGGCGTGTTAGTGCAGATGGTAAACCTGTTGAGAATGTAAGACTCTATATGGAAGATGGTACATTTACTCTTACAGATGAGCATGGGGAGTATAACTTCGCTGGGATAGAGAGAGGAACACATGTTGTTAAACTAGATCGTGATAGCTTAGATGAGATCTATACGATTGGCTCTTGTGAAGAGAGTGTACAATCTGCTGGTGATCAAGATTCTCAGTTTATCAAAACGCTCTCTGGGACACTTCATCGTAGTGATTTTTGTCTAAATATCAAAGACAAAAAGGAGGAAGAGGATCAATTTGGAATAGATACAAAAGAGGTTTTTATGTTAGAAAATCAATCACAAAAAATGCCTCAATATGATGAGGAGTGGTTGAGTAAAGAGAATGATAAATTTGAATTTGTCTGGCCAAGTGAGAGTTATATCCCCTCTACCTCTGCTGTGAATATTGTGGTTAAGCATAATGAGAAGCATTTGGTCACCTATCTTGTTAATGGTAAAGTTGTCGATCCTGTGCATTTTGACAAAAAACTAACAGATGAAAAGGGGAAGGCACTCACTATATATAAAGGGGTGCATCTAAAAGAGGGAGATAATAGTGTTGTTTGCCAAATAAAAGATGATCTTGGTAATCTTGTCGATGAGATTACCAAAAAGATACACTACTCAGGTATGCCTGTACGCGCCAAAGTTATAACAGAGTATTCAAATTTGGTAGCAGATGGAAAGCACATACCTGTCATTGCGGTTAAGTTTTTTGATCGAGATGGATATCCTGTCCATGCAGATATTGTAGGAAAGTTCAAAATATCTCAACCCTATAGAGGCTATAGACGACTCGATGCTACAGGGCAAAATCCACTCTCAAAGTCCTCAACAGGTGAGGATTATGTGATTGTTGATGGAGGTATGGCATATATTAAACTTGAAGCCACTACAAAAGCAGGAGAGGCAACACTCTCTTTGCCCTTTGCTAACAGAACAGAGGAGTTAAAGGTTTGGTTGAAACCAAAAGTGAGAGATTGGATCTTGGTCGGTTTTGCGGAGGGGTCTGTGGGCTATAAAACCATCTCACAAAATATGAAAAAAGAGAAAATAGAATCTGATAAAGAGATATCGCTTTTTGCAAAAGGGAGAGTGCTTGGTTCTTATCTTATGACCATTGCCTATAGCAACAAAGAGAGAGAGAGGGAGTTAATGGATATCATTGATCCAAACAGATACTATACTATTTATGGTGACTCTTCAGTTAGGGGAGTTGAAGCACCAACTCAAAAGAGACTCTATTTTAAAATAGAAAAAGATAATTTTTATGGGATGTTTGGGGATTTTGTAACAGGACTTAATGATATGAAACTCTCTAATTATGATAGAACACTCAATGGTCTTAAATCAGAATATAAAGGAGAGAGAGTACAGGCAACTATTTTTGGCAGTAATAGCGATCAGAGTTTTGTAAAAGATGAGATTAGAGGGGATGGTACATCAGGACTCTATCGTCTATCGCATCAAAAGATTATTATCAATTCAGAAAAGATTAGATTGGAGACAAGAGATAGGTATCAACCAGATAGAGTGCTAAAGCAAGAGAGCCTATCTGCTTTGGAGGATTATAATATAGACTATTTCAAAGGAACAATATATTTTAAAAGACCAATTTTTAGTCGAGATCAGAACTTTAATCCTATCTATATAGTGGTCAATTATGAGGTAAAGAGTAGCGAAGATAGTCTAAGTGCAGGAGCAAGAGTCTCTGTTAATATGTTGGATGAGAAGATGAAACTCTCCTCTACCTATATCAAAGAGGATCTAGGAGAACAAAAAGCACAACTAGCTGCTATTGATATGCGATTGAGAGTGGGAGAGAGGGGAAAGCTTGAGGCTGAGTATGCTAAAAGTAGCAAGAGTCAAATAGCAGATCAGAAGAGTGCTATGCGAATTGAGTATGAACACAATGGTGAAAACCTTTATGCTAAAGGCTACTACAAAAAGATAGAGCGTGAATTTGGGCTAAAACAACAAAATGCTGAAGATTTAGATCTGGAGAAGATAGGGGTAGAGAGTGGATATAGACTCAATAACCGTGCTGAAGCAAAAGCAACACTCTATCGAGATAAAACCATTAGCACAGGGGATATTAATGATGTGGTCGAGAGTAGTCTCTATTATGATCTAAAAACGGTTCATTTGGAGGGTGGTGCAAGATATATCAATGACCATAAAAGCAAACCAACAGAGCAGTTGATTGCAGGAATTAGCAAAACACTCTTCGATAATAGACTAACCTTAAGAGCTAAGCGAGAAGAGAGTATCCAAACCAATGATAGTGAGCAGTTTCCCAATAGAACTCTTTTGGGGGCAGAGGTTGAGGTAACAGATAAAAATACTATCTTTATTGAAGAGGAGCTGATAGATGGTAGCAAAAAAATTGATACGACCAGAGTAGGGGTCTCTTCTGAGTTATGGAGCGGTACGACAATTCATACCTCTCTAAATGAGAAGATAGGAGATGGGGATAGACTATTCTCTCTTGTTGGAATTCAGCAGAGTATTGCACTTAATGATACAATTAATATTGATCTTGGACTAGATAGAGCAGATACAATCAATGGAGAGATTGATGATGATTTTGTTGCCTATAGTTCATCTTTGAACTACTGCAAAAATAGTGTGACAAGTTCACTGAAAGTGGAATATAAACAGACAGATGAAGAGGATGCTATCTCACTGGCTATGGCATTGGCAATGGAGTTAAATAGCAGCTTGGAGTTGGCAACTTCTGCACAATACTTCAAATCAAATAGTGGTGATGAGTCTATCTATGCAGATATATCCATGGCATATAGACCACAAGAGAGTGATTATATTATTTTGGATAAATTTCATTTTGTTGATGAGAGGGAGAGAGCATTAAGTAGTCGTAAGTTTGTCAATGACTTTAATATAAATTATAAAGTAGTCTCATCCTTTGAGTTGTCTATCTATTATGGGATTAAACAGATAATAGAGAAGATTAATGACTCAAAGTATAGTGGGATTATACAGATGGTTGGATTACTTGCCAATTATCATCTAAATAAAAAGTTTGATCTAATGCTCTATACCAATACGATAGATGGCGGATCTACGCTCAATCAACAGAGATATAATCATGGTATCGCTTTGGGTTGGAATGTTTATAAAAATGTTAACTTGATAGCTGGATACAACTTTGAAGGGTTTGAGGATCGTGATTTTGATGCCCTTAGCAAGACCAAAAAGGGTGCATATATAGGATTTGAGATGAAATTTTAATGCTTTTGATATTTTCTTAGAAAAAACTTTAATAAAATAGTTAAAAAATAAGTTAAGATTAAAGTAAAGTAATATATAATTACATCAAGCAACAAAAAGCGTAAAAAATATAAATTTAGAAAATAAAGGAATATAGATGAAAATTAGAAATTTTGTAATGGGACTTATTGCCACATCAGCATTGACAATGGCATCAGCAGATCAGATCTCGATGAAGACAACAGCTTATGAAGAGGTTGTAGAGACAAAAGCAGGTAAAGAGATCAAAGTACTTAAGGTTCTAACCAAAGCCATTCCTGGTGATGTGGTTACTTATGTAAACAAAATTTCTAACCCTACAGACAAAGAGGCAAAAAGACTTACTATTGTCAATAAGGTACCAGAGCATACAAATTTTGTAGCGAAGAGTGTTGAGTGTAATGGTTGTACCGTTTTATACTCTATTGATGGCAAAGAGTACAAAAAATCCTCAGAGTTGTTTATCAAAGAGGGGGGCGTAAAGAGATTAGCAAAAGCAGAGGAGTATTCTCATCTCAAATTTATTTTGGCTTCATTGCGTCCAAAATCGGAGATAGATCTTAAATTTAAAACCAAAATACAATAATCTAACGAAGAGAAGCAGATACCCTTTTGGGGTTCTGTTTGTTTGCTATCCCTTGAAGAGAGAGGTTCTCTAACCTCTCTCTCCAGAGGATGAATCCTCTTGGACAGTTGACGGTTTAAAATATTGAAAAAGCTAAACTCATCGTGAGGTGAGGACAGAAAGCCACGAGCCTTTTGATTAAGGTAGTCGGGTTGCCAATAGAGAGATATCTCTACTTTTTCCTATTTTATATTTAGGTGTGGAGTGTTAAATTTTATGCAAATAGAGTTTAATCCATTAATATAATATTAAGAAAATACAAGGGAAAACAGAATGAAACTATCAAAAGTCTTAGCAGCGACATTAATTACCTCAGTAGGATTTACAGCAACAGCCATGGCATCAGGAACAAAAGCGGGAACAAAAATCTCAAACCAACCAGTTCTTGAATACTCATTTGGAGCAGAGACCAAAACAGCCAAAGCACCAGAGGCTAGCTATGTTGTGGATAAGGTTATCAACTTTACAGTTGAACTTAAAAAAGATCAAAAACAAAAAGTAATAGTAGGTAAACATGCGTTAGGTGAGTTTGTCATTACTAATAAGGGTAACTCTGTTGAGAATTTTGTATTGTCAAGTAATTATGGAAGCTTAAAAGATTTTAAATTTTCAAGTTCTAAGATCTATATAGACAAAAATAACAATGGTGTTTTGGACAAATCAGAGATGAAGCATACACCTGTTCTTTCAACGTTGGCAATAGATGGCAAAAAAACCATTTGGATTGATGCCACTACAGATATCAAGACAGTTGTGGGTAAAGGAAATCATTTTGGTCTCTTGGCAAGAGCAACTGCAAAAGGGCTTAATGAGATCTATACAAAACAGAGCACAAAAAACAGTATGTCAAAAGTAGATATTATCTTTGCTGATGGTGCATTTGGTGGTGATAAAGTTAGAGATAATCAAGCAATTATCAGATATATCTGGACAACAGTCAAGAGTGATAACAATGTCAAATTGAGCATGAATATTATTCATAATGTCATTTCAGCAGATCCAATAAATGGTGTATGTAAAAATGTAACTGATGCTAAATCAGGTAAATATAAAGCCATTCCAGGTGCTACAAATGTAAGATCATGGAGTATTGAGAACAAGACAAAAGAGACAGCAAAGAATGTTAAATTCTCTATTAAGCTTAATTCAAATGTAGAAAAAATTGCTACCTCTTCAGCTAAGACTTGGTGGAAAAATGAAAAGAGAGTACATATCCTATGGACATCAAAAGGTGTTGTGGGTGAAGGAAAATATAATGCAAAAACCAACTCTGTTGATTTTGTGATCAAAGAGATTAAACCAGGTGAGACATACTATCCTCATATTGTAACAGAGATTAAATAGTTTTTGCCAAAAATATAAGGAGTACGCATGCATGTTATAATAAAATGGATATCTCTTTTTTTGTTATCATCCATCGCCTACTCTAAAATTATTACCAACCATATCTCTATTAGTTATCTGGTTGGTAATAACACTTATGCTTATCAACAAGATTCTAATATTACTATTTTGGATAAAGATGAGAATGGAGATGCCCTAAGCATAACCAAAGTAGCTCAAAAAAAATATGAAGATAACAGCTCATTGGAAACAGAATTTACAGTAACCGTAAATATTAATAGAGAGATATCAGAGCTAATTATCGGTGATGAGATAGCTGATGATTTGACCTATGTAGAGGGGTCATTACGTCTCAATGGTGTTGCTCCTGAGAGTTTTTTGTTATTGGATTCGGCATTGAGTATCTTTATAGGTGAGGTGAAAGCAGGTGAGGTATATCGTCTGGTTTATAGTGCCTCCAAAAGCAATATCTAACAACGCTTCAAACTCTCTCTTATAAGAGTTTTGATACCATCTTTTTTTAAATTTATCACAAACAGGAACAGATTATGAGCAAAATAGCCATTATGGGGGCAATGCCAGAAGAGATAGAACCACTCTTGAAAAGAGTAGAAAATATTAAAGAGATTGAGTATGCTAACAACCACTACTATGAAGCAACTTATCAAGGAAAAAGATTGGTAATTGCCTATTCTAAGATAGGAAAGGTTTTTTCTTCTTTGACCGCTTCGACATTGATTGAGAAGTTTGGTTGCAATAAGCTACTCTTTTCTGGTGTGGCTGGGGCGATTAACCCTGAGTTGAAAATTGGTGATTTGATTATTGCCAAGGAGTTGTGCCAACACGATTTGGATATTACCGCATTTGGTCATCCACATGGGTATGTTCCTGAGGGGGCTCTCTTTGTCAAAACAGATGAGTCGTTACGTGAAATTGCCAAAGAGGTAGCAGAGAAGCGTAATCTAAAAGTTGCTGAAGGTATCATCGCAACAGGTGATCAGTTTGTAGCAAGTAGTGATCGTAAATCATTTATCTCCTCTACCTTTGGGGCAGATGCTCTGGAGATGGAAGGGGCTAGTGTGGCAGTTGTTTGTGATGCTTTAAATGTTCCTTTTTTTGTTTTACGTGCGATCTCTGATAGTGCAAATGATGAGGCAGGGGTAGATTTTGATGAGTTTATGGTGGGATCTGCTGTAATCTCTGCTAATTTTATTTTGGATATGGTTGAAGCCATTGAATAGAGTAACCATTAGCAAAAAACTGCTACGTATTGCAGGTAAAACCAATGCAGAGTTTCGCCTTATTGGAGAGGGGGATAGGGTATTGGTTGGTCTTAGTGGGGGCAAGGATTCGTTGGCATTGATTCATATCTTGAAACATATCCAGCGACATGCCCCTTTTGATTTTGAGTTTGAAGCCTGTACGATCAATTATGGTATGCCAGATGAGCGTTATGACTATTTGGTAGCTCACTGTCAAGAGCATGAGATCAAGCATACTGTTTATGAGACCAATATCTATGAGATCTCCAATGATACGATTCGAGAGAACTCTTCATTTTGTTCCTACTTCTCTCGAATGCGACGAGGGGCATTGTATACCTATGCTGAGAATCATGGCTTCAACAAAGTAGCCTTGGGACACCATTTTGATGATACGGTTGAGAGTTTTTTTATGAATATGTTTTATAATGGAACCATGAGAGCCATGGCACCTATCTATAAGACAGGCAGAGGATTCCATCTGATTCGACCATTGATTCAAGTTAGGGAGAAACAACTTCGGGCATTTGCAGAGGATAATAATCTTCAGCCTATCGGGGATGAGGCATGTCCTGCTATGCTCAAAGATGTCAAGATGCCATACGCTAGAGCAAATATGAAGATCTGGTTGGAGGAGTTGGAGCAAGAGAACCGTAATCTTTTTAAGATGATTAAGGCATCATTTAAACATATTCATGATGATACACTGCTTGATCCTACACGTTGGGTTAGGGATGATATCTAATCCTCTCATCCCTATCTTGAAGAGTTTAATTTCTAATAAGTTTTTCCTCTTTTAGGAATGGCAATATATCAAGTGAAATGTCAGAAAACTTTTTGATAAAGAGATCAAGATTTCCATTTTCTCCTATCCAATCTTGAATATTTTTAATACCATATTTTTTCTCAGAAGAGGTAAAACCTTGATAGGATTGAATCGCTAGGCGAAGACGCTTTATGAAATCTATTTTTTCTATATGACTCATATTGACATTCCTTTTCAATTTTTTAAGATATTTCACTATAGCAAAAATTAACTTAAACTTAATATATAAAATTATAAATCAAAATTATAATAAAATAAAGAATAACACAATAAAGTATCCTTAGATTGTTGATTGGATATAATGTTAAAAAAGATTAAATCTATAAAAATATAAGGGGTGAATATGTCATCACAAGAGGAACCAAAGTTCAAAAAAATAGTAAGTGCAGCCGATGGATTAAGCCTTGGCATCTCTATGGTGGTAGCTATTTTGATTGGTGTGGGTTTGGGTGTTTTTCTCAAAGACCTTTTTGATCAAGCATGGTTATTATGGCTGGGCGTTTTTTGGGGGATAGCCGCGGCTATTTTAAATGTCTATAAAGCCTATGAGAAACAGAAAAAATCACTTGATGAGTTAGCAGATGATCCTCGGTATCGACACAGAAAGTATGATAATAGCGATGAGGATGAGTAGTATTGATGAAAAAAATAGTCAAAACGTTAATAGCTTTAGATATAGGATTGATACTCTTCTCTCTTTTGAGTGGTAATCATCAATGGCTTATCAATATGCAAATAGGATTCATTAGCTCTTCTCTTGTTATGTTTGCCTCTATTATCTCCTATCGAAATATGGTACAGAAGCGTATCGATATGGGAGTGGCTGTAGCAGAAGATAATCGTGATACGATTGATAAGATTGAAGATTCTTATGATCTTTATGGTGAAGATGATCCTTTGCATGAGCAAGATAAACCCTTCAGAGAGATTGTTTTGGAGGAGAAAAGAAAGCTTAAGCAGAGTAGACGTTCTATTTTGCAGATAACCAAAGATAGCAAAGCAGCACTTTCTCTGTATCGTTTGGGAGCCTATGGCGTATTGATCTTTGGCTTCTTCTATCTTAACAACAATAAATTTTTGGATATCGGTAGTTACCTTTTCTCTCTCTCATTGCCTCCTGTGGTGGTGGTTATTATCTTGATGCGTCAAAATCGTTCAACCTTGATTGACATAGACTAAATTTTTTTGATATAATTATGTCAATTAAATATTAATCATGATTGTATAAGGACAGTAATGGCAAAAAGTTTATATCAGACACTTGGTGTTAATGAGAATGCAACAGCAGATGAGATAAAAAAGGCTTATAGAAAATTGGCACGAAAATATCACCCTGATGTCAATAAAGATGAAGAGGCCATTGATAAATTTAAAGAGATTAATGCTGCTTATGAGGTACTCTCTGATCCAAAGAGAAAAGATGAGTATGATATGTATGGCGATCAAATATTTGGAGGACAAAACTTCCATGATTTTGCTCAACAGCAAGGCAGTGTAGATTTGGATGATCTGCTTCGCAGTATCTTTGGTGGGGGGGGAAGCTCATCCTCCTTCTCAAGTGGTGGTTTTGGTGGTTTTGGTAGTTCTGGATTTGGAGGGGGATCACCCTTTGGTAGTGGTGGAGCTGGTTCTACAGAGTTGGATCAACGTACTACCATTACGGTCTCTTTTTATGTCGCGGTCAAAGGGGGGAAACATAATATCTCAATCAATAATGAAAGTTTTGATATTAAAATCCCAGCAGGTATCAAGAGTGGTGAGACACTTCGTGTGCGAGGCAAAGGAAATAGTATTGGTGGAAAGCGAGGTGATCTACTTATTAAAGTTGAAGTGGCTGAATCTACTGAATACGAAAGAAAAGGAACCGATCTCTATAAATCATTGGATGTCCCTCTCAAGGCTGCTTTGTTTGGTGGTAAAGTAGCCGTTGCAACACTGGATAGAACAGTGACACTAAAGGTACCTGCCAATACTAAAAATGGGCAGAAGTTTAGAATCAAAGGGGCAGGGGTGGTTGATAGAAAAACATCACTTACAGGTGATCTCTATTTGACAGCCAATATTATTCTCCCTAAACTCGAAGAGTTAGATGATGAGCTAAAAGAGATTTTGAAAGAGAGACTTCCTAGTGGAGAGATAAAAGACGATGCATAGTTATGACGAACCTGTATATTTGATTTCTGTGGTGGCATCTATCTTAGATATCCATCCTCAAACCTTGAGACAGTATGAAAAAGAGGGCTTAATCGAACCTTCTCGAACGCAAGGGCGTATGCGACTCTACTCTCAACGAGATATTGATAAGATTAAATTGGTTTTGCAACTTACCCGTAAAATGGGCATCAATCTCGCAGGTGTTGATATGATTCTAAAACTCAAAAAACAGATGGATGAGATGAGTGAAGAGATAGATAAACTACGTGAAGAGTTAAGCAAAGTAAATCGTAACGGCTCTGTTCCTACACACAAAGCCGTGGTGACAACAAGCAACTACGATATTATTATTTTTGAAGAGTAGAGATAGAGAAGAAGAGGATTGCTCTTGGCACTCTCTTTCTCTCTATTACCGAATAACAACCAATAGGATATTACCCCCTCTGTTGATATAGATGCGTTTGGTACGGTTTTTGAAATCTTTAAATGCTCTTGAGGCATCTTCGATACTCTGTATGCTTCTATTCTCAATCTGTATGATAATATCTCCTGGCATAAAGCCATTTCTAGCAGCTTGAGATCCCCTATCTACTCGATCTATGACCACTCCTGTAATAGTGTTTGGAATTTGAAATTTTTTTCTATTTTCACTATTGAGTGCTTGTAGATAGAGACCATCAAAGTTTTTATCAATGCTACTTAGTGAGAGCTTATCTCCATTAAGACTAGAGAGTTTTAGTGGAATTTCAATCTCTTGGTTATCTCTCTCAATAGAGAGCATGATCTTATCATAAGGGCGATAGGAGGTGACAATTTTTTGGAGATCATGAGGATTTTCTACCTCTTTGCCATCAATAGCATAGATAAGATCACCCCGTTGTAGTTTGGCTCGAAATGCAGGAGAGTCTATCTGTACATTGGTGATGATGGCTCCCTTTTGATGATGATAGAGAGTCTTTAGCTCTTTGGTGACTTTGGAGATATTGACCCCCATAAATCCTCGTTGAACCTCACCATCCAAAATCAGTTTTGAGACGATATTCTTGACCATATCAATAGGGATACTAAATCCTATCCCATTGTTTCCTCCACTCTGAGAGAGGATGGCTGAGTTGATACCAATTAATGCTCCTCGTGAATCGATCAAAGCCCCTCCTGAGTTCCCAGGGTTAATAGAGGCATCTGTTTGGATAAAGTTCTCATATTGATTGATTCCTACTCCATATTTGTTGAGTGCAGAGATGATCCCTTGGGTGACGGTTTGTCCCACACCAAAAGGATTTCCAATTGCAAAAACAACATCTCCTAACTGTACATCTTCTATATTGCTCATGGTAATAGGATGCAGATCCTTAGCATCAATTTTGATAACCGCAAGATCACTCCCTTTGTCTCTTCCTACTACTTTTGCAATATACTCTTTGTCTCTATGATTAATAGAGACACCAATCTCATCAGCACCTTCAATGACATGATTGTTGGTGACAATGTAGCCATCTTTTGAGATAATAACGCCAGAGCCTAGTGAGTTTTGACTCTTTTGTGGGGGCATCTGATTGCCAAAAAACTCTTGGAAAAATTGGCGATTGAGATCCCCTTTATAGTTAATGGTCTTGGTTGATATATTCACTACCGCATCAATAGAGTCTTTGAGTATCTCATGATAAGACAAAATCTCATTTTTGTTATTAGGAAGTTTATGATTAGGATTTTTGGGAGCATTTTCAAAGGTAATGCTTGTTGTCGCAAGAAGTGTATTACTTACAATTAGAGAGAGAATTAACGTTTTTTTTATCATCTATATCCTTTCATCTATATCCTTTAGATAGTTTAGAAAGATCTGCTAAGAAGTTTGGAGTAACAAAGGAGTGGAGAAGAGGAGTGTTCTTAAGATTTATTTTATCAATTATCTATTAATTTTATGCTATAAAACTTACTCAATAAAACTTCGTATCAATTTGAAACAATGACTGTTCCAAAGTGAATGATATTACAGAGAGAAACACCATTCACATCTTTCATAATGCTATTATAAGATAGTTTCATAAACCGATAAAAAACCAAAAATAAACAGTTGGTTAATAGCTTGTGTTATCTAAATCTATCTGTTGCCAAAGGGTCGCTTAGCTCTTCTAGTAGTGGCAGAATCTTCTGCTTCTCTCCTAGAAGATTCATATAGATGACATAGTTGCTTAGTACCTTTTTGGCATACTCCTTGGACTCCTCATAATTGATTAGCTCCATACTCAAATAAGGCTCATAGGCTCCTTTTTTAAAGAGATGAGGCTGTTTGATTGTTTTTTTGGTAAATCCTATTCCCCCATTGTATCCATAAGCAATAAAGAGAGGATGATAGAGGTATTTGGTTAGATAATCTAAGTGTTGATCGGCATAGCTAATAGCGATATAGGGATCAAACATCTCTTCTAAATCCAAATTCTCTCCTCGTTTTGAGGCAAGATGCTTGATCAAAAAAGGCATAATCTGCATCATGCCAAGGGCATAGGAGCTAGAGATTGAAGCAGGAACAAAACGGCTCTCTTGTCTAGCAATGGCATAGAGCAGGGCGATACGCTCTTTGGGTTTACCTATCATGGCATCAAGATAGGGCATAGCATAATAGGGTAGGGTATAGCCTGAAGCTTTCTCTTTGAGATAACTATAGACTCCCTCAGTAAGATAGCTTTTGTAGGAGTTGGCTTTTTGATCGATATAATCAGAGGATTTCTCTTTGATGTCACGCTTGATCTTCTCCCAATCAATAGGGTTGTGTAGATCAAAGTCAGTGACAAATCGCATGGGCAGATGTGGGGTGATCACTTTGGGATGAGGTTGGTGCATTATCTCTCTTGCTGCTAGTGTATAGAGATTGACTTGAGTGCTTTGGATTACGCTCTCAAGGTGCTTTTGATCTCTGTTGATAAGATAGAACCAGAAGTTGCATTGATCCTTTTGACTTTGAAATTTAGCAATAGATTTAGCCGAATCAAGATAGTTTGTTGCTTGGGATATATTGCCCTCTTTTAGAGCATTGAGAGAGAGGAGAAATCTGTTTTGAAAGTTAATTTTCTCTGTAATAGGGGTGTTGAGTAGAGACTTTTTTATCTGTTTCATTCCCCTTTGGGTGATAATAGTATGGATAGTTTGGTTAAACTGTGGCTCATTGGAGAGAAGATCGAGTTGCTCCTTTGAAAATGGATGGTCAAAGTATCTCAAGCGGTAGCGGTGGGTTACTTGGTTGAAGATATAACATTGTGTCTTTGGACTCTCTTTTTTGAGTGCTTCAAATGGATCTCTATTGGTCATCACCTTCAATACGGTTGAGTATTTGCCCTTTTTTTTGACTTTTTGATAGAGTCTTTTGAGACTAGTTAGTGTTTTTTTACTAGCCGTCTTGGGATAGATAATAAAGTTTTTGGGATCTTTGGCGTTTTTGGTTTTCTCTTTGGGCAAGTAGCCTAATTTTTGTCGAATGGCTTTTTTGAGTTTATAGCTTTTTCTTAGGCTCTGTTGATAGGCATTGAGTGATGCCTCTTTGGTAGTGTTGCTCTCTGTGATAAAACGCCATATATAGAAATCTTTGGAGATACTTTGTGGCATGGTAGTAATCTCTTTTAGGGTATGTATCTTGGCAAAAAGAGGAAGATAGATAAGAGGTAGTATTAGAAGTAGCTTTTTCATTGAAAATAGGGTGAGCCTTGACTTAAAGCTCACAACTGTATTACATCATTAATGAACGCATCATTAATGTATCAATAAATTGTAATCCAAAGATAATCACAATAGGAGAGAGATCAATCCCTGAAAAGACCACAAAAGGAAGCTTCTTGCGGACAAATGCAAAAGCAGGTTGGCTCAAACGGTTAAGTATCTCCACAATAGGATTACGTGGGTCAAGCTGAATAAATGACAGCAACGCAGCGATAATAATCACCCAAATATAGAGTGAGATAATAGAATGTAGTAGTTGAGCAAAAGCAAAGATTAATGCACTCATGATGCAACCTCCAGTAGATAAGATTTAATAAATGGATAGATTTCACTCAATTTGGGACCATGAGAGGCTCCTGTGAGTAGAATCCGAAGAGGTGGGATAAGATCTTTCTCATCAAATCCACTCTCATTTAAGATGTGTTGTTTAAATGGATCAAACTCCTCAAAAAGAGGAGCATTTGCGATGATTTTTTCGAGAACTCTCATCTTCTCTCCCTCCTTTTGATCGAAGTTTTTGGGACGAAAAATGGGACGAATTTTGGCATCTAGTTCGGTAATGGTAGTTGCCTCTTGGAGATAGAGTTTGGCAAGTTTTCCAATATCCTCATCGGCAAAACCAAAGAGCCTAGAGAGGGCTTTGTCCTCCATTTTTTCAAGATGTTTTTGATTGATGTATCGTAGTTTTGTGATCTCAAATGGTATCTGCTCTTTGGGGAGAGCTTTTAGATCAAACCAACCAATTGCTTCAGGAAGGGTGAAGATCTCCTGAGGGGCATCGGGGTTGCTAAGTAGTATAAGATAGTTGAGAATTGCATCAGGGATAAACCCCTCTTCAAATAGCCGTTTGATAGAGAACTCTTTGGCATTGGGTATTTGAGGAAGTTCTATATACTCTGTTGGGATCTCATATCCCAATAGCTCTTTGATATAGATCTCTCTTTTTATGGTACGATGATCTTCTCTATGAAGAATCAACTCTATACTGCTAAGCATATCATCACACGCAGTAGCAAAATTGGGTGTTGGTCTGCCATCACTCTTAAGGATGACAAAATCTTCCATTCCCTTTACTCGTATCACAAAAGGGGTATTTTGCTCTTTGAGTTTTTGAAAATCCTCTTGATCTAGCTCTTTGCACGCTCCTTGACAGGGGCGATCCTCCTCGGTGGGATTATTGCATTGGCAGATAAAGGCTTTTTTCTCTTTGAGTAGACGAATGGCTAGGGTTTGATGAATACTAAGGTGTTCACTCTGATGATAGAGAGTATCATGCTTAAGAGCAAACTTCTCTAAAATCAACATAATCTCTGTATCCTTACCATCACTAATATATTTGATATCACTATCCTCTATTCGTACCAAGAAGCCTCTATTTTTTTGTTGTGCGACAAGGTAGTTTAAGGTAGCAATCTGTAAGCTGCTGATATCCATATCACCTGTAGGCGATGGGGCAAATCGAAGCATTCTCTCTCCTATAATTTATTGATGCAATTATATTCTATTAAAACTTTACTTATCTGTAAAGAGGTGAACAAAAACTCTCTTTTTCTTGATTAGCGTTAAGCGAGATTGGTTATAATAAAATTCAAAAAAACAGGAGCTTTGCGATGCTAAAAAAATGGTTATTACAATTTGCTTTTTTTTTGCATGGTTCGGCTCGTTACAAATCAATTAAACAGTTGGCTACCAATCTATTGAATAATGCTGATTATGAGTACAAGAGGTATTTTGACACCTTTATGATCTCATTGATTGTGCTCTCAATCGCTATTTTGGTCTATGAGGTCAAAAATCCTATACCTTCATGGATTGATTTTTTTGATATCTATCTGGTAACAACAATCTTTTTGTTGGAGTATATTGCACGGGTTTGGGTACATAATGATTGGCATAAACGTGTGATCAAAGAGTTTGGAGAGGCACAATTTTTAGGGCGACGATTCTCTCTTTGGAAACCAACCAAAGAGATTCTTGGAGGGAAGTTAAGATATCTCTTGACACCTACTGCTATTATCGATCTGTTGGCAATTTTGCCTGCCTATCGCCCTTTGAGGGTTTTGCGTATTTTTGTACTCTTTCGGGTCTTTAAGCTATTGCGTTATACCAAGAGTATCAATCAATTCTTGGGGGTTTTAGGGAGTAAGAAGTTTGAGCTCTATACCCTTTTGTTTCTTTTGATCTTTATTACTGTAACAGCAGGAATTGCAATTTATGTATTTGAGCAGAATCACAATAATAGTATTGAGACGATTTTTGACGCACTCTACTGGGCATTGATTACGATCTCTACGGTGGGATATGGAGATATCTCTCCTGTCACTCCAGAGGGGCGAGTGGTCTCTATGTTGATTATCGTCAGTGGTATTGCGATGATCTCTTTTGTTACTTCGGTTATTGTCTCTTCGTTTTCAGAGAAGCTTGATGAGCTTAAAGAGAATCGGATTGTTGAGGAGGTTAACAAAAAAGAGGAGTTTATGATCATCTGTGGTTATGGACAGATGACGCGGATGTTTTTAAAATATTATGCCCATGAGTATGATAAACGCTATATCGTGATAGAAAAAGAGAAAGATCGTGTCGAAGAGGCACTCAAAGAGGGTTACCGTGCCATTCATGAGGATGCTAGTCGACACGATGTAATCAAACGCTTTAATCTACAATACTCTAATATTACGCTACTTGCGTTGACAGGGGATGATATTGCCAATATCTATATCACGTTAAATGCCAAATCACTCTCTCGTAAGATCCGAGTGATCGCACGAGCCAGAACTGAGAAGATTATCAAAAAGTATCAACTTGCAGGAGCAGATAGTATTGTTAGACCAAGCACCATTGCAGACAGAATGCTCTTTACAGCAATTACTCAACCTGTTATGTACAAAGCGATCTATGCTATTTTAACGGGTAAAAATATGGCACTGCTTGATGAGGTGAGTGTTGACAACTCTCCTTTGCTTATAGGAAAGAGGATTGAGGAGCTTAATTTTATGGGAAACAAACTACTCTGTATCGGACTTCAAGAGGGAGGAGAGGATGGGGAGTTTATTTTTAATCCTACAAGCGAGATCATCCTCAAAGAGGGAGATATACTCTTGGTAATGGGGCGTAAGGTGAGTATTGATTATTTTAGAGAGATCTATCAAAAGGAGCCGTATGTATAGACGTAATGCGTTGATGTTTGGTTATGGTAAAGCCACCCGTTTTTTGGCAGAGAATCTTCATAGTGAGTTGGGCAACCTGCTGATTGTGGTAGACAATGAGAGTGATTATCAAATGGCAAAAAAAGCAGGATACTATGTGAAGCTTTTGGATATTACCAATGATGAGGTCTTAGAGAAATTGGAGGTTCATGAGGATGATTATCTTATCTGCGTGATGAAGGATCACTATCTGAATGTTTTTTTGACACTCTCCTTGCACTCTTTGTTTCCAAAAGCAATGATTATCGCACTCTCTGACTCCTTTCATGTGACCCAAAAACTCAAAATGGCAGGAGCAAGTCGCATTATTGATATCTATCAAGTGAGTGCTAATCGGATCCATAATATTCTTACTAAGCCCGTAGCAACCAAATTGATTGAGCGACTCTTCTCTCCTGATGAGGATTTCTCTTTTAAGGAGATGGTTATTCCTCCTAACTCTCCTCTTGATGGGATGAAAGCAGAGGATTTTAATTTTTCAGATCATGGGGTAATTTTGGTAGGGATGATTGATAAGCGATTAAGTAATCAATTTATTTTTATCACTTCAGGATTGGAGAATCACTTTGATGTAGGAGATACGCTAGTTTGCATTGGATATAATAAAGATCTAGAAGCATTTGAAGCCTATATAAGAAAGGAAGAGGAATGAAACTAGCAATTATCGGTGCAGGGAAGTGGGGACAAGCACTCTATCATGCCTATGCTCAACATAATGAAGTGGTTATTACCTCACGTACTCCTAAAGAGATAGCGCATTTTGTATCACTAGATGAGGCACTTGATTATGAGTATCTTATTATGGCAATTCCTGCACAATCAGTACGGCAGTGGATGAGAGAAAACTTTGAAGATCGAGGACAAAAAATCTTAGTGGCTGCCAAGGGGATAGAGACCGATACAGGAGCTTTTCTCAATGAGGTCTATGGGGAGTTTGTCTTAGCAGATCGTTTGGCATTTATCTCTGGTCCCTCTTTTGCTGCGGAGGTGCAACGCTCTTTGCCTACGGCACTCAAGATCTCTTCAGAGAATCAAGCTTTAGCTCAGATATATGCAGAGGCTTTGCCTGATTTTATCAAAGGGTATATCGATGATGATGTGGTGGGAGCAGAGGTATCAGGAGCTTATAAAAATGTCATTGCCATTGCAGGTGGGGTCTCTGATGGATTGCAACTGGGCAACAATGCAAGAGCAGCATTGATCTCTCGTGGATTGGTTGAGATGACCCGTTTTGGAGAATACTTTGGGGCAAAAATAGAGACTTTTCTCTCTTTGGGAGGGGCAGGAGATCTCTTTTTGACCGCAAGCTCTCAACTCTCTCGAAACTATCGTGTAGGATTGGGCTTGGCTCAAGGGAAATGTGTAGAGGAGATACTGCATGATTTAGGAGAGGTAGCTGAGGGGATTCCTACCACTAAAGCACTCTACCGTATTGCCCAAAAAGAGAAGATCTATCTACCTATAGCCAATGAGGTTTATAATATGTTAGAGGGCAAAGATCCACTAGCCTGTGTCAAAGATCTGCTTGGTGGTTAGATAGTTTTATGGCTTTTGTGTTATTATATGTTATATGATAAAAAGAATACGAAAAAAAATCAAAAAAGCCTTTAGGGAGTTGCTTCTCTATCATCATAGCTCTTTGGAGTATCGAGCCAAGGTACTAACCCTTGTGGTTGCTGTTAATCATCAGATAACCCCTTGTGAAGAGGAGTTACTCTATAAGACTGCATGTGAGATCTATAATAATGATGAGGAGCGTTCAGAGATACTTGTTGAGGCGGTCAAAGAGTATTTTGAGAAGATTATTACTAATAATGGCTTGGATTTTGAACACCTTGTCTTTCAGGTAGAAAAAGAGACCAAGGAGATACATCGGTTTGCCCAAAAAATTGATATTGATGTACTAAAAAAATTTCAAGTCTGTATCGAAGATGAAGAGGATAGGATCTATCAGTCACGTGTTATCGACTACTTGGCACGTCTTAAGGATCAATATGCTTAACTATAAATTAAAAAACAAAGGAGTTTATTATGAGTAGTGGTTGGGGATGTCAACATTTAACAAAATTTGAAGATGAAAAAGAGTGGTGTCGACTACTTAAGCATAAGTGTGCCCCAGGGTGTCAGGGGTGTGTTCTCTATGGAAGATTTCTTTTTTCTGAGCCTACTACCCCTTCAAATGAAGCATTTAAGAGGCGTAAAATGAAACAGAGAAGCGATAGCCCCTACAAATAATAGGAGAAAAATTTGACATCTAATAAAGTGTTTACAAAAAAAGCATTAATATTACTGAATATGGGAGGTCCCAATAATATTGATGAGGTGGAGATGTTTTTGCGTAATATGTTCTTGGATAAAAATATCTTAACCATGAATCGTTATTTTCGTAAAATTATTGGTAATATTATTGTCTCAAAGCGACTTGATGAGGTCAAAGAGAATTTTTTGACCCATTTAGGAGGAAGATCTCCACTGCCTGAATTGACCAATAGATTAATAGAAAAGTTACACAATCATATTGATATGCCTATTGTAGCAGCGATGCGATATGTTCCTCCTTTTGCAAAGCCTTCATTAGAGAAGTTTCAACAAGAGGGGGTAGAGGAGTTGATTCTTTTTCCTATGTATCCTCAATACTCAACCACCACTACGCTCTCCTCAGTAGAGGATATTGTAGAGCAGTGTAAATTATTAGATTATGCTCCTAATATTAAAGTTGTTGAGCCCTATTATGATGATTATGACTATATTGCACTAATTGCTACTAAGATTATGCAGAGAATGGAGGGAGTTGATAGTATGGAGTACGATCTCTTACTCTCTGCTCATGGATTACCAATGAGCATTATTCATGCAGGAGATCCCTATCAAAATCAGATAGAGGCGAATGTTTCAGCATTAAAAATCTATCTACATGAACGAGGAGTTATATTTAATAATATCAAATTGGTCTATCAGTCCAAAGTTGGTTCATCTGCATGGTTAGAACCTAATCTAATTGATCATTTACGCTCTCCTTATCATCGTAAGGTAGTGATCTACCCTCTATCTTTTACCGTTGATAACTCTGAGACGGTTTATGAGTTGGATATTGAACATCGAGAAGTGGCAAATAAGATTAAATATGAGGATTATCGTGTAACAAGTTGTTTTAATGATGATGATGCTTTTGTTAATTTTATTGTCAAAAAAGTAAATGAGATAGTATGAATACAATAATAGACTCCTCCTCTTATACTTATGAGGTCAAAAAATCAAAATTTATAGCTCATCTTGTACCAATTCATGAGTTTGAAGGGCTTCAGGATAGGCTTCGATTATCACATCCCAAATCACGTCATGTGGTATATGCTTTGCGTTATCTTAATGAGTTTGATCAGATTGTTGAAAACTCCTCTGATGATGGAGAACCCAAAGGCTCTTCGGCAACACCTGCACTCAATGTATTGCGTGGAGAAGAGATGATTAATGTAGCAGTCCTAATTGTCCGTTATTTTGGGGGAGTGAAATTGGGCATAGGTGGTTTGGTACGAGCTTATGGTAATGTTGTCAAAGAGGTTATTGCTAACTCTAATATTGTTTTATATGAAAAAATGTTAGAATATAGATTCGACACCAGCTATAGTGATATTCAAAGGATTGAATATATTTTAAATAAATTAAAGATCACACAGATAGAACGGGATTTCTTAAATACTGGTGTCGCATGGAAGATAAAAACAACAGATAAAAAAATAGCATCTTTTCAAGAGGAGTACAAGTGTATGAGATAGTCCATGCCATTGTAGAGTTGGTTAAAGATTTTGGATATTTTGGCATATTTATTATGATGTTTTTGGAGAGTACTTTTTTCCCATTTCCTAGTGAAGTAGCGATGATCCCTTCTGGATATTTGGCATATAAAGGGGAGATGAACCTTGTTTTGGTTATTGTTGTAGGCGTACTTGGCTCTTTAGCAGGGGCAGTTTTTAATTACTATTTGGCTAAACGATATGGAAGAAAGGGGATTTTGAAATTTGGTAAGTATCTCTTTTTTGATGAAAAGAAGTTAAATAAAATGGAGCTTTTTTTTAAAAAACATGGGTCATTCTCTACATTAACTAGTCGCCTTATCCCAGGGATAAGACAGTTTATCTCACTACCAGCAGGTTTGGCAAAGATGCCAATGAAACCATTTTTGCTCTATACCACTATCGGTGCAGGAGCTTGGGTGATTATTTTGACACTTCTGGGTTATTTCATCGGTGGCAATAGAGAGTTGATAGATAGCTATTTAAATCAAATTATAATCAGTGTAGTGCTATTAATTGTTATAGCAACACTGGTATATATTAAAAAAAACAGATAAAACAACTCTAAAATGCTGGCATAATACGTTTAAATCCCTCTCTTTTTAGCTCTCTACTGAGATCTTTTCTGTGAGGTTTCTCTTCTCTTTTCTCCTCTTTGCTACACTCATTCTTGGAGATAAAAAAGAGTGCCTCCTTAAGTAGTGCCTCTTTGGGATCTCCAAAATCTTTGAAAATATCATCTTTGAGAAAGCAAGTTGGAAGGATTCCTTGGGTGTATCCTCCTATACCATCACTGTTTTTTGTCTCCATATTGATGGCAAATAGGGATTTTTCACAGAAACTACCTGATCCCATAAATCCATAAGGTTTACCACATGTTGCTTCTCCTATTTGAACCACTTCAATATTATTGATAGAGGCACGTAGGGCATTGATAAGCAGTTCACTAGCAGAGCAACTCGCTCTGGTTGTCAAAATAAAAACCCTATTAAGATTAAGTGCATTGCTGTTCTCTTTTTCAAAGTAGGAGTGAAAATTGTATTTAGAATAACGCTCATTAAGAGAAACATAATGAAAAATATTCTCTGATACATTACTCCCTCCTATCAAAGAGGCAAGATGGTTAGCAATATCAACAGATCCTCCTCCGTTATAGCGTAGATCTAAAATTAGCTCATCAATCTTATCTCTTTTAAACTCCCAAAAGAGATTATCTAGTTTCTCTTTAGCACTATCTATAAAGTCCTGAAAGACCATATAACCAATCTTGTGATCTCCATTGGAATCTATAAAGCTATTAGTATATAGAATTGGATTAATCTCATAACGCTCTTTGCTGATTCTTTTATTGTAGGTAGTATCGCCTTTTGAAAATGTGAAAGTGATGCTCTTTTTATCCTCAAGGTTTGCTATGATTTTATCAATATTCTCTTGAATTAATGGTTGATTTTCTACTTGGGTAATAATCTGACCTCTTTTAAATCCTGCTCTATCAGCAGGTGAATTAGGATAGACAAAAGTAATCACTAGTGCATAGTGCTCTTTATTTAGAGAAGTTAACTCTATAGAGAATCCAAAATTACTGTTCTCACCCTTTTCAAAATAGTCAGTTGCCTCTTGTTTATCGACAATAAAACTAAAATGATCCTCTCTACTCTTTAGCGTATCTAAGATTATCTTGTCTGATTTATATTGAGTATAGTCAAGCTCAGGAACATCTGTCGCCCAAAGGTAGGAGTCGTGCATCACTTGATAGATAAATCGATTTCTATTCTCTTGGTTACAAACTACAGGAGAGCGTACCCTAAAATATTGTCTGTTATTAATCTTATCATTTGATGCCAGAGGGAAAGGTTCATCAATATAACTACTATTACTACCACAAGAGCTTAAAAGTATAAGTGCTGAGGAGAATACCATTATTTTTTTTAGTGAGTATAGATTTATCAAAAAATATCCTTTTGTAAAATTAAGAGATTATAGCATTATTTCACTTTTAAGTAATATGACTCTTGATATAAAAAAATCAAATCTGCCTCTATCCCCATAAAGCTTTAATCTTATTTATATATAATCTTTATCCTAAAAAATTATCAAAAAGGTATCTATTTGGAAGAGACATTAACATCACTTAGTACTTGGGGCTATCTTGCCCTTGCATTTTTCTCATTTGGTGGATCACTAGTTGTTGTGGCTGCTGCGGGGGTTCTTTCCTATATGGGGGAGATGAATTTGATTGTATCATTGGTTATTGCTACTATTTTTAACTATGTTGGAGATATGGCACTTTTTTATATGGGTAAATATAACAAAGAGGAGATTAAACCCTATTTTGAAAAACATAAACGTAAAATTGCTCTCTCTACGTTGATTTTACGAAAATATGGTGTCTGGGCGATTTTTATACAAAAATTTCTCTATGGAATCAAAACCCTTGTCCCTCTCTCTATGGCACTCTCACGTTATGATTTTAAAAAATTTGGCTTTTATAATATTTTTGCTTCTATCTTTTTTGTATCGGTTATTATGCTTGGTTCTTTTTATACAGGAGAGAGTATTAAAGTGCTTTTTGAATCATTCAAAGCCTATCCATGGGTTCCTTTTCTTGTTCTTTTTATGATTATAGCAACAGGATGGTATGCTATGGAATATTTTACTAAAAAACGCTAAATGGGATATCCAAAAATCATACTATTGCGTCATGGAGAGACGCTTTGGAATAGGGAAGGGCGATATCAAGGTCAAAAGGACTCTCCTCTTACGCCAAAAGGTGAGCATCAAGCTAGAGAAAATGCTCATAAAATCTTAAAATATATTAATAATTTTGATAAGTTACTCATCTTCTCTTCTCCTTTGGGACGAGCAAAATCCACTGCCTTTATTCTCTGTGATGAGTTGGGTATTCATCGAGATCGAATCTCTTTTGACAAAAGTATACAAGAGTTTAATTTTGGTATCTTTGAAGGAAAAACAAAAGCCTTTTGTCAAGAACACTATGCAGATGTATTCAATGAGAGAGAGGCAAATAAGTGGTTCTATGAGATAGAGCAGGGGGAGTCTTATGTCAAGGTTGCAGAGAGATTAAAATCTTGGTTAATGCAGTTTAATAGCAAACAGACCCTATTGGTCATTGCTCATGAGATGATTAACCGTATATTAAGAGGACTCTACTTAGGATTATCTACAGAGGAGACGCTAACATTAAGGCAACCAAATAGTGTTGTTTTCCTACTTCATGAAAATAGGGAAGAGATTGTTACTTAATGGCTGAAATATAGTTACTTGTCACAGGTTTAAAAAAAATATTATATTTTTTTGGGTATAATCTAAAGTTCAACCTACACTAGAAATTAGAAATAGTCATCGCAATTATACCACAAGGAGTCGTACTTTTGGCTGCCAAAGATATCAACAAAAATTTAGAAGAGATTTTTACCAAATGTAAAAAAGGGGATGTACTTACCTTTGAAAACCTCGCAAAAGAGTTTGAAAAACAACCAACATTAGCACAATCTAGAAAAATATTAAAACTTTCAGAAAAAAATAAAGTTAATGTTGTTACTTCATCAGAATACTCTAAATACCTTTTTGAGTTAGAGAAAAAGAGAATAGCAAAAGCAAGACTTGATGCTCAGAATAGTGATGGAGAGACCTTTGATTTCTTAAAAGAGAAGGAGCTTTTGGAGTGGAGTCGTTCCGATAGCCCTGTTCGTATGTATCTTCGTGAGATGGGGAAAATTCCTCTTTTGACCAAAGATGAGGAGATTCATTTAAGTCGTGAAATTGAAGGGGGAGAGGATATCATTTTAGATGCTATCTGCTCTGTTCCTTATCTAATTGATTATATTCTGAACTACAAAGAGCCGCTATTGAATCGTGAAAGACGTGTTAAGGAGCTCTTTAAAAGTTTTGAAGATGAAAAAGAGAGTGATCGTGATGAAGAGAAAGATGAATCGATAGAGGAGGGGGAAGAGAGAGAAGAGATCCCTGTAAAAAGAGGAGTAGATAAACGTGTTAAGCAAGTTGTTGATAGTTTTAAAGCTCTCTCCAAAGCCAAAAAAGATTGGTTAAAGAGCCGAAGTGATCTTGAGGTTCTTTTGGAGTCAGAAGAGAGTGATAAAGAGAAAATCTTTCATGAGAATATGAAAGTTGCTTTCAAGAAGCAACTGCTTAAGCTCTCCCTTATTGATTTGGGTCCTACTTCAAAATTGATCAATGAACTTGTTAAAGCGATGGAGACTGCACTTAGAAGTGATGATGGTTTTGAAAAAGAGTTAAAACGATTAGAGTACAAACTTCCTCTTTTCAATGATACCCTTCGTGCCAATCATGAGAAGATTCTTTCCAATATCTTAGAGATGGACAAAGATGATATTACCGATGCAGTACCTGAGACTACCATGGTAAGCACCTATGTTGAGATCAAAAAGCTTTTTGAGACAAGAGAAGCAAGTAAAGATAGCTTCGATCTTGATCCTGAAAAATTGGCTCAAATCTTGGGACAAATTCGACGTGGTAAAGCCAAAAGTGAAAAAGCCAAAACCAGAATGGCAAAATCAAATTTGAGATTGGTTGTCTCTATTGCCAAGCGATATACCAATCGTGGTTTACCTTTTCTTGATCTTATCCAAGAGGGGAATATTGGCTTGATGAAAGCTGTTGATAAGTTTGAGTATCAAAAAGGGTATAAGTTTTCAACATACGCAACATGGTGGATTCGTCAAGCAATCTCAAGAGCCATTGCAGATCAGGCTCGTACCATTAGGATTCCTATTCATATGATTGAGACAATCAACCGTATCAATAAAATTATTCGTAAAAATCTTCAAGAGTCAGGAAAAGAACCTGATCTTGATACCATTGCCAAAGAGGTAGGTCTCTCTGTTGATAAGGTCAAAAATGTTATCAAAATAACCAAAGAGCCAGTAAGCCTTGAGACCCCTGTAGGGGATGAAGATGATGGACGATTTGGAGACTTTATCGAAGACAAAACAACTATCAGTCCCTCTGATGCAGTACTCAAAGATGATCTCAACAATCAGATTGATGAAGTGCTAGATCAACTCAACGAAAGAGAAAAAGCTGTTATTCGTATGCGTTTTGGACTGCTTGAAGATGAGAGTGACAGAACACTAGAGGAGATAGGAAAAGAGCTTAGTGTAACTCGTGAACGTGTTCGACAGATAGAATCTTCAGCAATTAAGAAACTCAAACATCCTAGAGTAGGGCGTAAACTCAAAAATTATATTGAGGGATAAAATTTTCTAATAATTTGAGACTTTAAGAAATTTAGAGAAAAAGGAGTTCTTCTCCTTACGCTCTCGAATGATAACTTTTGATATTTTCTCCTTCGTATAACTATTATACATTGATGCCTCCCCATCTTTTTCAATCATATAAAAATACCCTTTGGTAGTTTTGAAATACCAAGCATTTTGATAGGGGTTATTCGCATCTCCTGCTGTAATTCTCAAATAGTGTTGATTGGAAATTTCACAAAGTTTTTTAATGATTTTGAGATGCCGTTTCTCTTCTCTTGCATACTGTAAAATGGAGGGAAGATTCATAAATATCTCATCTTTTTGAAGAGGTAAGATTTTTGGATGACTCTTTAGCCAATGGTAATTCAACTTCAAAATACTCTCTCGTTTTTGAAGAGATTTAAATTGACGATCCATTTTTTTGTAATTTTTGCATTTAGAGTAGGTCTCAAAGAGTTCTAAATTATCTGTTGCCCCAATTTCCTTTAGACCCTCTTGTATATAATAGAGTATTTTCTCTTTTTTATTAAAAACTTCATAAAAATTCTCAAACCCTCCATACTTAATTTGTGCAAAATAGGAGTCGATATGGTAACTTTTTAGAGCGTCTTCTAAAATATATTCATCACTAATTTGATATTGAAAGAGCCGATTAATATAGAGAATATTTGAGTAGATAATATCATAATAGTCATTGCTCTCAAAACTCTCTTTTGAGACAATTATATTTTTTAATATCATGGCTACTTCCTTTGTTGAGATAACCAATTTTAACCACCAAAAGCTTTTAGGCTTTTTAAAACTTTTGTTTTTTTTATAAAAAATTACTATTTTTATATTTTTATATATAAAACAGACTAATTTATTTTCAGGAAATTCACCTTTCCTGAAAATAAATTAGGATATAATACAAAGATAGAATAATTATAAAAAGGATTAAAGTGCGTTTTCCGTTGGATATAGATACCGATATAGAACAATCATTGCTATTTTGGATTACTCGATATATTAAGTACAAAACCAATACCCTATCTTCGCGTAATGTTAAAAATCAAAAGATCATACAACAAGCCATTATGGCACTAAATAACTCCCCGCAATCACTTGATGAACTATCTAATATAGTTAAAGATATCCGAAAAGGTGGCATCGAAGGGGTAAAATCCTTTTATATCCCTGTTCGTAAACTCTTTGAGTATTTGATCTTACAAAATCTCTCATCGCTTAAGGATATTGATGATGAGTTGATTATTGATTTCCTTACTTCTTATACTGCTGGTATGAGTGATGCAACCAAAAAGAATTACCGCAATGCCCTTACCAATTTCTTCAATTATCTCTCTGATCACAATGAGAATGAGCCAAATTCAGGGAATGGATACATCTATCACCTCAAACTCTCTAACTGGCAAGGACTCTCAGGCAAAAAAGGAAACAAAATCCCCTCCTATTTGACTCAAGAGGAGGTACATCGATTTTTGGAGGGAGTTGATCAATACAAATTTGTCTCTGATAGGTCTGCACTCTTTTATAATCTCTTGGTGCGTCTTATTTTGCATACTGGATTACGAATATCTGAGGCACTCTCTATAGAGAATAATAAAATAGAGAGAAGAGATGGCTATCTATTGATCAAAATTACAGGAAAAGGGAACAAAAATTCAATCATAGAGGTTCAAGAGTCCTCCTTGCAACCCTATTGGAGACTTTGGCAAAGGGAGTTGGCTTGTCCTGATAATCTTCTTTTCTGTTCGCCACAAAATCCAAAACGCAAAGCAAGTGCCTCTTCTATTTCACATAAGATAAAAGAGCTTCTTCACTATGTAGGCATTGTCAAAGAGAAAGAGGGAGTACACCTCTTACGTCATACTTATGGCACCCTACTCTATTCTGAGGTCAAAGACTTGGCTTTGGTACAAGATATGATGCGACACGAAGACCCCTCCACTACCCGTGTCTATACACATATAGAGGATGAGAAACGCCGAAAAGCTACCAATATCTTAGATAAGGTACTTAAAAATTAATTTTAAATAAAAATAATATATTAA
>CAZEUB010000039.1:0-24447 GCA_964515605.1 uncultured Sulfurovum sp. | reverse complement strand
ACAGACCGTCTCAAGCCTGTCAATTTAATCACCACAGAGTACCCTGGTTTTCCCACGGATATGCAAGCACAATTTATGGCAGTTGCTACAATGGCAATTGGGGAGAGTGTAATCGAAGAGCGACTCTTTGAGAACCGTTTTATGCATGTTAGTGAACTCAATCGATTAGGAGCGGATATCTGGCTCAAAGGAAGTATCGCAGCAGTACGACCTGTTGCTGAGCTGTATGGAGCAGATGTCATGGCAACTGATTTGAGAGCAAGTTCTGCATTGGTCTTGGCAGGACTTGTCGCCAAGGGCGTAACCAATGTACGTCGTATCTATCATCTTGATCGAGGATATGATAACCTTGAAGGAAAACTCTCTCAGCTTGGAGCAGATATTAAGCGTCTGAGTGAGTAGGGTACTTTAAAAGCTCAATATCTTTACAATTTAGCCTTGTTCTTCTCCTAATATTTATTGTGGGTGGTTACCCACATCTTAAAATTTTACTTAATAGCCAACATTCGCTCCAGAGCCAAATTGGCATATTTGATAGTATGTGGATCAACTATAATCTCGTTGATTGGCTGATTATCCTCAATAGATTTTAGTGTTAAGTAGAGATCCTCCAAGGTTGTCTCATTCATAGTAGGACACTCTGGCTTTGTTGAGGAGAGAACATAGGTGTTGCCCTCTCTCATGCGATTAACCAAATTATACTCTGTTCCAATAGCTACTTTCTGCTCGGGATCAAGGTTATTGACATATTTAATCAGTTGCGAAGTTGAACCAGTAAAATCAGCTGCATTTACAATCTTGGGATCACACTCAGGGTGAACAGCAATCTTAATATCAGGATATCTATTGCGATAAAACTCTATTTCATCCAATGTAAAGAGTTGATGCACTGCACAAAAACCATTAAAACAGATAATATCTGCCTCTTTTGGGTCACACTCTCCCTCTCCTATCACGCAGGATTTTAACCCCATAGAGTTGGCAAAGTTCTGCCCCAAACAGCGATCAGGAACAAAGAGAATCTTCTTGCCACTCTCTAATCCTTTTTCGATAATCTTATAGGCATTTGAAGAGGTGCAGACTAACCCTCCCATCTCTCCTACCTTGGCTTTGACGGTAGCATCACTATTGATATAGGTAATGGGCAAAATACTCTCTTTAGGAATACCATGCGATACCATATAGTTCACGCTATCATCAAAGTAACTCCCATCAATCATCCTTGCCATGGAGCAACAAGCAACTTTAGGCATTAATACCCGTTTCTCAGGAGCGATAACTTTGACACTTTGTCCCATAAAACCAACACCACAAAAGACAACCCAAGGGTTACTGTCTGCTTTGCAACGACGTGCCAGCTCCAAGCTATCACCTGTGATATCTGCCATCTCAAAAACCTCATCACGCTGATAGTAGTGTCCTACTACTGTGACAGGCAACTTCTCTTTTAGTCTAATAATCTCTGCTCTATAATCAATATTCACGTGTAAACCTTTTAAATAAAAGCAAAAAATACCATACTTTTCGTTAAAATTGCGAGAACTATTTACAGATTATGGAGATTTTATGGATTTAAATATACTACTCTACCTAAGTGCTTACCTGATTGCAGGAATCCCTTTTGGATTTATCTTAGCAAAAATTTTCGCTGGGGTTGATATTCGTCAAGAGGGCAGTGGGAATATTGGAGCAACCAATGTGCTTAGAGTTGTTAAAGCCAAAGCTCCACAGTTAGCCAAAAAACTCACCATTGCTACCTTTGTATTAGATGCTACCAAAGGGATGATTATCATTTTAATTGCCAAAGCATTAGGTGTTGATGATGGGGTTCTATGGACACTTGCGGTATTAAGCGTCTTGGGTCACTGCTTTAGTCCCTTTTTGATGTTTGAAGGGGGCAAAGGTGTTGCTACAGGATTTGGGGTATTGCTCGTCATGGTTCCTATTGAAGCGATAATTGCCATTGGGGTTTGGTTTGTAGCAGGTAAACTGCTTAAAATCTCTTCTCTCTCCTCTTTAATAGGTTTGACAGCACTTATTATTGCTTCTTATATCATTCACCCTGATATGCCTACTATCCATGCACATGCTCCTATATGGATTATCGCCTTTATAATTTTTTATAAACATATTCCAAACATCATACGTCTCTTCAAACAAGAAGAGACGCAGGTTATTTGACCCTATGACCATCCATATCGAAGAGTTGACCATAGATACCATTATTGGTATCTTAGATTTTGAACGTACTTCTACACAAAAAGTCATTATTGAGACAAAAATTAACTACTTTTATACAGAAAATTGTTTTATCGATTATGCTGAGGTGATTAAATCTATTGAAAAGAGAGTAAAAACTGAAAAATTTTTGCTACTTGAGGAGGCATTAGAGAGTCTTGGAGAGCTTATTTTAACAAGTTATCCTCAAATTTATTCACTTTTTATTAAGATATCTAAACCAAATATTATTCCAAATGCTACTGTTGCTCTCTCAAAAGAGTGGATTAATGGTACTTAACACTAAAAAATAGAATATGATTGAAAAAATATCTAAAATTTAACGATATATATTTAAAAAAACTTTAAACTATAATATTTTTGTGTTATAATATTAAAAAAATATTAAACTAGGAGTTTGAAATAAAATGAGAATATTAATTATTGAAGATGAAGTAACATTAAGCAAAACACTCTCAGATGGGCTCAAAGAGTTTGGGTTTCAAAATGATGTAGCAGAGAATATAAAAGATGGTGAATACTATTTAGGCATTAGAAATTACGATTTGGTTCTACTTGACTGGATGCTCCCTGATGGTAATGGTATTGATATCATTGTAAAGCTCAAAGAGAAGTCTCCCAAAACATCTGTTATTGTACTCTCAGCTAGAGATGATCGAGAGAGTGAAATTGAAGCTTTGCGTGCTGGAGCAGATGATTTTATTCGTAAACCTTTTGACTTTGAGATTCTTACTACCCGTATTGAGGCAAAACTTCGCTTTGGAGGATCTAATATTATCGAAGTAGAAGATCTAATCATTAACCCTGAAGAGGAGAAGATTATCTATGAGGGTGAAGAGATTGAACTCAAAGGTAAACCATTTGAGGTCTTGACACATCTAGCCATGCACAAGGATCAAATTGTCTCCAAAGAGCAACTGCTTGATGCCATATGGGAAGAGCCAGAGTTGGTAACACCAAATGTCATTGAGGTTGCTATCAATCAAATCAGACAAAAAATGGACAAACCACTCAATATCACGACAATTGAGACTGTCCGAAGAAGAGGTTATCGGTTTTGCTTTCCAAAAGGAGCTTAAGAAAACGATTTCTACTTGAGATTGCTGTCTCTATGACAGCACTACTCATTATTATTAATGCTGTTTTGGGCTATTATCTCTTCTCCAAGATTTACTATAATATGGAAAAAGAGCTTCTCCATCAAGCTGATTATATTATCTCAAGCTACCCTAATCCTGAAGAGTTAATTGAGAACTTTAACCATACAGAACTCTCTGCACTATACCATAACCGTATTACCATTGTTGACTCAAAAAAGAGACTTGGTACACACCTAGAGCAGATAGGTGATCAGTACTTTCTTGAACTTGTCACCCCCTATCCTGTCTCTAAAAAATATCTCAAAATTACTCAAAATATTACAAAAGAGAAAAATCTTTTGACAGATATTTATACTATAATGCTGGTCACAATTCTCTTGGGTGTTCTTTTTATTCTATACTATGCCTCTGTACTCTCTGCAAATCTTATGAACCCTCTTAAGGAGCTTACTTATAAGTTTAGCAATATGAATGAGAGCATATTAAGACCACTAAACCTCAATGAACTCCCTTTGGAATTTATGCAACTGGCTGAATCTGTTAATCGCTTGATTACCAAGATAAAAACCTCCATTAACTATAGAAAAGAGCTCTACGTAGGAACAGCACATGAACTCAAAACTCCCTTGGCAGTTATGCGTCTAAAGAATCAGATCAATCTTATGAAATACAAAAAAGATGACAGCATCAAAGAGACACTTCAGCAGAATTTAGAGTCTATTGATAATCTTAACAATATGATTCATAATATCTTAGAGTTTGGTCGTGCAGAAGGGATGCAGTTTGAGGAGCCAAAGCGTATCAATATCATCCGTTTTATGGCAGAGAAAGCAGAGGAGTATGAACTACTTGCACACTCTCAGAATCGAGACTTTATCTACCATTTTGATATGGAGCGCTTTATGATTACCATCCAACCACTGCTATTTATGCAAATTTTTCAAAATTTCATTCAAAATGCACTGCGTTTCACACCAGAGGGAGGGTTGGTGACACTTACTGTTCGTACTGATCCTGACAACTTTATTGTGGAGATCACAGATGAGGGGGTAGGTATCGATGAAGATCAAGACCTCTTTGCCCCATTCAAAAGATCTGTGGACTCTACAGGGGCAGGGCTTGGACTCTTCTTGGCACAAAATGCTGCTGAATCAATGGGTGTGAATATTAGTCTTAGAAACAGAAAAGATCGACAAGGAGCCATTGCTAGTATTAGCTTCCCGTTTGGTCGTTTCTTACATCGAGAAATTTAAAAATTAAGCCCTATAAGTATACCCATTTAAATTAATTATAAGCTTTGATAAGATATAAAGCATTTAGGGAGTTTCTAAAGCTTACCTAAAACAATAAATTATATTAAGCGAGTATAAAACATGGCATTAAAAATTTCAGATGATTGTATAGCATGTGACGCATGTAGAGAAGAGTGTCCAAATGAAGCGATTGAAGAGAATGATCCAATCTATATAATTGACTCCGATCGTTGTACTGAATGTGTAGGACATTATGATGAACCTCAATGTATTGCTGTCTGTCCTGTTGACTGTATTAGCTCTGATCCTGATAGCGTTGAGAGTGTTGAGGAGTTAAAATTTAAATTTAACCAGATGCAAGAGGAGGAGTAGTTGCTCTCTCCTCTGGTTTAGATAATATTAGATTAGAATTTGCGTCCCATAGTAAACTCAAAGTTAGAAGTTCTATCCAGATCTTCTGGATTTCTAGCACGAGAGAAGATCAAATTGATAGGTCCCATGGGAGAGAACCACTCCAAAGAGACCCCATAACCACTCTTGCGAATCTCATCAAAATTATCCTCACCAATCATACCATAATCAAGGAAAAATGCTAAACGCATCTTGGCAGCTTCAGATAGTGGGATACTTGCTTCAAAAGTATTAATCAAGCTCTTTTTCCCTCCTAAGTAGGTTCTAATCATAGTACCATTCTCATCAGGTTCATCAATAGAGGGAGCAATACTATAAGGCTCAAACCCTCTTACACTAGATACCCCTCCCAAAAATAGCTTCTCAGGTCCTGAGATCTCTCCTTTATCTATCAGCATATTTGCCCGTAACTTATAACGGAAAATTAGATCATAATCGATATACTCCTCTACCCCTTTGTAGAGTCCAAATTTCGCAGAGGTAGCAAGAAACTTCTCTGTACCTCCCACACCAGAATAGGCAACCGATCCTCCAAGAATCATCCCATCTCTAGGAACAAAATAGTCATCAGTTGAATCATAGGTTAACCCCAAAGAGAAGGTACTTTTGGAGTAGGTCAAATCTTCACTACTAAAGATACTTCTAAATTGCCCTGCATTATCATAGGTCTCATTAACATCAATCTTATTATCACTATAGTTATACCCTACATAACCATAAAGATTATGGGTAAACTGCTTACCAAAATTCGCACCAGCCCCAAAGGTGTTGTGTTGATAGGTGGTATACTCATACTCATTTTTATAGACATTCATTCCAAAACTATACTCACTATCCCATATTCGTGGGTTGTTAATCGAGAGTGAGTAGTTGAGTGAAATTTTTGAGTAGTCTACAGAGATTCCTGCATTAATTCCCGATCCAAAAATATTACGATCAGAGAGAGAGGCATTGAGCATTGCTCCTTGATAGGATCCATATCCACCACCTGCTTGGATGCTTCCTGTTGAGGTCTCTTTGACCTTGACTAGTAGATTAATACTGTTCTCATCAACCCTCTGTTGCTCTATATCTATCTTCTCAAAAAAGCCTCGACGACCCAAAGCACTTTTGCTATCTTTGAGATCTGTAAGGTTAAACATATCTCCTGGTGCCAAAAAGATATCTCGTCTAATAACCCTATCTTTGGTAGTGTAGTTTCCTGAGATGATTACATCTTTGATATAAACTTTATTACCCGTTTGAATCGCATACTGAATATCTACTGTTCCACTCTTTTTATTTTTGTTAAAATTGGGAACTACTCGGGCATAAGCATATCCAAGATTGGCAACCTGCTCTTGGATATAGGTGATATCTTTTCGTAACTTGGCAACATTAAATATCTTCCCTTGAAGCAGACGCAACCCATCTCGAATCTCCTCCTCATCCAAAGCATCTGGTAGACCTTGTATATTTATCGACTTCACACGATACTGCTCTCCCTCATGAATCTGATAGGTTACATCTGCCAAATAAGAACCACTATCTACTCTCATCAAGGGTTCACTCACGGTAGCATCGAGATATCCATTTTTCATATAGACATCTTTGGCTCTAAAGGCATCATAACCAAGCTGATCCATATGAGCGACCCCATTATTCAGCCCTGGTAGCCATCCCATTATATCCTCTTCTTGGTTTGCTAGAGCATCCTCTAGTTCATCGGTATCAATCTTCTTGGCACCTGCAAACTCTAGGTGTTTGATATATATCTTCTCACCTTTATTGACATCAAAAATTAGAGCAATACTATCAGTTTTTGGCTCGGCGGTTACCTCTACTACTGTATCATAGTACCCCTCTGCCTCAATCTTTTTGATCAACTTCTTTTTTGCTTGTTCGATCTTTTTAAAATCATAAAGATCCCCTTTACGCAGACCTATCTCAATGAAGAGTGCCTCCTCCTCATCATCTGAGCTATAACCATTCATCTCTAGTTTAGAGATAACAGATTTCTCTTTGAACTCATAAATTAATCCTCCCTGATCGGTAGCCAAGACCACAATATCAGAGAAGTACCCCTGTTTATAGAAGTTTTTGATCGACTGATCAATCTTATTGATATCAAACTCATCTCCCACTCGAACCCCTGATATCTCAGTGGCAACATCCTCTGAGAGATGGAGCAGACCTTTATACTCGATAGAGGTGATGGTTTGAGACAAAAGAAGGGAGCTTAGCGTAATGGAGAGCGGTAGAATTTTTTTCATATATTAATAATTCCTTAAGTGTTTATCTTTGTTCTTTCAAATGATATTAGTGTATCTACTTTTCACTAAAAAAGTGGTATAATTTACCTCTAAAATAAGGGAGAATTGATGAATATTGGAATTGTTGGTCTTGGACTCATGGGTGGCTCTTTGGGGTTAGCACTCAAAAAGATACCCTCCAAATATCATATCATAGGGTATGATCACAATAGCAAACACCAAAAAGAGGCACTAGCGTTAAACTTAATTGATGAGATTACCCAAACCTTTGATGAGATCAAAAGGTGTGATATCATTGTCTTAACTATCCCTGTTGATGCTATTATCACAGCCTTGCAGAATCTTACAGATATTCCAAAGAGCTGTACCGTTATTGACTTTGGGAGTAGCAAGGCTAAGATTGATGAGAGTATTCCCCACGCAATACGTTCAAATGTAATTACTGCCCACCCCATGACAGGAACAGAGAAGTTTGGTCCAACGGCAGCAATAGAAAATCTATATCGTGATAAAATAATGGTAATTTGTAATCCAGAAAAGAGTGGAGATCATCAAAACAAAATTGCCCTAGATCTCTTCGCAGAGATTCATGCCAATGTAGTTTTTATGGATGCCAAAGAGCATGATCGTCATGCTGCTTTTATCTCTCACATGCCCCATGCTGTTAGTTATGCCATTGCTAATGCGGTAATGAAACAGGAGGACTCTAACAGCATTGTCGCCCTTGCAGGTGGAGGATTCAAAAGCATGAGCCGTATCGCCAAGAGTTCACCAAATATGTGGGAGGATATCTTTCGACAAAACAAAGAGAATCTACTCAAATCGATTGAGAGTTTCAACAAAGAGATGCTCTACTGCCAAGAGCTTATCCAAGAGGAGAAGTGGGATAAACTTCACCAGTGGATGCTCAAAGCCAACAGCTTACATGATATCTTATAGGAGTCTATCATCATACGTCAACTATTACTAATTTTACTACTTCCACTATCGGTTTTGGCTCATAATGAGAACAACAACAGTACTTTTTTAGACTCCCTCTCCAAAACAGAGAAACTTCTTATAACCAATACAGCTATCGCTACAGGGGTTATCGCTTGGGGCTTCTCTCAGTGGGGATATGGTACAGAGTCTTATCATACAGATGATGAGGGATGGTTTCAGAAAAGTACCTCCAATGGAGGATCAGATAAACTAGGTCACTTCTACACCAACTACCTTATGACACGGATGATCTCTCCTCTCTATGAGGGGTGGGGCTATACCCCAAAAGAGTCCGCTCTCTATGGATCACTCACCTCCATTATGATCTCAGGATTACTAATCGAGATAGGAGATGGATACAGTGAGCATGGCTTTGCCAAAAATGATCTTATTGCTGACTCTTTGGGGGTACTCTCAGGGTATCTGCTCTATCTTAACCCTTCACTTGCTAAGAAGATTGATTTTCGTTTTGAGTATGATCCCTTTAAAGAGACAGGATTTAAAAACCAAACCGACTTTACAACAGATTATGAACGGATGAAACACCTTATGGCAATCAAGGCAGAGGGGTTTGAGTACCTCAAAGACACCCCACTTAAATATTTGGAGTTACACCTTGGGTACTATAGTCGAAACTTCAATCATGACTCACTACCTATTGAGCATCGAGAGCGTCATATCTATTTGGGTGTGGGGATCAACCTCTCCAGACTCTTACGACCTAGTATGGGAAGATATAGCACTCTTTTTAACTACTTTCAAACTCCTTATAGTTATGTAGAGGTAGCCAATGGCTCTAAATAGCCTCCTCCTCTATATCTTTGAGATCAAAAATATCGACAGCCTCATCTACGGATTGACTCTCTGCACCTTTCTCTTGACCAATCCCTTGAAGCTTTAGTCTCATATCAGAGGCATTAGTCGCATACTCTAACGCTACCTCTTCAGCGATCCTTCCACTATGATAGAGATCCAAAAGAGCTTGATCAAATGATTGCGATCCATAGATCTCTTTGCCCTCTTCAATAGTATCAAGAATCTCATAATCACGATTTTCGCCAATAAGCTCTGCAATTCTGGCTGTTCGCTTCATCACCTCTACTGCGGCTGCTCTCTTGCCATCAATGGTTTTGACCAATCGTTGGGAGATTACCCCTTCAAGGACAGATGCCATGGTCATACGGATACGATTCTGCTCTGCTTGGGGAAACATTCCTATTACTCTGTTGATGGTCTCTTTGGCATCCAGAGTATGCAGGGTAGAGAAGACCAAGTGACCAGTATTGGCAGCATGAAGAGCAATCTCTATGGTCTCAAGATCACGCATCTCACCAATCAATATAATATCGGGATCTTCTCTTAGTGCGGCTTTGAGTGCATTAGAGAAGGAGAGAGAGTCTTGACCAATGCCCCGTTGAGAGACTAAAGATTCTCGATCTTGATGCACAAACTCCACAGGATCTTCAACCGTAATGATATGTTTTTTCTTGGTTCGATTGATATGATCTAACATTGCTGCTAGTGTGGTAGATTTACCACTTCCTGTAACTCCTGTAACCAGTATCAACCCACGGTGCATCTCTGCTAACTCAGTAATAACAGGGGGAAGATTTAGCTCTTGGAGAGTAAGTATCTTGACAGGAATAATCCTCATAACCGCACTCAGTCCATCAAGCTGATAGAAGAAATTGACCCGAAAACGATTCTCCTCATCAAGCACATAGGTGCAGTCTAGCTCTTTGGTCTCTACCAACTCTTGATACTGCTTCTCTGTTAGAATAGCTTGGGCAATACCATCAAGCTCCTCATGGGTTATCATCTTGTCGCCTAGCTTAAGAAGATCTCCATTGACCCGAAGGCGAATAATAGCACCTGATTTGAGATGGAGGTCACTGCCTCCATTGTGAATTAAGTTTTTGAGATAGAATTGTAGTTTTTTTTCCATTTTGATAATATACTTTCTTAATTTTTTATTAAATTATATCATAAGTATATTAATCAAAAATATTTTTAATCTTTGAGTTGCTCCAGCATCATCTGAAATGACTCTTCAAAGGCTACCAACCCATCATCTAATAGCTGTTTGTAGATCTGCTCCATATTAAAGCCATTATCCTCTAAACGCATAAAATACCCATTGAGTATCTTATCTTCAATAGGTAGCACCAAGGCACTATCCTCTGTTTGGATATGCGACTCAATGGTTGCTAGAGGTGCTGTATTAACCGAGTGTTCTGCCATCAATCCTGAGATATAGTAGTTTGCAGGTAGATTATCCCCCTTAACACCTGTACTTGCAAAGAGAGCTCTGATATTGGGAATATTATTTTCCTCAATCATATTATAGATCTTAGCGGCATTATAGATACCTGTCTTAGAGGGCTCAATTCCAAAAGACTCCAAATCACCATCCAAAAGTCGATCAAATCGACTTACAAAGATGGAGATTACCCCCTCAACCCGACAACTACCATTGATTTCACACATCGAGATCCCTTTGGTCATCGCTTTGAAACAGGCTCTTGCCTGTTTAGGAGAGAAGATCAAAGTCGCATTGACAGAGATACCATCACTCATCAACTCGCTCATTGCCCTATAACCTGCTTGAGTGGCAGGAACTTTAATCATAACATTTGGCTCTCCAATTGCTTGAAAAAGCCGTCGTCCCTCGGCGACAGTCCCTTCGGTATCATGACACAAAAAGGGATCCACCTCAATAGAGATAAACCCATCATTACCTGCATCATAGAGCGGACGAAGCTGTTGTGCTGCCATGCGGATATCCTCAATAGCCAACGCTTCATACTTCTCTTTGGGAGACAACCCTTTTAGTGATAGCAACTGCTCCTTATATGCTGGTGAGGTGGTAATTGCTGAAGCGAAAATTGCAGGATTGGAAGTTGCTCCATTGATAATCCCCCTCTCCAACAATTTTCCAAACTCATTTTTGAGATAATCTCTCTCAATAAAATCCAACCATAACGAAAAGTTGATATCCCTGTTAACCATAATGCTCTCCTCTCTGTTTTATAATTTTAGATGACGCCACTGCGACCATGAACCAATCTCGCTTGGCTTAGTAAGTGCCAATGCCAATTCATCAAGAAATTGATCTCGACTTATCAATGTCGCTCCTAAGCTTACCAAATGAGATGTCTCCACTTGACAATCAATAAAATCATAACACTTTTCAATAAAGATATCACTTAAGATTTTCAATGCCACTTTAGAAGCATCTGGCATGAGTGCAAACATCGACTCTCCAAAAAAAGCTTTGCCCATCGATACCCCATAAAATCCACCAACTAGCTCCCCTTGATAATAGGTCTCTACAGAGTGGGCAAAACCCATCTGATGTAGTTTGATATAGGCAGACTTCATCTCAGAGGTTAACCATGTCCCCTCTTGTCCCTCTCTTGGAACTTGACTACAAAGCTCAATAACCTGCTCAAAATTGTGATCAAAACCAACCTCATACCCTCGATTCCGAATCACCCGTTTTAGAGACTTACTGGCTTTAAAGTTTTGAGGATAGAGTACCAATCTAGGATTGGGTGACCACCAGAGAGGGGGATCATCTTGGTTAAACCATGGAAAGATACCTTGACGATATGCAGTAAGTAGACGATTAGGATCAAGATCCCCTCCATACGCCAATAGCCCCTCATCACTCGCCTCTCTAGCATCAGGAAAAATATGAGCCTTGCCTATCTCAGTAATAAAATAATCATCATCATATATTGAAGACAAACTCTAACTTCTCCTTTTTGTAGGTTACTTTGACTATGCCACCCTCTTTTAATCTCCCAAAGAGAATCTCATCTGTTAGTGACTCCTTGATCTTCTCATCAATCACTCGAGCGATCTCTCTGGCACCATAAAGATCACTATAACCCTCTGTGGCGATATACTCTTTTGCCTTTTTACTCAATTTGATCTCAATACCTCGATTTGCCATCTGCTTATTGAGTTTTGCCATTTCAGTATCCACAATTTGAAGAATAACCTCAAAATCAAGTGACGAGAACTCAACCACTGCACTCAAACGATTTCTAAACTCAGGGGAGAAGAACTCTTTGAGGGCATTGTCTGTTTTGGTGGTACTATTTTTGGCAAATCCCATCACATTTGCCTCTTTGGTTCCAAGATTAGAGGTCATAATTAAAATAACATTCTTAAAGTCACTCACAATCCCATTGTTATCTGTCAACTTTGCACCATCCATCACCTGTAGAAGAATATTCATAATATCAGGATGGGCTTTTTCTATCTCATCTAATAGTAGTACTGTGTGAGGATTTTTTTTGATCATCTCAGTGAGCAGTCCTCCCTGTTCATACCCCACATATCCAGGAGGTGCCCCAATAAGACGACTAAGGGCATGTTTCTCCATATATTCACTCATATCAAGTCGCTCAAAATGGATATCCATACTATTTGCCAACTCTGTACTCAATGCCGTTTTTCCTACCCCAGTGGGACCAACAAAGAGAAATGAGCCAATAGGGCGATTCTCCTGATTGAGTCCTGCATAGGAACGCTTAATCGCATTAACAATAGTATCAACTGCCTTATCCTGTCCAATAATCTTGGATTTTATATTCTTGGCAAGTAGACGAAGCTTTGAGGTATCGTCACTAGAGATCACAGTTGAAGGGAGCTTAAGCATGCGTGCCACACTCTCTTCTATATCACTACTTTGGATGAGGATATCTTTTTTGTCTTGAAGCATAAAATGAGCACCCACCTCATCAATAATATCCATCGCCTTATCGGGCAAAAATCGATCATGCAGATACTTAACACTCAAATCAATAGCACTCTGAAGTGCCTCTTTGGAGAAACTAATCTGATGATACTCCTCATATTTGTGTTTAACCCCCTCCAGAATCATCATCGTATCAGCAACACTTGGCTCTTCTATATCGATCTTGGAGAAGCGTCGAGTAAGGGCTTTGTCTTTGTCAAGATGGTTACGATACTCAGCATAGGTTGTCGCCCCGATACACTTCAACTCACCCCTTGCAAGTGCAGGTTTGAGTAGATTGGCAGCATCCATACTCCCACCACTAGTCGCACCAGCACCCACCAAGGTATGAATCTCATCGATAAAAATAATAGCACGATTGATCTCTTGAATCTCTTGAAGAACCCCTTTGAGCCGTTTTTCAAAATCACCTCGATACTTGGTTCCCGAAATCATTGCACCTAAATCCAAAGCATATATCTTGCTATCTTTAAGAATATCAGGCACATCATCTTCAGCAATTTTAAGAGCCAACCCCTCAGCGATCGCCGTCTTACCTACGCCAGGTTCACCCACCATTAGGGGGTTATTTTTTTTGCGTCGGCAGAGTGTTTGCATCACCCGATCAATCTCAGAAGCACGTCCTACCACAGGATCAATCTTACCTGCACGTGCCACGGAGACCAACTCTATGGTATAAGCCGTAAGATTAGGGTGTTGATCCTCCTCCTCTTCACTCTCTTGGGCAATATCTCCATGAGAGATTATCTCCAAGATATCAACCCGCTCAATTCCCTCTGCTTGCATGACCGCATAGGCATAACTCTTCTCTTGGATAAAAATTGATGCCAACATATCTCCAATCTTCGCTTCACTGCGTCCAGAGCTATTGAGATGCCTCATCATATCATTCATCACATGATTTAATATCACCGTCTCTTGAGGATCATCCACCTCTCCCCCTTCACTATTGGGTTCTAACTCTGGGGTATTGGTTAGGATATAAGACTCAATCAACTCCTGCATATACTCCACATCCCCCCCTGCTAAAGAGAGTATCTCTGCCCCCTCTTTGCTCTTTAGGATAGATAAAAAGATATGTTCTAAAGTAAGATACTCATGTCGATTCTCTTTGGCATATCGAACAGACTCTCTAAATACGTTATTAAGTTCTTTACTTATCATTTTTTATCCTTTAGTATTTTATTGAATAGTATAAAACTACTACTCCTCTTCTAATGTGGCAAGCAGTGGGAATCCACTTCTCTTTGCCAACTGTTTGACCTGATACACCTTTGTTTGTGCAATCTCATAACTATAGATACCACAAACAGCTTTACCATTTTTGTGTACTGCAAACATAATTTTTTCTGACTCAGTTATACTTTTATGAAAAATTTTCATCAATATTTCCACCACAAACTCCATGGTTGTATAGTCATCATTATGAAGCAATACCTTATAACGATTAGGCTCAATCAGACGTAATGACTGCTCTATCTCTTCTTCTATTTTAGGCAAATTAGACATCCTCTTCAATAATCTATCTTTATTTAAAAAGTATATCTTATTTTATGTTACAATCCTAATAAAAAAAGAGGGTTTAATTGTGAAATTACTTTTTGTCACTGCTACAAATACCAATATTGGGAAAACTTATGCTACTTTAAGGCTAATTGATCACTTTTCTCAACAAAATATAGCCGTTGGTGTTTGTAAACCCATAGAAACGGGCGTTGAGGATGAGCCAATGGATGCCAAACTTCTGCTCCATGCTGTACAAAAAGAGAATAAAAACTTCAAAAACCTCACCCCAAAAGCCATCACTGCTTATACTTTTAAGCTTCCTGCTGCTCCTTTTTCCGCAGATACCAACAAAATTATCTCAATAAAAAAGATTAAAAACAAAATAAAAGAGCTATCTAAACTTTGTGAGCTTCTTATCATCGAGGGTGCAGGAGGATTGATGGTACCTATAAAAGCCAACTACTTTATGATCGATCTTATAGAGGAGCTAGATAGTGATGTACTGCTTGTTACCCCATCAAAATTAGGCTGTATTAATGAGACACTTTTGAGCATCAATATTTTAGAGCAAAGAGGTATTGCTTTTGACTGGACAGTCAATCTCTATGAGGAGCAAGAGGCATTTATAACAAGGACACAACCCTTTTATGATCAACGATTTCCATCATGGTGGGATTTACAAAATAATCTCGATCAATATGTTAAAAATTATATCAAGAATGCGTTATAATAGCCCACAAAAATAGAGAAGGGATTTTATGCAACACTTAGTGGACACCAATGATTTTAGTGATCAGCAGATAGAGGAGATCATGCTTGATGCCAAAGCTTTTAAAGAGAATCAACCCGATAGACTCCTCAGTGAGAAACTTCTTATTACCCTCTTTTTTGAGAGTTCTACCAGAACACGTAGCTCCTTTGAGGTGGCCGCCAAACGCTTAGGTGCTTCAGTAGTACATCTTGACCCCTCCAAAAGCTCCACCAGCAAAGGGGAGAGTCTCGATGATACCTTTGCCAATCTTTGTGCTATGGAGCCTGATGGGGTTATTATTCGTCATAGCTTTAATACCATTCCCCAAAAGCTTGCCAACAAAGATCTCACCCCTGTTATCAATGCAGGAGCAGGAAACTATGCACACCCTACTCAAGCCCTGCTTGACTACTTTACTATGAGAGAGCATTTTGGTGATGACCTAAAAGGCAAAACCATTGCCATTGTTGGGGATATTGTTAGCTCTCGGGTTGCTAGCTCAGGGATTAGACTCTTTAGCCGTATGGGGATGAGAATTGTATTGGTTGCGCCAAAACCCTTTATGCCTGATAACAACCTAGAGCAGTTTGAGCATCTTGATGATATTATTGACGAGGTAGATATCATTATGAGCCTTAGAGCCCAGCTTGAACGACACAAAGCCCCTATCTTTGAGGATTATAAGGAGTATGCCAAGGAGTATTGTATTACCAAAGAGCGAATGAGAGATCGTGATATCTTACTTCTTCATCCAGGTCCTGTGATGCGAAATATCGATATCTCTGACGAGATGCTCGAAGATCCTCGATGCAAAGTCTTAGAGCAGGTCAAAAATGGGGTCTATGTGCGTATGGCAATTCTCAAAGCAATACTATTAGGGCATTAATGGAGAGAATCACCCAACTTGCTAAGCAGAGAAGACCCTTTTTGTTTGTTCTCTCTTATGATCTTAACCAACGCTTTGTAGCACCTCTTGAGAATTTGGATCAGGATATTTTATTTAAAATAGGCAATCAACGCAACTATCCTCAAACCCCTCTACAACACCCCTATTATCTCCGACAATCCCCCTTGGCTTTCTCTACTTATCAAAAGGCTATCAATCAAGTCATAGAGCAGATAAGATCAGGAAATACCTATCTGCTCAACCTCACTTTCAAAACCCCCATCCAGACCAATCTCTCTCTAAGAGAGATATTTACCTATGCCAAAGCCAAGTATAAACTCTATTTCAAAGATCAATTTATCTGTTTCTCTCCAGAGAAGTTTGTTGAGATTACAGAGAATACCATCGCTACCTACCCCATGAAAGGAACCATAGAGGCATCACTTCCCAATGCCAAAGAGCAGATCCTTAATAATCAAAAGGAGATGGCAGAGCATGTAATGATTGTTGATCTGATGCGTAATGATCTTGGAATGGTTGCAACGCAGATCAATGTAGAGAAGTTTCGATATGTTGAGAAGATCAAAGCAGGAGATAAAGAGCTACTCCAAGTAAGCTCCAAAATAACTGCTACTCTTCCCTCAACATGGAGAGATAACTTAGGAGAGATCCTCCAAACTCTTCTACCAGCAGGATCAATTACAGGCACACCAAAACGCAGTACGGTTAATATCATTAATACCATAGAGGATTATGAGAGGGGATACTATACAGGAGTTTTTGGTATCTTTGATGGAGAGAGTCTCTACAGTGCGGTTATGATACGATTTATTGAGAAAGAGGGGAAAAATCTCTACTATAAGAGTGGAGGAGGTATCACCATTGATAGTGATGCCCAACATGAGTATCAAGAGTTGATTGACAAAGTCTATCTACCCTTTTAAGGGGAGTGTGAATTTGTCCCTGCTAAATATCATCTCTATAGACATCATCAATTTCAAAGTCATAATCAGGCTCAATGAGTGGTGTAGAGTCTATGGAGTCTTGGTTGACTTCAACAGCAGAGAGATCATACTCATCTCCTTGGTAAAATCGTTGCTCTTTGGCATATTTTTCTTCACGTTTCATCTGCTCTTCTAGGTGTTTTTGGGTTCTATTGATTTTTTGTTCTTTGTTATCGGTACTCTTTATTGTGGTGTTATTCTCTTTTGTTAAATTGCTCTCTGTAGTTACGTTACCTTCAGCGTTGAGATTTACTATCGCACAAGTAATCAAAATTGGGAAAAGGAGTTTTTTCATAATTTCACCTTATTATTTTCTTTAATTTTATTTATGTAGAGTATAACATAGAAAAATAAAATAATATGTTAAAATTTCAAAATTTCAATACAAGGTAATGGATTATGATAATTGATACCCATTGTCATCTTGATGATGCACGGTATAATGAAGATATAGAAGAGGTACTAACTCGTGCCAAGGAGAGTGGGGTAGAGCGATTTATTATCCCTGGTGCTGACCCTACAACACTTCAAAGAGCAGTCGAGCTTGCAGAGCAGTATGATGAGATCTATTTTGCTCTAGGTGTACACCCCTATGATGCTAAGAATTATAACAAAGAGACACTAATGCCATTTGCAAAACATCCCAAGTGTGTGGCGATTGGTGAGTGTGGATTGGACTACTATCGCCTTCCTGAGGATGAAGCAGAGATTAGCAAAGAGAAGCAGTTACAAAAAGAGGTTTTTGTAGATCAGATCCTTTTGGCAAAATCACTACAGTTACCATTGATTGTGCATATACGAGAATCCTCAGAGGATTGTTTGGCTCTTTTAGAAGAGTATACAGGCAAAGAGGGTGGGGTACTGCACTGCTATAATGCCAATGAGAGACTTTTGAGCCTATCTGATAGAGGTTTCTATTTTGGAATAGGAGGCGTGTTGACATTTAAAAATGCCAAAAAGTTGATCAATGTCTATCCCAAAATCCCTATAGAGAGATTAATCATCGAGACAGATGCCCCCTATCTAACACCTCATCCTCATAGAGGCAAGCGAAATGAGCCTAGTTATACACGATTGATTCTTGCTAAGATGTCTGAACTATCAGAGATCAAAGAGGATGATCTAGAGATAATTATCACACAAAATACGCAAAAACTTTTCCCAAAAATAGAGTAGTTCTTTTAAATAAAATTGAACATATTCTTTAAGATGTAGTTCTTCTACATCTTTTTCTCCATACAAAAAAACACCAACTGCTTAAGAAATTTATTATTTTTTATATATTATAATTAATATTTAAGATTAAGGTTTTATTTAAGTATATCCCATATATAATATTTTCATAATATTATTTTAAACAAAGGGTTTACATATGAAACTTTATAAATTTTTTATATTTATCATACTATTTAATACCTACTCCTCTGCGGATATAACAGATGATTTTCCTAGTTATGCCTATGTGCTTAATGAGTTTGATGTCGATACCAATTTTATTTATGATAGGGATTTTCAAAATTTTGTCTATAAAAATAGAGAAGCTTATACCAAACGGTTTATTGATGCGGTAAATCGAGGAATGCTTATTGTTCCCACAATGAAAGAGGTGATGTATCAAAAGGATATCTCTCCACTCTTTATCTATTTGGCAATGACTGAATCTTCCTTTAAGACCGAAGCAAAATCAGTCTCTGCTGCTGGAGGACTTTGGCAGTTTATACGAGGTACAGGAAAGGAGCAGAAGTTGCAAATTAATAGTACCATTGATGAGCGGTATGATCCTATCAAGTCAACATTTGCAGCGGTAGATTATCTCTATAAAATTCGTCAAGGGTTAGGTCGATGGTATCTGGCTGCTATGGCATATAACTGTGGTCAGGGGTGTATGCAAAGAGCTATCGATCGAGTAGGTACTAGAGATTTGGCAACACTGCTACATAACCCAAGAGCCAAAGTACCTGCTCAGACAAAAAAATATATCAAAAAGATATTGCTTTTTGCTCTGATTGGTGAGAACTATCTCTTTAAAGAGAATGATACTTTAGGAGAGATGATTCATCAGATCAATCCAGATACCCTTATCCCTGTTACAGTAAGGGCGGGTGAAGACTTACACAGGATCGCTTCGGTACTCAATATGGATTATGGCATTCTAAAAAGAACAAATATGCATCTTAGATCAGATTATGTACCTAGAAATAGTAATGTAAAGGTCAATATTCCTACGTCAAGATTGGATATGTTTAATACCAAATATGCCCAGTTAAACCCAGTAGAGTTATCTCATAGAAAACAAAAAGTCATTGCTCAATATCGGTAGTAGAGTAATAAAAAAATATAAAATAAAATAGATAAGGTAGAGAGATGAGAAGAAAAAAAATGATAGGCGTATCACTTTTAAGTGTGATGATATTGAGCGGTTGTGCTTCTAAAAATTCAGTAACAAAAGAGAGACAAACAGCATACTTTTCTCAGCAAATAGAGTCACAAAGAGTGACAAAAGAGAGAATAGCACCTCCTAAAATTATAAAAAAAATTGGTATTGCTAGTTGGTATGGCGAGAAGTTTCAAGGCAGAGAGACGGCAAGTGGAGAGATTTTTGATATGAATGAGTTAACCGCGGCACATCGAACTCTCCCTTTTGGTACAAGGGTGAGGGTTACTGATATGGTAACAGATAGAAGTGTTGTGGTACGGATTAATGATCGTGGTCCTTTTGTTGCTAATCGTATTATTGATCTCTCCTATGCCGCAGCAAAAGAGTTAGGTTTGATTCAACGAGGAACAACGGATGTGCGATTAGATCTTGTTGATAGTGAAGAGAGTGGTGATGTTGCAGATAATGCTGTGGTAGGGTGTGTTGGTAATAGTTGTATGGCAAGTATTGCCAAAAAATCTTCTAATAATGATAATATTCAAGAGATAGCATCTGTACAAAAAGATGAGATACAAAATCAAGAGGACCTCTATTTTGTATCAGATAGTTCAAATATTGAGTATGATTATAGTGCCTCTCCTTTTGCTAGAGATCATCTTGAGTGGATAGATTCTGATCCCTATAGCCCAAAAAAGCATAGCCTAATAGAAATCTCCTCTAAAATATCGGTTCAAGTGGGGGCTTTCAGAAGATATGCAGGTGCAAAAGTGTATGCTAAGCGGTATAGTTTATTGACCGATCAATATCGTGTCAAAATCAAAAAAGAGTTTAAAGATGCTCTGCCAATCTATCGTGTTCGACTCTATGGGTTTAGCTCAGAGAGAGAAGCCAGAAGATTTATTCGACAGTATGGAATTGATGGAGCATTTTTGGTTAGGAGATAGGATGATTGAGATCTCGCGAGAGACAAAAGAGACTCAAATTACTGTTAGACTGAAACTGTATGGTTTGGGAGAGTCAAAAATAGATACAGGAGTTGGCTTTCTTGACCATATGTTAGAGGCTCTTAGCAAACATGCACAGATGGATTTAGAAGTTACCTGCAAAGGGGATACCCATATAGATGACCACCACTCGGTGGAGGATGTGGGTATTGTAATTGGTCAAGCACTCAACAAAGCACTCTACCCCATTCAAAATATCGAACGTTATGGTAATGCAACCGTTGTTATGGATGAAGCATCTGTCACTTGTGATTTGGATATCTCCAATAGACCATTTTTGGTATTTGAGATGCCAATGGAGGGTAAAGTAGGGCAGTTTGATGTGGAGTTGGTCGAAGAGTTTTTTCGGGCATTGAGCTTTAATGCTTCGATCACCTTACACCTTATCTGTAACAGAGGATCCAATAAACATCACAAGATTGAAGCGGCCTTTAAAGCCTTGGCAGTTGCCCTTCGCCGTGCAGTAACAATCAATGAGAATGCAGGTATCCCTAGTACCAAGGGTGTTTTATGAGTATTGCGTTGATTGTGCTTGATGTGGATGGTACTATGACTGATGGTAAGATCATCTACAGTGAGCAAAGAGAGGAGATCAAATCCTTTTGTGTCAAAGATGGATTGGCGATCGCCTCATGGATTAGATTGGGCAAAGAGGTTGCCATTATCACAGGACGAAACTCAAAAATTGTTGAGCGACGAGCCAAAGAGCTTGGGATTAAACACTTTTATCAAGGCATAAAAAACAAAAGAGAGATCTTGGAGAGGATCTTGGATGAGCTTAATCTTGGTATGGAGAGTGTTGCCGCGATAGGAGATGATCTCAATGATAGTAGTATGCTCAAATCTGTTGGGATCGCATTTGCTCCTCGAAATGCCTCTAAATATATTACAAAGATTGTCGATCGAGTTCTTGATAAGGATGGTGGAGATGGGGCAGTACGAGAGATGATTGAACAGTTGATTGTTGATGAGAAGTTAGAAGAAGAGTATTTGGCACTATGGGACTACGAGTAGAGTATCTTATTATAGGTTTTTTGGTAGTAATGAGCAGTTCGCTCTTTTTGTTGGATACAGGTAGTGTAGATCCCATAGAGTCCAATGCCTCTACGGAGTTGATTTTTGAAAACTTCTCACTCATTGAGCTTAATGAAGAGGGGGTCGCTCAGCAACTCAGTGGCTCTTTTGCGCTCAAAGACAAACGCTATTTTGCACTCAATGATATCAATGTAACCTATCAAAAATCTCACCACCTTGTAGCAAAACAGGCACACTATCAAGATAAGTTTATCTATTTTGATGATAGGGTTGAGATCTTTCGAGAGGATGGGGTGCATTTTGAGACCAAGGGGCTAAGCTACGCTTTGGACAGAGGCAGTATTCAGAGTCCCAAAGCCTTCTCGTTGGAGATGAACCGTAGTCGAATTACTGGAGAGGGGTTGCACTACAATCTCAACTCAAAACGCATTTGGGCAGATCATATCCATGCCAATATTATTTTTGAATAGTGGTGGCCCTATCGAGTTGTTGGATATAATCATTAAAAGAGAGTGCCGTAACAGCCGTTCTCCCCAAGGCAAAGTGTCGGCGTGAACTTCCCCAAACAGTATGAATGATATATGGTTCTCCTTTGTACTCTCCAATATAAAGAACAATATGCCCAGGGAGATGTAGGATTGTTTTGCCTACCTCTAGTTTGGAGAGGATGGCTCTTTTTTGTTCTCTACTCATCTCTTTGAGCTCTATCTTCTCCTCACCTACCTCTGATTGTGATAGTGAGTTTCTTGGCAGTTTAATCCCCGTGGTGGCATAGACCTCCTGAATAAATTTGGAGCAATCCTGCTCCCCATACATGCCACCCCACCCATAGGGGGCATTGAGAAACTTAAAGGCTTGAAGCAGGATATTCTGAGCTGTATAGGGCAGATACCCTTTGTGGGTATTGGCTGTTTTGAGTGTTCCATTAGCAAGAATCAGTGATCCATCTTTGTCTCGTTTTGGGATAAGTACCATGCTCATCTCATCAATGGTCATAATCACAGGAAGTCGAACGCCCATACGCAAGTAGTCATGATAACTCCCTGCTACCATGAGTGCGGTTTTGGGTTCGGTGGTGACTATAAAATTTTCGCTCTTTAGATACCCCTCTATGCTCTTTTTGTCTCCAAAGGCGATATCGCTATCTTTGATCCATCCACTACTTGTTGGTGCGATACCATAGTGCCATAATCCATCTGAAGTTGTGTGCAAGATAGCAATAGGAGTGGCAATATCGAGTGCTGAGTTTTGATTTCGATCGAAGTGGATCTGATCTCTCTTTTTGAGTAGTGCCAACTCAGTAGGGATGATACGTTGATTGGTGTAGTTAACCGTTAGGGCATAGCGTGTTTTGATGGGTTGATTTTGTAGTTTATCAAGATTGCAATACCCCTTTATCTCCTCAAAAAAATCACTCTTGATGGGGTTAGAATCTTCAAAGTAGTGTGCTGTTTTACTTAGACTTATTTGTGCCTTTTGGATACTCTCTTTGATCCATAATCCATTATAATAATCACCAATCTCCTCAAAGAGATTTAGTTGGTGTTGTGTATGAGCAGTGTAGCTATTGAGTGATTGAATCGCTTTGGCATCCATGATGACTTTTTGAGGATCTTTGAGTTGATCAATCCAAAACTCAGGTATCTTAAGATGGCGATTTTTGTTGACGATAATAACAGGTTGTCGTGCTTTTATGTCTGCTAATACGGGTTTATGTTCACTGGTCTCTTGGCAAGAGAGTAGAAGTAATAAGGGCAATGTTTGGAGTAGATATCTTTTCATAACAGGATTATAACCAAATAAAATTTAACTAAAAAGAGTATAATAGAGTTAGAGGTTTTCCTCAATCAATAAAAAGGATAGATAATGCCAAAAGAGCGAATAGAAGAGATCAAAAGTGCCATAGATAGTTCAGATAAGTTAACTTTAGAGGAGAAATCACAAAGTATTCAACACCTTGAGGAGTGGATAGCTGAGGACAAAGCTTTTGGTGTTGTTTTCAATGAGCTTATGGAGGTGAACGAAGTCTTTAAAGAGATATTCAAAGAGCTAGGATTGGTCTAAATAATCAGAACTTTTTGATACAATGCCATTAATAAATCTGTAGGGCGATGGTAATCGCCCCCTATGATATAAGGGCAAAATATTGGCAACCACAACAGAAAAAATCAAACAACTATTAAAACAAAGAATCCTCGTAATCGACGGAGCAACAGGTACACAGATACAGAACCTAAAAATCCCCAAAGAGGCGTGGCTAGATGATAAAGGTATAGAGCAAGAGGGGTGTAACGAACTACTCAATGCCACAGCACCACACCTTATACGAGAAGTCCACAACGCCTATGCCAAAGCAGGAGCAGATATTATCAAAACCAATACATTTGGGACTATGCCTTGGGTTCTCGATGAGTATGATATGGGTGATAGATGCTATGAACTCTCTAAAAAAGGGGCAGAGATTGTCAAAGATGTCTGTAATGAGTATGCTACAGAGGATAAACCACGGTTTGTCTTAGGCTCAATCGGTCCGGGAACCAAACTTCCAAGTTTAGGACACATACACTACGATGAGATGTATGAGGGGTATAAATCGACAGCTCTTGGGCTAATAGATGGTGGATGTGACATTTTTATGCTAGAGACCTGCCAAGACCCCTTGCAGATTAAATCAGCACTCCACGCCTGTCAAGATGCCAATAGTGAACGAGGGGTGGAGCTTCCTATTATGGTCTCTGTGACTATTGAGCTTAGTGGTAGTATGCTTATCGGTACAGATGCTACTACTATTGTGACTATCTTAGAGCCTTTTGATATACTCTCTTTGGGTTTTAACTGTGGAACAGGTCCTGACCAAGTCAAAAAACATCTACAAACCCTA